>JAEEJW010000129.1 GCA_016282095.1 Ruminiclostridium sp. | reverse complement strand
GTATTTGATCATGAAACGTACAAAGACTGTTATAAGCGCGGTTCTGTCTGCGATGATCGCGGTATCATGCTTTGCCGCAGGTGTGTCGGCACAGAACGATAACGGCAATGGGAACAACGGCAATAACGGCAACAACGGCAAAAACGGTAATGGCAATAACGGCGGTGCTGCTGCGACAAGCACAAGTGCTTCGGAAACATATGTGAATCCGGTCTATGCTCCGGAGTACAGCGGTTCGTTGTCTGACGAGGATACGACCGGCGGGCAGGATTCTCCCGATGTTATTGAAACCGATGAACCAGAAGATACCACGACAGTTCCCGAGACCAGGGGAGAATTCGAGGATATTTCCGTACCTTCAGTCAACTACGGCTGTGCAGAGATAGACTCCGATCCCGAAGATCTTATGGAAGCTGTACTGACTGACAGAGATTACGATGCCATGGCTGACGGCGAGAATGTATATTTCTTCTTCAGTACAGATGAGTTTGAGCCCGGTGAAGATGAAAAGGCTCTTACCGAAAGTACAGGCTACGCAGTTGCCGCATACATCAATATCAATCTGAAAAAGACCACGGGCGAAAAAGTGAGACAGGTAACCGAGACCAAAGGCAAGCTCACTATAGCTCTCACACTGCCCGAAGATATTGAAACCGAAGGCCGTATATTCAAGGTGCTGCGTATACACAATGATGAGATCACAATTCTTGATACAAAGTTTGATCCCGACACGCGCGTTCTTACATTCCGTTCCGATAAGTTTTCAACTTATGTAGTAGCCTATACTGCTTCCCCTGTCAGAATAGGTCCGCAGATCGAAGCCGTTCCCGATATCGAGGCTGAGACCAATCCGCGTACAGGCGCCGGTCTCGTCGGTATCGGTATGATTGCGGTAAGCGCTGCCGCTGCCCTCGTTTCCAGAAAGAGAAAGTAAAGGATCTCTGCGTTCGGGGCTGGGGAATCCCTGCTATCGATATCTTTACACGAAAATACCTGCTCCTTTTCATGGAGCAGGTATTCTTTACTTTCAAAAGGAGTACTGCATAACGGGCAGCAAGGCGAAGCGGTTTGTTTAGGGATCCAAACCCTTTTTAAAGGGGTTGGCCGCCGGAGGCAACTCAAGCGCAAGCGACTCTTTGCAGCGGCCATTACGATAAATCTGCTTTCATGCGGGAGCCGAATGCGAGAGCAGCAAGGCCGGTGAGGACGACTGCCCACGCGGAAACTATGGCGAGCGGAATCAGGAAGTTCTCTGCCGACAGGTCAAGTGCTATCGCAGCACGCGCACACTTTGTACAGTAGAAGAACGGGAATATTTTACAGATCGTGAGCATGACACCGCCTGTGCCTTCTGCGTCGAAGAATACGCTGCCAAGGAACGAGCCGAGTGAGATTATGATAGAGCAGAGACCCGGAGCGGCCTTCTCGTTGAAAAGAGTTCCGAACAGTATTCCAAAGCCTGTGAACATAAGCGCGGAGGGAATAGAAGCCGCTGTCGCCAGCAGCGCTCCGGGTATGCTGAATTCACCACCGGATATGAGAGATATCACGAAAGATGCCGCGACTGTCATAAGACCCTGCGCAAGAGCTATTATCAGCAGAGGCAGGGTATAGCCGGCGACGAAATCTGCCGACACCATCGGGGTAGCATACATTCTGACGAGAAACGAACCGCTTCTGTCCTGTGAAACGGTAAGAGCAGTGAACAGCATGATGAAAGTCTGCCCGAATATCAGTATGCCGCCGCAGAGCTTGCCGATCTGAAACAGCGTCATTCCGGATTCCGGGGGGATGCTTTCGTTTATCACCGACATTATTACCAGCATTATCATCGGGAAACCGAGGCAGAATATGTAGCTGAGCGGATCCCGCATAAGCTCCTTTATGTTGCGCCCTGTGAACGCCAATGCTCTTTTCATTATTCTCTGCCTCCCTCCGCTATAGCCACGAACGCGTTTTCAAGTCCCGTTACGCCCGCTTTTCTTTCGATCTCGGCAAGGGTGCCGACTGCAGCAAAACTTCCGTCTATCATTATCGCTATACGGTCGGACAGCTCCTCGGCTTCCTCCATATAGTGCGTGGTAAGTATTATAGTCATCTTGCCCTTCAGTTTCTTGATCGCACGCCATAGCTCACGTCTTGCGAGTACGTCGAGACCCAGCGTAGGTTCGTCAAGGAACAGCACCCGGGGCTCCGGGAGCAGCGCCATGGCAATGCTGAGCTTGCGCTTCCAGCCGCCCGAGAGTGTCTTTGCACGTGTATTTTCATACTCGCCGAGTCCGAACATACTTATCATCTCGTCCACGCGTGCCTTTGCCTTCGTCTTATCAAGTCCGTAAACATCCGCTATGAATGCGAGATTCTCACGCACGGTGAGTTTCTCCGCTACGGCGGTGTCCTGGGGCGAGATGCCGATCATCGCTTTTACGGCGGTCTTGTCGGTGAGTATGCTGTGACCCTCAACGAAGCCCTCGCCTTCGCTGGGCGTTGAGAGGCAGGCAAGCATTCTTATGGTAGTAGTCTTTCCGGCGCCGTTCACACCCAGAAGAGCGAAAAGTTCACCCTCGCCGACCGTCAGATCTATGCCTTTCACGGCTGTTTTTGTCTTGTATTTCTTGACCAGTCCCTTTGTTTCTATCGCATACATTTCTTTTCTCCCTGAATCGTACGGAGCCGGTGCGGCCGCCGTTCCATGCTGTTATACATTTTTTCCGATGTTCACCAGAGCGATGCCGCCCTTTTCTTCATCTCCGAGCACCAGAAGAGAATCTCCGGCTTTAAGGCCGAATACTTTCCTGCATTCCGCGGGCAGGGTTATCTGTCCTTTTTCGTTGAGCCGCGAGATGCCGAAGAAGTGCTTTCCTTCATCACCGCTGTGGGGAATTTCGTTCATATTGCGCACAAGCACATCCACAGTCACGCCGAATATTTCCGCCAGCTTGATGCAGCTTTCAAGGTCCGGCAGCGACTCGCCGCGCTCCCACTTTGCCACGGACTGTCGGGAGACATTCAGCTTTCCGGCTATGTCCTCCTGAGTAAGTCCTTCCTTCATGCGGAATATTTTGAGATTGTTGAACTGTATAGACATTTCTCCACCTCCGTTGTCTGTATTATAGCATACTGCCGTTTGTTTGTAAAGAACGGCTTTTTAACACCGATGATA
Organism: Ruminiclostridium sp.; assembly: GCA_016282095.1. Lineage (GTDB taxonomy): Bacteria > Bacillota > Clostridia > Oscillospirales > Ruminococcaceae > Ruminiclostridium_E. The sequence continues at coordinate 7,016 of JAEEJW010000129.1, read as the reverse complement.
CTCGCGGTTAACATTTTCGTAATTTGTTCCGGGAGCAGGACTGACTGTTTTTTATGAAAAAAATACAAATTCCCCCCTTGAAATTTTACTCTGAATAGTGTATAATAAAAAGGAATAAAACGTTTCCGCAAACCGGAAAGGCAAGGAGTAACGCTATGATAAGATTCAGTGACAATAACGGCAGCCTGTTCATGAGACTGCGTGACGAGACAGTCATAATAGACGGCTGGGGAAAGAACGCCCTCCGTTTCCGCGCAACCCGCCGCGCTCAGATGCCCGGTCATGCACACGCACTTACCGAAGAAGTTGCACATGACGCAAAGGTCTCGATAGCTGCCGACGGCGAACATGCCGAGATCGTGAACGGCAGGATCAAAGCCACAGTCAACGAAGTCGGCATAATCTGCATCTACCGTGATGATAAGCTCATTTTACAGGAATATTACAGCTGCTACGGCGGCTCAATCAGAAAACATCCTATCTGCTACAAGCTCATAGGCCGTGAGTACAAGGGCATATCCTCCGACGATTTCAGGATTACCGTGCGGTTTGAGGCGGATCCCGATGAGAAGCTCTACGGCATGGGTCAGTATCAGATGCCTATTCTCGAACTCAAGGGCTGCACTCTTCCGCTTGAGCAGCGCAATTCTCAGGTCTCCGTGCCTTTCGTGATCTCCGACCGCGGCTACGGTATGCTCTGGAACAACCCCGCCACAGGTGAGGTGGCTTTCGGAAAGAACATCACCAAGTGGGTATCGACCGAATCCGATATGATCGACTACTGGATCACCGCCGACGAGACTCCCGCTGACATCGTCCGCAACTACACCGAGTGTGTCGGCAGAGCACCCGTTATGAGCAAAGACTACCTCGGCCTCTGGCAGTGCAAGCTCCGTTACCGCACACCCGAGGAAGTCCTTGAAGTTGCCCGCAAATACAAGGAACTGGGCATACACCTCGATGTTATCGTCATAGACTTCTTCCACTGGCCTTATCAGGGTGACTGGAAGTTTGACAAGAAGTACTGGCCTGATGACAAGTTCAATGCCATGGTGGAAGAACTGCACGGTATGGGTACCAGGATAATGGTGTCTGTGTGGCCGTCCGTTGACAAGCGCAGCGAGAACTACTACAAAATGGAACAGTATGGTCTCATAAGCTCCACTGACATCGGCTCTCTCCAGACTTATGATTATCAGGGCGACTGCGCGACTGTTGACTTCTTCAATCCCGAAGCCCGCGAATTTGTATGGGAAACCTGCAAGCGCAATTACCGTGACCGCGGTATAGACCTGTTCTGGCTGGACAACTCCGAGCCTGACAGTGCTTCCTATGATTTCGAGAATCACCGCTACTATGCCGGCAGAGGCTCGAAGGTGAGCTGCGAGTATCCGAAGATGTATCTCCGTGCTTTTGCGGAAGGTCAGGAAAAGACGGGTGACACCGAAGCCGTCAATCTTATCCGCTCGGCATGGGTAGGTTCTCAGAAGTACCGCGGACTTGTATGGACAGGCGATGTTCAGTCGAATTTCGAATCCTTCCGCGATCAGGTAATTGCCGGTCAGAGCATGGGCCTCGCAGGTATCCCGTGGTGGACGACAGACATCGGCGGATTCATGACCGATGACTACAAGGATCCGGATTTCGTTGAGCTGCTTATCCGCTGGTATCAGTACGCTGTATTCTGCCCGATATTCCGTATGCACGGCGACCGCGGCCCCAACTGGGATATCCCGGCGCTCGATGACCGCGACTTCGGCGGCGGATATCTCTACACCGGTCATCCGAACGAGATCTGGAGCTACGGTGACGAATGCTTTGAGATAATGAAGAAGTACCTCGCACTGCGTCTCTCGATGAAGGACTACATAGCCGGACTTATGGAAGAAACGTCAAAGACAGGAGCTCCGCTGATAAGAACAATGTTCTACGAGTTCCCCGAGGACAAGCAGTGCTGGGATCTTCCCGATCAGTTCATGTTCGGTCCGGAGTATCTTGTGGCTCCCGTGCTGGCACTCGGCGCCCGTGAAGTCAGGGTATATCTCCCCGCAGGCAAGTGGGAAAGCCTTGCCGACGGTACAGCCTTCGACGGCGGTAAGTTCGTCACAGTGCCCGCTCCCCTTGACACCATGCCCGTATTCAGGAGAGTTTAAGACGGAGCTGCGGCAGCTTCGCCCGGAATGGGAACGAGCTGCTCCCGGCAGCCTGATTTATGAAAAAGCAGGGTAAAGCTTTTCAATTGTTTTGCCTTGAAGAAATGTAAGAAACTGCTCGTTTTGTTAATCAGAAGGAGCAGTTTTTTCAAAATCAATACAGGAGAATAAAAATGAGACGAAATGACAGGGAAATAACAGATGCCGGCGCAATTGAAGCGTTTATTTCCGAAGAAAAGATTATCAGGATCGCGTTTTACGATAACGGAGATATCTATATTGTACCTGTCAACTACGGATATGTCATCGTGAATGACAGTTACAGGTTTTACTTTCATGGGGCAAAGGCAGGAAGAAAATACGGGCTTGCCGCGGCATCGCCGAAAGTCGGCTTTGAGATCGACGGTAATTATGCACTGCTTGAAGCTGAAAGCGCCTGCGGTTATTCCGCGGAATATCAGAGTGTTATCGGTACAGGTATACTTGAGCTGGTCAATGACAAAGAGGAAAAGATAATCGGACTTAACAGCATCATGAAACAGGCTTCCGGCAGGTCTGAATGGCACTATGAGGAAAAAATGCTTGACAGAGTCGCGGTGTTCAGACTGAGAGTTGACACCATGACCTGTAAGGCAAAATAAACCGAACGATATCTTATAAAGAGGTAGATGATTATGAGAATAAGAAAAATATTGACTCTGCTGCTGTCGGTATTTATTTGTACCCAGATGTGTTCATGCGGAAATGCAAAACAGGAAGCCGGGACGTCCGCAGGTACTTCCCCTGTTTCCGAAGGTAAGCCTGACACGGAAAAATATGAGCTGGAACAGGCCGTGATCCTCAGCCGCCACAATATCCGCTCGCCGCTCAGCGGAGGTGATTCACTGCTTGGCACGATAACTCCGCATGAATGGTTCGGCTGGTCATCGGATCCGAGCGAACTCTCGCTTCGCGGCGGAGCGCTTGAGACCGAATTCGGGCAGTATTTTCGCAAATGGTTCGAGAAGGAAGGACTGTTTCCGAAGAACTATCACCCCGACGAAAACGAAGTCAGGATATATTCAAATTCAAAGCAGCGCACAATAGCTACTGCCCGTTACTTCTCGGCAGGACTGCTTCCCACCGCAGATACACAAGTCGAGTATCACATGGAATTTGATAAAATGGATCCTGTGTTCACACCGCAGTTCACTTTTGTTACAGATGAGTACGCGGCCGATGTGAAGACGCAGATAAACGGGTTGTTCAATGATAAGATCGCGGCTCTCGCGGATAATTACAAGCTGCTCACCGATGTTATAGATCTGAAAGACTCGGAAAAGTTCAGGAAAGGTGAAATAACGGAGTTCCGCACAGACGATACGGAGATAGTGGTAAACAACTATGCCGAGCCGGGAATGACCGGTTCGCTGAAAACAGCCTGCAGTGTCAGTGATGCTCTTGTTCTTCAATACTATGAAGAAAGCGACAGTGAAAAAGCCGCTTTCGGGCATAAGCTCTCTGATGACGACTGGAAAAAGATCAGCCGGATCAAAGACCTGTACGGTGATGTGCTGATGACCGCGCCTCTCGTTTCCGTCAATATCGCGCATCCGCTGCTGCAGGAGATAAAAAGCGAGCTGAATACCGACGGCCGGAAATTCACATTCCTCTGCGGGCACGACTCGAATGTCGGAAGCGTACTGGCGGCTCTGGAAGCAGAGGAATACACTCTGCCTTACTCTGTCGAAAGCAAGACGCCTATCGGAGTTAAGCTCATGTTCTGCAAATGGCGTTCGCAGGACGGGAAGGAATACATGACTGCCGAGCTTGTGTATCAGACAACGGAACAGCTCAGAGCGCTGACTCTGCTCAGTGACAATGTTCAGCCGGCAAGATTCTCGCTCTCATTTGACGGGCTTGCGAAGAACGAAGACGGGCTGTATGCCTGCGATGATATTATTGCAAGATTTGACAAGGCTCTCGGAGCCTACGATGATCTGTTATCGAAGTACGGATATACAGAGCTTCCCGATGCGGCATAAACGGTATTGCATATTTATACATAACTCTATACCGATATTTTTACCCCGGGAGTATTACCAATCTGGTAAAATGGTTGACAACGTGCATCAAAACTGCTATAATTTTATAAATGGGGCGATTCCGCTGCTTTATATGCTTTTCGTGCAAAGATATATGCAGACTGCGTAAAACCGGAAGCGTATTAAGCCTTCGGAAAAACAGTCCATAAACCGGTAGTATCGGCAGGGCCGATAAAATATAATTAATTTTTCAATTCAGGAGGAATAAATTATGACTTATCCAAATGCTTATGAGGGCGTGAAGAAGCTTATTGCGGCGGAAGCGTTCCAGATCATCAGCGCAGGACTCGGCATTGTTGCTGCATTGCTCGGAACGGCTGCGCTTGCAGGTGCGACCGAATCATTGGTGACCGGTTCGGAAGGTGCCGCGGTTGGCGCATTGGCCGGGGGTCTCGTCGCTCTGCTCTGCGGTATCGGAATCGCAGTTCTTCTGGTTTTATCTCTGATCTTTACTCTCCTTGGCCTGAAAAGGGCTTCCGTAGATGAGACCGAACACTTCAAACTCGCCTTTACTATGGCGATTCTCTCGCTTGTAGCAGCCATAGCCGGCGCTTTTTTCAGCACAAGTGGAACAATGATCTCCGGTATATCGGCATCTGTCAGCAATGCTCTGACAATTGCTGTTTTTGTTCTGACTGTCATGGGCATAAGCGCTCTTGCAAAGAACCTTGGCAGAAACGATATGGTTTCTCTCGGAAATGTCATCATCGTTATTGAGACTGTTCAGCTTATTCTTGCGGCCATAGCCAAGTTCACAGGCGGCATTCTTGCACTCATCGCCGGTATCCTGTCCTTTGTATGCTACATAATCTACCTCGTTTATCTTACCAAGAGCAAGAATATGCTTGAAAGCTGAAATCTCAACGGCTCCGGGCGCAGCCGGGCTGAGTGTTTCAGCACCTGGTGTGAAATGTAATACAAAAAAAGACGCAGGGAATTGATCCTTGCGTCTTTTATTGTTTATGGAATGCATTCGGATGAACGAAGAATGGCGGACATCTGTATACCCACAGTATCATACTGTGCTGAATGACCGCCTCTGAGCCGGCGTGAGATCCTGCACATTTCTCCTATTCCTTAACGATATTAAGTATATCACCGAACAATATCTTCTCCCCGCCGGCAGTGAGCGTCCGCTTTACTGTATCTATGCAGGTCAGGACGCCCTTCGTTTCAACATACTGTCCGCGGCGCCCGAAAGCGTTATTATCCTTATCAGTACAGGGAACGAAGTGCGTCACGCGGATGACCACATTGTTTTCCCGTGCGGAGCTGCCGTCGTGTACAAGTTCAAGCAGACCGGCTATCTTGCTGTCAAGCCCGGCACACTCGTCCTCGGAAAGCTCTATGCGCTCACAGTACAGCTTGTCTTTGGCTTCCACCGCTTCGGAAAAGCCTTTCAGGGCGTCGAAAGGGCTGAATATCTTTGCACGTTTGCCGAGTGGCATTGCCGGGTGTTTTATCGCAAAACTGTCATTTATTGCGTGGATCGGTCTGCCGTGCTGCAGTACATCGGCATATCTGAAATTATCGGGAACTGCCATATATCCGAGCATATCACATCTTCCTTTCCGCAGAACGGCGCGGAAAAGAACAGATCAGCTATGCCCTGTGTCCGCCGATCTGTGTGTTCCGCTCTTTTGTTGTCGCGCCCTGCAGATAGTTCATTCCATGCAAAACGGAGTTTTTCCCGAATCTGGCGCGAACGCTCTGCATTGCCGCCTGCAATTGTTTTTCCTTGTTCATTCTGGCGTAATCCGTAAAAAAATCAAGTTGATAAGATCCTTCGTCAACGACTACATCTGCCGCGCAAACGCCGATTTTCCGGAACAGCAGCCTGTGGTCGGTTTTTCTTTCGATGTCCGGCATTATAGCCCCGGCGATAAGATCCGACAGATTAGTCCGCTCCATAGTCACAGCGGTGCCTGTTGCGTGCTTCGGATGCAGTCTGCCGTAGAAATCCACGCAGACCGCGCCGTTATATTCCGGACAGTATTCCAGTGATTTCCAGTCGTAGCTCACCCACCACACGAACGTTTTTGCTATGACGTTTTTTGCGAACATCTCGGCTGCCAGTACATCTGTCATTTCCATGAAAACCAGATGAGCCTCGCTGTATCTGTAAGGTCTCGGCAGCACCTGGCTGTGGGACAGGGAATGCCCCTCCGAACGATATGTTTTTATGTCGCGCATAGTAACAGGTTCTATGCCCCATGCGTGGTCGATCATTATCTCTCCGTCGATGCCGAACTCCTTGTAGAACCATTCCTCGTTTTCTATCGAGAATCGTGCCACATCGCCCATTGTGTGCATTCCGTTCTTTTCAAGACGCGCAGACTTCCCCATTCCCACCTGCCAGAAGTCGGTCAGCGGCCTGTGATCCCAGAGCAGGTATTTGTAGCTGTCCTCGTTGAGCTCCGCGATACGCACGCCGTCCTTGTCGGGCGGCGCTTTTTTTGCGACGATGTCCATTGCGACTTTGGCAAGGTACATATTCGTGCCTATTCCGACAGTCGCCGTTATGCCTGTTGCCGACAGCACTTCCCGAAGCATAGTCATGGCCATGACATGGGCGGGGTGCCTGCCTGTGCGTTGGGCTTCTTCATTGTACCGGTGCAGGTATTTCGAGCAGTCCACAAAGCTCTCGTCGATGCTGTAAACGTGGATATCCTCGGGCGCAGCGTATTTCAGCAGTATTGAGTATATCTGCGCGGAGACCCGTTCGTACTCTGCCATCCGGGGTGTGGCAATGATGTAATCGACAATGCGGTGCGTGCGC
>JAEEJW010000128.1 GCA_016282095.1 Ruminiclostridium sp. | reverse complement strand
CGTTCGATTCGCTCGGCAATAGTAAAATGCGCATGACAGACAGCGAGTTTTCGGCTGCCGTCCGCGCGAAAGCAAAGAAAAATACAGTTGTTGTCGGAAACGGAAGGACTCTGCATGAAATACCTGTTTCACGTGAGCCGCACAGACAGCACAGGCTTCGTAATGCGGTATTCGGGATAGCGGGAGCTGCTGTGGTGCTTACGGGAGCAGTGTTCGGACTGAAATTTCTGAATGAACACGGAGGACTGAAAGAGGGCGGCGGCGCAGCTTCCGAAACCGGGATATCCGCTCCCGAAGCTACAGCGATAGTCGCTACAATGGTCGTCCCGGAGGGAGAGGAGTTCATACCGCCGACTATGGATATTCCCGACCCGGAAACACTGCCGGATATCCACGAAGCGATAGGGAAGACGCTCGTGTTTCACGACGCGACGATGCGGCTGGCAGGTGTAAGCTATGACGGAAAAACGCTCGGAGCTATGTTCAATGTGCTGTACACCGGTGACGATCCTGATAATTATTCACCGATGTATGCGAAAATTGACATCGGGTACACGCTGACCGACGGCGAGATAGAATATATCACAGCCGACGATCACGATGACGCGCTGTGTACATTCACCGAAGTTCCGGAAGCAGATGCCTATACCCATTTATGCACATACTCTTTGCCGATAGAGCTCGAACCCGAAAAAGCATATTCGGCGGCAATTATATATTTTAACCCGAACGGCAGCAGTACACAAGGTGTTGAAGCAGACAAACAGCGCTATAGCTTCACCTATCATGAAAACAAGATACCCGAGGGAACAAGGTACGAGTTCGATAACTGCACCGTCGAGCCTCAATGGTACACCTACGACGGTATGACGCTGAATCTATCGTATGATATCACCTACAAAGGTGAGATACCCGATTTCCCGTCCGATACGGGCATTTGGGTAACGACTGCGGATATTTATGACGGTCTTGTCGGCGGTGATGTGGGTGATATCAGGGACGGCAAGAGAACAGTAAGAACAAAAGTCATGCTGAACAGTATAAAAGACCCGTGTGAGCTTACGTTCTCAGACGGCAGGCAGAGCTATAAGTTTACAGCAGAGCTGCCGCAGAACGCGAATGTGCTCAACGCTGAAACAAACAGCAGGGTCACGCTCGACGACGGTAATAATATATATATCAAGCGGATAAACGCTTCAAAGACCGCTGTATCTTTCCTGTGCGACGCTGACAGACGCTCTGACCCGCCGGACGTTACGATACGGCTGAAAAACGGTACAGAGATTCATGAGAATATGAAGGCTTCGTGGGCTGAGCCGATACTGCGTGATGTATGGCTCAGGTATCAGTTTAACGGAGTTGACCCGAAGAATATCGCAAAAATATATTTTGGAAACTCTCTTGTTTACGGCACCGGCACTATCGCTGCACCGTCGGAAAACGAGATAAGCGAAAAGGCGCTGACGTGCGCAATGAACCAGGAGATCATGTTCTCGCCGCTGAGGACAGACAGCGATATATGCGGCGCACAGGTGAAATTCACGGACTATTATTTCGATAAGGCAAAGCTTGTACTGCATTATGACGTGACCTACGCGGGCGGGATACCCGACAAGGTGAAAAACGGAGAAGTCCGCAATGGCGTGGAGATCGGGGACGGTTACAGATGTGAACTCATCGGGATCAGACAACTGTCCGAAACAGAAGATACCGTTTCCTATGAAGCCGGGTACCGTTTCTTTGAGCGTTATAACGAAGTAACTGTAAAATTCTATGATACCGAGCTTGAAACCGCGGGTAGGATCCCGTTCACGCTGAAATGTCCGGAAAATGCCGCGAACAGCATTATCATCAACTCCGAACCGAAAGCGCGTACAGCAAGCTGCATCGACCCGCAGTATTCAGACTATGAGTTTAAGATAGGCGATACGACTGCCGCGATACTTGATGAGATCACTGTGTGTCCGTCGGGTCTGATACTGCGGTACTGGTCGGACTTTGAGTCGTACTATGACCTCAGTTACAATATGTCCCTGCATACGGAGCCGTATGTTGTGCTGAAAAACGGCAAGGAGGTATTGCTTGACAACGCGGGCTTCTGCACAACGCAGGTACTTGATGATACGGCGCGTACTATCGTCAAATTCAATGAGGTCGTTGATCCCGAGCAGATAAGAAGCATATATCTCGGCGGTGTCTGCGTATATCTTAACGGCGAACCTCCGATAAACGGCAACGGTATGAACGCGACATATTTCCGCGTAGGAGATTATACAGTTGCTACCGACGGGATAGAATATGACGGATTGAGATGCACGATCAACTACACGGTGCAGCTTACGGAAGGCAAGGAACCGGATGGCGGGTCTGTTCCGGGCAATATCGCGCCTGTGTTCTGCTGTGAAGGTAATGCCGACCGCGGATATTACGGATCCGCACCGGTAAACGGTCTCGGTATAGAAGGCTACCGCTCCGCAACGCTCATCACCTTAAAACCCATGCCTTGCTTTGAGATCACGTTCAGCGACGGAACGAACATTGCCGACGGGTATATGCTTATCAGAAAAGGTAAAGACTGTATTTCTGAACTCTCGACACCTATGGCTCCGATAGTTGTCAGTGAGCTCGGTGAGGGAGCTTCGCTCAATGCGGTGTACATCTCCGACAGCACTGCAGAGCTTGTATATGAGGGCACAGAATTCACCAAAGACAATATGCCGCCGGTGCGCGTACTGCTCAAAAACGGGACCGAGGTAAAGCTGAAAGCGGACGATCATGAGCTGCTGAATAATTCAAAAACCGGTGAACAGTATCAGCGCTTCGTATTTGAAAAGCCGATGTCGGATACAGACCACAAAAGAGGTATCGGCATGATCGACAAGGTTTATGTGTATGACACGCTCGTTTATGTGCGGTCGGAAGAATAATTGACAAACCCCGTACTGTGTGAAAGCAGTACGGGGTGCTGATTTGTGTATGAGAAAGACTATAACACGGCAGTGTTTTGCAGTAGTTTACGCTCTTGCTTATCTTATCATCGGAATACTGTATTATTGATCGATTCTGTGTTCAGAGTGATGCTCGCTAAAACAGCTATATACTATCGGCAGAAAAGCTCAATAGCGTTAAATCGGGATAATCACAATTTCCTGTTGAAAATCGACCCGCTCATTGCGGAAGAATACGCAGCCGTGCTGCTTCCGGAATATGTATCGGCACTCATAGCGGAAAGCACGGAAATGCTGTCGGTCTGTTCCTTTACCAGTGCCGCAAAAGACGACTTCCCTTCAAATATCTTTGAAATATCCTTTATATCAGATTTAATGAATTTTTCTTTGTCAACGCTTAAGTCGCCGTTTTTATCCGCTGTTATCCCGATCTCGCCCAGAGCGCGTGAAAAGAGCTTTGTAACATCGGAAATATAACGGGCTTTGGATGAGACCGCGCTGCCTGATGAATTGCGTACTGCCGCGAACATATCGTTATATCCTTCGGCAAACTTTACTGCCTCGTCATACGTTTTCTCAAGATCGGGAGTATCTTCGTCAAGCAGCTCTCTAACAGCATTTGCCGCATTATTCATATCTTTAACACCACTGTTGAACCTGCTGCCGGTCGTTGTATAATCCTTTGCCTTTGTGCGGCTGCTCTTTGATGTCCCCGATGTACCTTCGTCCTTTGCGGCTTCAATCTCATCGGCTATCTTCTGTGCCTCCGCGAGATATGACTTGAATGTGCTGCCGCTTACCTTGTAGGTGTTTCTCCTGCCTATCGAGCTGCGCTTGAAGCTGCTGCGTCCCATATATCTGCTTATTGACGAACGATGCAAACCATAGCTTCTCATAATTCCGTTCCTTTCTCAATCGAATTTTATTACTTCATTGAATATCTGCACTGAGCTTATACGCTTGGTGTCAAAGATATTCATATTCTGACCTATGATATAGTCGATAACGGCTCTGCCGTCCTCGGTCATATACGCGGCACTGCCCTCGAAATTGCCTGTATAGTCGGAAAGATCGACTGTGCTTCCGTCATTGTAGGTCACATATATCGGATATGCGTTATGATCGAACGAGGAAAGATACCCGACACTCTCAGAGACTTCCATAAATGCGCCGAGAGGCGAAAGTATAAATTTTTTCAGATAAACATCGCCGTTTTCGTTCTCAAATACTTTACGCTCCGAAAGCCTGATTGTTTGAACATCTTCCGGCATTGCAACAGTGAAGCGTTCCGGCGGTATCTCCTCGGGATCGTCGCCGTCCATGCTCACAAGAATATCGAAGCTGTCAATGCCGTCCGGAAGATCAAGATAGCTCCGGCTGCGGCAATACACAGTATTTGCTTCTGCCGCTGTCTGATAAAAATGGCTGAAAACAGCGGTTTGTGATTCTTCGCAGGAGAAAATGAACTCTGTTCCGGTTGCCTCATCGACAGTGCAGTCTTTATATGTGACATCGTAAATAACATCAATACAGCTGCCGTCGAATACATACCCGCTGATATTGAGCACCCTGTCGCCGTAATCGAAAGTAATATCG
>JAEEJW010000127.1 GCA_016282095.1 Ruminiclostridium sp. | reverse complement strand
GCTGCTGATACTCGACGAACCGACCTCGGCACTTGACCCGGAAGGCCGCGCCGAAGTCATGAACATAATCCGCGCCCTGTCGGACGGCGGAACGACTATCCTGCTCTGCACCCACATCCTGAGCGATGTCGAGCGCGTTGCAAACCGCGTGGGCATACTCACCGGCGGAAAGCTGGCTGTTGAGGGCAGCATAGAAGACATACTCAGCAGCTACGGCGCGGACTGTGTCGAAATACAGCTTCCGGTTCCGGACGACCGGGCGGGCGATCTGCTCAGAACAGCGCCATTCGCGACTAAAGTCACCTATTATGACAAGACAGGTCTTGCCGCTATGGAGATAAAGGATCGGGAGACCGGTATGGCAGAAGCTATGAAGTTCCTGCTGGACAACGGTATCAGCGCGTCGGAGATAAAGCTCTCGCGCCCCACGCTGGAACAGGTCTATCTCAACATAGTCGGAAGCACATGGAAGTAGGTGAAGCACTATGATAAACGGATTCAGAAAAGAAATGATGTTCTTCACGCGCGGAGGCAGAATGCTCGCCGTCATACTCGTGACGCTGGGACTTGCGCTGATGTCGCCTGTCATGTTCGGGTTCATGTCCAATATGATGGAGGTCATGCGCGATATGTCGCCTTCCGAAGAATACACTCAGATGATAGATATGTTCACGAACTTCTCCGCTTCGGATATCTCGATGTACAACGTCGAATATGTGGCGAGCATGGGCGCTATCGTGATACTGTTCGTATTCAAGGGCGCGGCAGGCGGCGAGCAGAAGCTCCGTTCCGTAATCATGCCGCAGTGCGCGGGACTTTCGGCCGTCAACTATGTGCTGCCCAAGTTCCTCATTTACCCGTTCTTCGTGTTCTGTATAACAACGCTTTCTATATATCTGGGCTCAGCTGCGGCGCTTATCTTCTTTGCAGGACCGCTGGACTGGGGCTGGATAACCGTTTCGGCAGTATGCAGCGGTATGTTCCTCGCTTTCTCCACGGCAGTACAGCTCTGTGTGGGCATAAGCACGGGCAAGTCGGGGCTTGCGATAATCCTTTGCATCGCTATGCAGACGTTCCTGCCGTCGATACTCGGAATGTTCCGTGTCGACAGATTCAATCCCTTCGCGCTGTACACGATAGGCATTTCGTCGGCAATGGCGTCGGGACAGTCGGGCAACTCCCTCATGGCGGCGCTCGAAGTATCGTCCTCCTCCGGAGACCTCACAACGCTGAATATCGCTGTAAGCATGGGAACAGCGTTCGTTATCTCGATACTGCTGTATTTCGTTACTGTCTTTGTTCTGCACACCAAGGAAGTGCATAATGAAGGCAACGAACCGGTGCTGTGATCAGGCATCGTCCCGCTTATAAAGGAGCTGCCGCAAACAGTCAGCAGCGAATGGATCAGTTAATGATAACCGCCTGTGTCAGATGCACAGGCGGTTATTTCTCTTTGAAATTGCAGCCATTTTGCAAAAAAACATCGTGATTGCAATTTATATCTTTACAAATTGCAGAATTAGTGATATAATATATAGGAATAAATGCCTTAAAGGCAAACTTATAACAAAGGAAGGCGCAAAAACTATGGAACTCAAGATCACAAAGACCACAAATCCCAAGCAGAAGCCCGACCAGACCAAGCTCGGCTTCGGCAACTACTACACCGACCATATGTTCGTAATGAACTATGATGACGGCGAAGGCTGGCATGACGCACGCATAGTACCCTATGCTCCCTTCGAGCTCGACCCGTCCTCCATGGTGCTCCACTATGCACAGGAGTGCTTCGAGGGCCTCAAGGCTTACAGAACAGTTGACGGCAAGATCCAGCTCTTCCGCCCCGATAAAAATATGGCAAGAATGAATGCTTCCTGCGAGCGTCTCTGCATTCCGAAGTTTGACGGCGATTTCGTCATCAAGGCAATCAAGGAGCTCGTAAAGGTAGATCAGGACTGGATTCCCACAGAGAAGGACACTTCGCTCTATATCCGTCCGTTCGTATTCGCGGTTGACCACCATGTAGGCGTTCATCCTGCAAAGCACCTCATCTTCTGCGTAATCCTCTCGCCTGTAGGCGCATACTACGCAAAGGGACTCGCACCTGTAAAGATCTACGTTGAGCAGAAGTATGTCCGTGCTGTCATCGGCGGTACCGGCTACACAAAGGCAGGCGCAAACTACGCTATCTCCCTGAAGGGTCAGGAAGAGGCTGCCGAGCAGGGCTATGAGCAGACACTCTGGCTTGACGGTGTTGAGAGGAAGTATGTCGAGGAAGTCGGCGCTATGAATGTAATGTTCGTACTTGGCGATGAAGTGGTTACTCCCGAACTCCGCGGTTCTATCCTCGGCGGCATCACAAGAATGTCCATCGTTGAGCTCCTGAAGGCAAAGGGCTACAAGGTTTCCGAAAGACTCCTTTCTATCGACGAGATCGTTGATGCGTTCAAAAAGGGCGAGCTCAAGGAAGCATTCGGTACAGGCACAGCAGCAGTCATCTCGCCTATCGGTGAACTCAAGTACGGCGACCTCGTAATGCCTATCAATGACGGCAAGATCGGTCCGATCTCCCAGATGCTCTATGATACCCTCACCGGTATCCAGTGGGGCCGTATCCCGGACGAATTCGGCTGGACACAGGTAGTAGAATAAGCGGGGTACCCCCGCGGGTCTTTCCTTTCAGGGTGCCCCCGCGGTCAACAATAAACAATTTCGGGGGTGATCTGACATGAAAAAGGCGTATAAGATCATACTGATCGCGGCAGCGGCTATTACCGCTGCCACGATGCTATCGGGCTGCCGTGACGCAAAGCGGGACAAGACACACGCCTCGAACGTTACCGAGATAAGCGACAGCGACAGACTATCGCTGGAAGACTACCGCTCAAAGCTGTTCGATGTATTCAAGAAATGGAGCGCCGAAGCCAAGTCGATAACCGACGGAATTTACGGCGAAGAAGGCGAAAGACTCTCATTCAGCGAGATTTCGGACTCCATAAACAAGGCAAGGGATTATCTGGACGAATTCCAGACTTTCTATCCGCCGAAGAATTTAGACAAACCGCATAACGCTATGCTTCTGGCTATCGACGACGAATACAAGTGGCTGGACGCGGCGGAAAAAGCCAACGACTCACTGGCGGCGAACAATGCGGCGGCCTTCAATGAGGCTACCAAGGAGATAGGTGATTATCTTAACAAGACGGAATTTCCGGCAAAGATCCTTGAACTCGTCAAGGCAGTCAATGAAGAAACAAAAGAGTAAAGTATAAAGTAAGGAAGATAATATGCAGAATACCGAAAAGACAATGGACAAACTGGTCGCGCTCTGCAAAGGACGCGGCTTCATCTACCCCGGCAGCGAGATCTACGGCGGTCTCGCCAACACATGGGACTACGGTCCTCTCGGCGTTGAGCTGAAGAACAACATCAAGCGCGCATGGCTCAAAAAGTTCGTACAGGAAAACAAGTACAACGTCGGTCTTGACAGCGCTATCCTGATGAATCCCCAGACATGGGTGGCTTCGGGACATATCGGCGGCTTCTCTGACCCGCTCATGGACTGCAAGTCCTGCAAAACACGCCACCGCGCCGACAATCTTATCGAGGACTTCGACGGTACCAATGTTGCGGGCTGGTCGAACGAGCAGATGATGAACTATATCCGCGAAAAAGGCATAACCTGCCCCAACTGCGGCAAAGCCGATTTCACCGACATCAGACAGTTCAACCTGATGTTCAAGACCTTCCAGGGTGTTACCGAGGACAGCAAGTCAGAGCTTTATCTGCGCCCCGAGACCGCACAGGGCATTTTCGTCAACTTCGCGAATGTTCAGCGCACCACCCGTAAGAAGATACCTTTCGGCGTAGGTCAGGTCGGCAAATCTTTCAGAAATGAGATAACACCCGGCAACTTCATCTTCCGTGTACGCGAGTTCGAGCAGATGGAGCTTGAATTCTTCTGCAAGCCCGGCACCGATCTCGACTGGTTCCATTACTGGAAGGACTTCTGCAAGAACTGGCTGCTCTCACTGGGCATCAAGGAGGACAATCTCCGCCTGCGCGACCACAGCCCCGAGGAGCTCTGCTTCTATTCCAAGGCTACCACGGACTTCGAGTATATGTTCCCCTTCGGCTGGGGCGAGCTGTGGGGCGTTGCCGACAGAACAGACTACGACCTCACCCAGCACATCAAGACCAGCGGCCAGAAGCTCGAATACTTCGACCCTGAAACAAACGAAAAATATGTGCCCTACGTTATCGAGCCGTCCCTCGGCGTTGAAAGACTGTTCCTTGCCCTCGTCACCGAGGCTTATGACGAAGAGCAGCTCGACGACGGCACCACAAGAAACGTTATGCACTTCCACCCGTTCCTTGCTCCGTTCAAGGCTGCCGTTCTGCCGCTCTCGAAGAAGCTTGCCGAGCCTGCTCAGGCTATTGCCGACGATCTCTGCAAATACTTCCCGACAGACTATGACGACACCGGCGCTATCGGTAAGAGATACCGCCGCGAGGACGAGATCGGAACTCCGTTCTGCGTGACTTACGATTTCGACAGCGAGAACGACAAGTGTGTCACTGTCCGCGAGCGCGACACCATGCAGCAGGTAAGAATACCGATCGCCGATGTCAAGGCGTATATCGAGGAGAGAATACTCTTCTGAGAACCGCTTTCTCACAGGAACGGAAATAAGAAGATCCTTACACTTGAGCTGCTCCCGGAGGCCGGCCCTTCAGAAAAGGACCGGCTCCCCAAATACTGCATTATAACGAAAAGCTCCCGTATCCGAAGATACGGGAGTTTTTATTTCTGTTATTATCAGCTGTAAAGCACCATCCGTCAGATGATTTATGTAACGACGGATCGCGTCCGGTCCGGATCTTACTTGAGGAACTTGAAGTTGCGGATGATAGCGGGTTCCTTTGCCTTGCCGCTGCAGACCTGGAAGAAACCGATGATCTGGAGAACTTCAAGTATGACACTGAAGATAGCAGCAGCGATCGGAACGATGATCGTCCAGAACAGAAGCAGCATACATACGACTGTAAGTACCTGCAATACATAGATCTTGAGCCACTGACGGGCATGGAATGAAGCGTAGGGAGAATTTGTCGAACCGCAGATGAAGGAGATGAACAGTCCGATAACACCGGAAAGATAGATAAGCATTGCTACTACCTTGTTCTCGGAGATATCCTTTGCAGTGAATTCAGCGGTATGATCGAAGTTGTCCACCGGCTGATAAACCTGCTGAAACTGCTGCTGAGCCTGCTGTTGGAACTGAGGCTGCTGCTGGAACTGGGGCTGCTGCTGCGGAATGGGCTGGGGAGCCGGCTGAGGAGCTGCCTGAGGAGCCGCCGCTGCCATAGGAGAACCGCAGGTTGTGCAGAAAGCTGTTCCGTCCGGCACCTGGGCGCCGCACTTGGTACAAAATGCCATAATAAAACACTCCTTAAATAATTATTGCATTAAAGGGAAAGTCCTTTTAATTATTACTATTATAACATTACTTTCTGCTTTTGTCAACCATAAAATGACCCGGAACGGCAATTTTTCCGTTCCGGGTCATTCTGATCACATATTGTTGAGACCGTACTTTTTGAATATCGTCGGCCAGTCCTTGTAGCTTATGTCAAGGTCAACGTCCGCAGCCTCACCCTTGTAGTTGATTATGCCGCTCACCTTGCCGGTGAATGAATACTGCCAGATGTAGTAACCACCGTCGTAGGTGACTTCATCGCTGACCTGCGCCAGCCATACCGCGTACTTGTCAAGCTCTGTCATATCGAGGTACTGTTCTATCCACGACTTATATGAATACAGCATCGGGAAGTAATTGTTCTCCATGAGTATCGAGAAGAACGCGTCGATCATATTCGTCAGCTTCTTCTTGCCGATCTCTCCCTGGAATGTCTCTTCAAGGTCGAGAATAACGGGGTACTGTATTTTGTAGCCTTTTATGATATCAACGAAGAACCGGGCTTCTTCCTCGGCCTCGGCAACCGTAGTCGCGTAGCTGTAGAAGTAAACCCCCACATCTATGCCGTACTTCTGGGCTTCTTCTATATTGCGGCGGAAGCTTACGTCCTCCGCGAGTGTGTTGTCCTTGCCTGCACGGCCTCTGCCGGCTCTTATAATAACGAAGTCGATACCGGATGCGGCGACCTTTTCCCAGTCGATATTGTCGCCCTGCGCCCACGATACGTCTATGCCTCTGCGTTCGACGTTCGGCTCGTCTATAAGGATATCGACAGTCATGTTCTTGTATTCGTACTGCGGACGCTTGTCTGAGAACTTGCCGCTCTTTGTTACGGTAACTGTGGTAAAGCGGGTATATGTAGCGGTATCGCTCAGCGAGACCTTGCCGCTGATGCGCACGTTCGCCGCCGCCCCGACAGTCAGATGTCCGTTGATATCAAGATCGCCGCTTAGGGTAACGGCAACGATGCCGCGCAGCTCTATATCGCTTTTCTCGGTGCCTATGAGCTTGCCACTTATCTTGGTATCGCTGCTCTTATACAGACTGAACTTATTCTTGACGTAAATATTGGAGGTTGTGTAGAATTTTGCCGCAGAGGAACTCTCAAACGTTCCGCGGTTATAAACCGTGATATTTCCCGATACGTTCAGTGTGCCGTTCAGGGAGGACTGCACCGAGCCGTAGATATTCAGCGCTCCGCCCTTCTTGATATACAATTTGCCGCTGTTCTTGACGGAACCGCCTATCGCCACAGCCAGCTCACCGTTGACAGTGACCGAACCAGCCGACATGATGCGCAGTGAGCCGCCCTCCCGCACGCTGAGCTTTGCGGTCTCCGGGATCGTCACCGCTTTGCGGATCTTTACATCCTCGGTCACAAAGTATGTACGCCCGGCTTCGAGCGGAGTCGTTCCGTGCCAGATAAAGACATCTCCGGCATTTGCTTTAAAGGTGAAAAGCGTAAGTATTATCGCCGCGCACAGCAGAAATGAAGTCAGCGCACGCGCGGATCTTGAAATTGCTGTCATTGTATCTTCCTTCCGGGCATCAGCCCGATATTTTGTCGTTCTATTTCTCTTATTTTCGCATATTTAAGCCAAAAAGTCAATATTTTTTTCAAATTTCCACATTTTTTGCAAAAAATAAGGCTGTGTCAGCCATTGCTTATCAACTTTTCAACGGTTAAAAATGTGTTGAAAGCCTCGGTTTTCAACACGTTTTCGTCGTTTTCCACAGCAAAAGCCCGCAGAAAAAAATCAATTAAACTGTTCAAATTTAACTATTTTTGGGACCCCGCCTCAAATCGACGGGAAAAGTCCTTGACGGTCAGTTGGATTTGGAGTATTATAGACAGTGCGGCAGTCTGCCCTGCCGACAATTGGATTCAGAAGGATAACAAAATGCACGGAACGATAATATCGGCCTCAATACTCAATTCAGACCTTTCGGATCTGCGTTCGACAGCACGAAAAGTCGACGAAAGCGGAGCCGGGTGGCTGCATTTCGACGTAATGGACGGCAGCTTCGTGGAAAACATAACATTCGGCAGCTCTGTGCTGAAAGCAGTCAAGCCTTATTCCGGCGCGTTCTTCGACGTACACCTCATGGTGACCGACCCGACGCGGCAGATTAAGCTGTTCGCGGAAGCCGGCGCCGACAATATAACGATACACGCGGAAAGCGGCTGTGACACGCTCGCCGTTCTCCGTGAGATACACAGCGCAGGGATCGGAGCCGGAATTGCACTGAAGCCCCGCACTCCCGCATCGGCAGTGATTCCATTCATAAATGACGTTGATATGATACTCGTCATGACGGTGGAGCCGGGCTACGGCGGACAAGGCTTCATGCCCGATATGCTGCCGAAAATAAAGGAGCTGCGCGCTCTTGCGCCTGACAAGGATATAGAAGTTGACGGCGGCATAAACGCCGAAACCGCGAAGCTGGTCAAGGAAGCCGGCGCAAATATTCTCGTCGCAGGAACATATCTTTTCCGTTCGGAGGATATGCACAAGGCTGCCGAAAATCTGAAAAACGCTTAAACGAGAACAGAAAGCGCCTCCGCTGCGTTGCCGCGGCATATAAGCGTGCCGTGCTCGCCGATGCTGGCTATGTCGATGCTGTCATCCGAGAGTTCGCCGTATTCCGCTGCCAGACGAGTCAGTCTGTCGGCTTCGGTGGGCTTTGCGGTGACCACGAGACACCAGCCCCCGGACACACGGTACAGTGACGAGCACGACGATATCCCTGCCGCTGCCGTTCCGAAACGCGCTATATCCGCAAGTGGGCCGGGTCCGCACATGAGCGTGACCGGAGTATCCGGCGCGTCATTTCCTGACAGGTCACCGGTACCGAGAGTCGAAACATACATGACACAGCCTCCGTCGGCTGAAGGGAAAGCCTCAAGGAACAGTCTGTCGGCGCTCTTTCCGGTGAACAGCGAGTTTTCGGACTGAAAGCGCTTCAGGAACCGCGTCAGTGAGCGCCTTGACTCGGCGCTGCGGTCGAGAAGGCTTTCGCGGGCGATAGCATAATCGCTCATATCCCGGCTCGTCAGCGTTATCTTGACGGTGTTTTCACTCAGCGTGTCGTAGAACAAGAAATTACCCCCTTGCATAATATAAATCTAATGTAAAAGGTGAATATGTCCGATAATACATTTGAACTGCTGGATAAATTCGACAGTGACGTAAAGACCTATTCTGTGCAGCCGCCGACCAACCGGCGCAAACAGAAGTCCATATACGGCGATCAGCTCGTGTGTCTCGCGGCACTCATGGGGCTCAGCGTATGGCAGAGCGGCACACGCGCCGCCATACTTTGCGCTGGCTCGGTCATTATCTGTATGCTGACGGATCTGATATTCTGCAGAATGTCAAAAAAAGTCTACAATCCCAAAGACCTCTCGACGATAGCCGCGGGAATGTGCATCGCGCTTATGATGCCCTCCTCCGTACATTACGGCATCGTGGCGGGCGGAGCACTGCTGGCGATAGCGGTGAAGCACGTTTTCGGAGGCAAGGATAACTATATCTTCAATCCCACCTGCGTTGCGATAGCGTTCCTGATAATCTGTTATCCGGTCGATATGCTGCAATATCCGGCGGTGGGAAGCAGACCGGAGCTCTGGGGCGATGCCGGAGTGCCGCTCGTCTCCGGTATCGAAAGCTATCTGCTAAAGCTCGGAACGGCACCTACCGTTTCTTTCGAGAACATCATGCTCGGCAACTTTGCAGGGCCTATGGGGACCACCCACGTCCTCGTCATCATCGTATGCGGGATCTGTCTGCTATGCAGGCGCTCGATGTCGCTGCTGGTCACGATATTCGGACTCGGGTCCTACTGTGCGCTGACCGCGCTCTTCCCTGCTTTCTCAAATATCGGTGAGACTCTGATGCTGGAGCTTTCCGGCGGCTACCTGCTGTTCGGATTCGTGTTCCTGGCAAGCGATCCCCAGACTCTCCCCAAATCCTACGCCGGAAAGATCGTCTACGGTATCGTGATAGGCATTATAGGCTGTCTTTTCAGGCATTTCGGCAAGGTAGAAGGCTCCTTTATCTTCGTACTGCTGCTGGCAAATGCCTTCTCCCTCAGGCTTGACGACCTTTGCGCATACATCGCAAGAAAGTTCAGGCAGCTCTTCGGCTATCTGCACAGCAACATGGGCAGATACGAGCGGCTCCGCAGCGACGCGGAGACCGGTCACCGGCCGAAGCTCACCGATACTATGGAAATTATTGTTCCCGCAACGAACTATAATATGCCGCCCATAGACAATAAGGTCACGAAAATAAACCGCAAGAAGTCGAATTTTATCTCAAGAATAGCGGATAACCGCAGGATAAAGAAGAAAAAGGACGAAAATGTCCGCAGAAAACAGATACAGGAAGAAGAAAACAACTACATGAACGCCATGCGGAATATGATCGAACACAGCAAGCGCGAGACCCCGGCAAAAAAGACCGAGGAGCCAAAGCAGGCAGTGCAGCACATCATTAAGCAGCCCAGAAAGCGTTCACAGCAGAAAAACAACAAACAAGGACAGTAAGGCAATACATATATGGAAAACCGCATAAACCTCGGCGACGGACTTTTCAAACAGAATATGGTGTTCATGAGCGGCCTGCTCACGGCACCGGTCATAGCCTGCACCACAACGCTCCAAAAGAGCCTTGCGGTGTGCTTCGTGTTTTCGGTTATATCACTGCTGACAATTCTTGTGTGCAGAAGTATACCGCGTACTATCGTATATACGGTCAGAGTAACGCTCTACACAGTGGCGGCATCCGTATTCTATATCCCGGCGATATTGCTTGCGGAGGCTGTATTCGGCGAAAGCATAATTTCCGCGGCCGGCATATATCTGCCGGTGCTGATAACAAACTCGCTGATATTATCCAAGACCGAGACCCGTTTCTACCTTGAACCGGTAAGCCTTATGGCAGCCGATGTGATAATATTCATCATCGGCTTCGATATCTCCTGCATCGCCACGGGCGTACTGCGTGAACTTATGGCTTCCGGCACCATAGGCGGCGCCGAGATATCGGTGCCCTTCACGATCCCCGCCATGGAGACCACCTTCGGAGGATTCCTGTTCGTAGGTATCGGCGCAGGTCTGTTCAGAGCGGTGTACAACTACCGCAAGGCTCACGCCAGCGAAACAGAGAAGGACTCTCTCGCGGAATACGCCGAAGATATGGGCGAATTCCTCGTCGGCAGGCATAACAGACCGGAAAAGGAAAAGATACGCATATACAAGGCAACGGCCAAAAAGACAAAAAATGTCAACGAACTGCTGGATATGGAATTTCTCAGCAACCGCGATGTGCTGGAGGCATTTGAGGCTATAATAGCCGAGGGTCAGGAAATGACCGCAAAGCCCGGCGAAGAAGCGGCAGAAACCGGAGAGAGCGCCGGAGAGCCCGCGGAACCTGTGAACGAGGAAGCGGAGCCGGAGGAGAAGAACGACGATGGAAACATTTCTTAATATGATATCGGCAGCTCTCATCGCCATTTTCGCACAGAACTCCATATTTGAGCGCGCACTCGGCGTAAACGTGCTGCTGTACGCTTCCCGGAAAAAGGAGCATATGTTCGGTTTCGCAGCGGCCATCACCTACACAACTACGGTGGCTTCCGCGATAATATGGATATTTGATATGCTTCTGGGGCAGAATGAATCTTACAGGATAATAATGCCGCTGCTGTACATACTCGTGACAGCTGTAGTATATATAGGAACTCTTGTGCTGATATGGGCGCTGTTCCCG
>JAEEJW010000126.1 GCA_016282095.1 Ruminiclostridium sp. | reverse complement strand
GGCTATGGTCAGCATACCGCTGCCGCAGCCGATGTCGAGCCCCTTTCCTCCCTCGGGTATGTCGATCAGCTTCGCAATGCCCTCGGAAATGTGGCGCGAGAGCTTTCTTGTGCCGTTATCGGAAAACTTTACATGAGCGTAAGCGCTCCAGCCGGCGAGGATTCCGCAACCGAGCGCTCCTGCTGCAAGCATGAATGCTGCGGCACCGCCCACAGCGGAATGTTTCTTCTTTGCTGCCGAATTGACTGCCAGCGCAGTTATCGCCAGAGCACCGGTCCCGCTGCCCAGAACAGCCAGCGCTGCGCTCGGGACAGGGTTTCCGTAAACCGGCATATCCGGCAGTCTGTCGAACAGCGAGTATGTCTTTTTCAGCGGGGCTTCGGTCATTTCACACTCCGCATACATAAGGGGGATCATAGCTTTCAGCACGGTATGGCTTATCATATTGAAGCCGTTGCCCTCGATGAACTTTTCGTAGCTCTTTTCGTCCCAGTCATTCTCAAACTTGATGCCTGCGGCTCCGAGGAGCTTCACCACCGTTCTGCCTACGGTATCGGCCTCGGCGTGCAGAAAGTTCGGGGCTATGAGGCGTCCGCCGGGCTTCAGGACACGCTTTATCTCGGCGAGAACCTTTCTCGGCGCGTCTACGATATGCAGTGCGTTGGCGATTATGACTACATCGAAACTGTCATCGTCAAAAGGCAGGAACGTGGCGTCCGCATAGCGGAAGTCGAGATTCTGCGGCACATATCCCATTCTCGCACGGGAGAGCAGATTCTCCGCAACGTCCGTGGCTATCATGCTTTCTGCGGCATCAGCGACGTTCTTTGCAATAAGGCCGGTA
Source organism: Ruminiclostridium sp. (assembly GCA_016282095.1). Lineage (GTDB taxonomy): Bacteria > Bacillota > Clostridia > Oscillospirales > Ruminococcaceae > Ruminiclostridium_E. The sequence continues at coordinate 2,082 of JAEEJW010000126.1, read as the reverse complement.
CCCGCTGCTATCTCAAGGACGGTCTTTCCTTTTATCGCACGGCGTATCATACCGTACATCTCCATGTACGCAGGCCTGTTCACCCGCATGAAAATATCGTACACGGGAGCGTAGAGATCCCATACCGAATTTTTGCTGTCCATTGTGATTTCCCCCTTGTATCTGTCATTTCTATAATATTATACCACGTTTCTTTCTTTTTTGCAAGTATTATAATGCAATTGACATTAATGATATTTTCTGATATAATAAAAATTGGTATAATTCTGTTGACAGCCGACCGGAGGGAAGACAAATGGCAAAACGCAGAGACAAGCAGTTCAGGCAGCTAAAGAAAAGCCACACATTGTCATGGCTGATACTTTTCATTATAATAATCATAATTCTTGGAATGCTGACGGGAATATTCATTTCCGCATTCAGCTCCGCTATCGTGGCGGACAAGTTCAAGACCGGCAGAACCGCTGTCATGAATATGGCGCAGATGTATGAGACCTGCATCCGCGAGGGTACAGCCCCCGATGAATATATGAAGGTCTTTGACATTGACTACATGATAACAGACAGCGAACACAATATCATCAGCTCCAGCGGAGATCCCACCTGCTCCTTTGAATCCAACGGAACGGAACACCGTCTCGGTTTGGTTATGCAGATATACCTTCCCAAAGGCGGCATGAATACCTATTCCGATACCACAGCCCCGGTTTTCTTCCACGTTGACCGCAACAACCCGGACGACGAGATCGTAATTGATATCATTGCAATAATTTCCAACAGCGATAAGTTTATAACAAATTATCAGACGATAGAGGATCTCGACACGAAGGGCGAGCTTGATTCCGACACCAAAATGGCCCGCATACCGGTATGGCTCGGGGTAAATTTAAACGACGGCCGGGAATTCATAGCAAAAACATATATCTCGATGGACATAACCGATGTCGGTATGATCCTTCTCATTATGCTCAGCATCGCCGTCTTCCTTCTTTTCATCTTTACGATGATAATATGCAATCTCGTCTCCGGTATAGTAAGACACCGCAAAACAATGAAAGTATTCTTCACCGACGCGGTCACACAGGGCAACAACTCCATGTATTTCCTGTACAAAGGTGACGAGCTCATCAAAAAACTCCGCAATCACAGCATTTCCTACGCTGTGGTAAACCTCAGTTTCGTGGGCTACCGCAACTTCTGCGTCTGTCACACCGTTGAGGAAGGCGAGCATATGCTCGAACTCATAAACAATGGCCTCGTATCCCGCCTTGCCCCGAATAAGGAAATATGCGCGCGCACTGCCGAAGCGGATTTCGCGCTGCTGCTGAAAGCAGACGAATCCCAGACAGTTGCGACAAGGGTGCGTTCGCTTATTGATTCCGTGGCTCACGTCAATCCCGACCACCGCTTTGAATTTCATGCCGGCGTTGCGGTCATTGTTCCGGACGGCACACCTGCCGCCGACGGTCAGACTGTGCGCCGCAGGAACGTTGATATAAGCGAGGTTTACAACAATGCCTGCACTGCCCGCGAGACTCTCGACGACACCGACGATACAGGCGTTGCTTTCTTCAACGAAACTCTTGTAGCAGACAGGAAGTGGATAGACACGGTGCTGGAGCACCAGCGGGCAGCCATTGAAAACGAAGAGTTCGTTGTCTTCTATCAGCCGAAATATGATCCGCGCACAGACGAACTGCTCGGCGCCGAGGCTCTTATCCGCTGGCAGTCACCGGAACTTGGTTTTGTACCTCCGGGGCGCATGATACCGATATTCGAGAAGAACGGCTTCATCACCGAGATAGATCACTACATGATATCCCACGTTGCCCGCGATCAGAAGCGCTGGCTCGATGCCGGATGCCGCTGCGTGCCTGTATCGGTCAATGTGTCGCGCTCGCATTTCATCGAAGAAGACCTTGCAGAGCAGATACGCGATTCAGTGGATGCCGAAGGCTGTCCGCATGAATACATCGAGATCGAGCTTACCGAGAGCGCGTTCTTCGACGACAAGAAGGCAATGATAAACACGATAGGCAAGCTGAAGAGTTACGGCTTCGCAGTGTCAATGGACGACTTCGG
>JAEEJW010000125.1 GCA_016282095.1 Ruminiclostridium sp. | reverse complement strand
CGACCTGCGGAGGCAATGAATGTTCTCACAAAAAGAACGAGCCTCGTTACTGCGTTGATTACCCAATTTGAGAGCTTTCTGAATAAATTCTTCATGTTTTTCTTCCTTTCGTGAATATGATTTTGGTTCCGGATTATCCTTCTGATCGTTGGAAGAGGCTGCTCAAAGACTGATATATTCATTGTGGCTCTTGTCAGCTCTGACCGCTGATACTTTGGTCATCCGGTATTTATCAATAAGCCGTCAGTGGCTTATCTGCCTTTATATATCGGAACGCTCACACATCGGCAGGATTCCGTGCATCTTGAGGACATTATACAGAAAAAGCCTTCCTTTCTGAGTCCAGCAGGTGTATGATTTGCTCTGGTTTTCATTGATAACGAAAGTCCTGGTCTGTGTGTATCCCTTGTCGGTGTATAACTGATAGAGTATCCATGTTCCGCAGCGCTTGTACTGGATCATCAGATCGGAGAGCATTTTATTGAGCGTGATCGCTGACATCCCGTAGTCCTTTGCAATCTGCGTTATCGGCATAGCCTCAGAGCTCGCGAGGATCTGATCATAATATTTTGCCTTGACAGACAGTACCGCATTCTCAGCGGTCAGTCTTTTATTCTTCGCCTGTTCCTCGGCAAGTGTTTCAAGCACGATGATGAGATTCTTCGGTTCGATCAGCGTCTTGTATATTGCCTCGGGCGTAGCGTAGCTGCCGGTCTTGCGGATAGAGGGCAGAACTTCCGAGGTGACCCAGCGCTTGAACATCTTTGCTGTCGGGAGTTTACTTGACAGTATCAGTGAGTAAAGTCCCGACTCATTGATAAAGATAGCTTCCTGCGTTCTACCCACGCTGTCGATGAGTCCCCGTTTCAGGGAGTCATCCTCATCAATATGCCTTTCTACGGCATTTAAGGGCTTACTGTAACCGAGCGCTAAAGCAGCATCCTTTGCCACAAACCACGGCTCGCCGTCGATCATCACAGTGCGTATCTTTCCGAACTGCTCATTGGTAAACACCTGAATCTGATTCTCATTCATCGAATTCTTCTCCTTCCAGAATTACTACTCTGCCGTTGTCGGCGTACATCTGATAATTCTCGCTGTCTATACCTGCCTCGTCAAGCAGATCGAAGGGGACGGTGATCCCGTCCTCGCAGTCATTTTCATATCTGCTGACTACAAGCGAGTCGCGGTCAAGATCAAGAGATACTACGATCTCGTCTCCCGGACAGGCTCTCATAAGGTTCAGTATATCAACGGGAACCTTAACATTGCCCTTCTTCGTAAGTTTTGTCTGAAATGTTATCATTGGATGTCCTCCTGAAAATCGCTATATTCGTCAAAAAGAGTTATCTGTGTCGGCGGACTGTTTTTCCGCTCGTCCATGTCGTAGTTGGATATCAGCAGTTCGCCGAACATACTGCCGCCGTCAAACCGCTGCCGAATGTTGTTCAGCCGCTCGTAAGCGTACATATTGCAGCCGGCATACAGGCTGCGGATCTCATCACAGTCATTGTACGATACAAGGAATTTTCCGCTTATACCCGAAAGCGCGTTCCGGAGTCGTTCGTGATCGCCTCTTGTGAAACCGACATTTTCATAATAGCTCTCGGTCGCGTAGTAGGGCGGATCGCAATAGAAAAAGCTCACCTCGCTGTCCTGCGCAGAGATGAGCTTCTCAAAATCCTTGTTTTCGATTATGACCTTCTGCAATCGGCGTGAAGCCTGTTCTATAAGCGGAAAGTTGCTCCACATTGAATGCGGCTTACCGCCGAAGCTGTCACAGCTGCTCGCGTAGCTGTAACGAATAAGCTGATAGAACTCCGCGGCACGCTGTACATCTCCGATCTCGGCCTTCTCGCTAATAATGTGTTTTATCCGGTCGAAGTCCTCTCGGCTGTTCAGAACAAAGCGGAGCCGCTCAATCAGCTCCGCGCTCTTATCGCGGACGCAGGTGTACAGATTCGAGATATTGCTGTTGTAGTCGTTGAACACCTCGAAGTCGTTACCCGGCGGCTTTGCGAACAGTATCCAGCCGCCGCCCCCGAACACCTCAATGTACTTTTCGTAGTACAGCGGGAAGCGCGGGATTATTATGTCGCGGCTGCTTTTCTTGCCACCTATCCAGCTCATAAAGCTGTTTATGTCATCACCCCCTTCGGCGTAGCCTGCAATGACAGGCTTGCCGATTGAGTGAGGATCTGCTATATATCAATAGTATCGCCTGTCCTTGCAGGCAATACGGTTATTTACATGGTTTGCTCCGGCTGTTCATCCCCGGTTATGTTCTCATATTCGTCATCGGAAAGCCTTTCATAGGTTCCGGTTTCCTCGCTGAACACCATGTGACGGCTCTCCCAGAGATCTTCGCCGCGAATTTCGGCTGCCATTTCGTAGGCTTCCTTTGAAAACGGAGCAGGTATATTTTCGAATGTTTTCTCTCCGTTACGGAACTCAACCTCTCCGACATTGTTTCCGAAGTCCTCATCAGCCCATGCATAGTTGAAATCCACATCGGGATACATCTCAGAAAGTCTTGTCATGACCGGTTTAATATTTGACCACGCTGTGCAGAAGGTCAAAGTATCCGGCCCGGAATATCCGAAGCTATAGGCGTTCCACTTTGTACCCCAGTTATCTATGCTCCAATCATACCAGTTTGCATAACCATATTTGATCACATTATGATATGATTGCTTCCCGAGCGCCCATGTTTCCGGATCAATGTCTGTTCTGGCTTTCAGGAAAGCTTTCTCGCTGCTCTCGGGGACAGAAAACACATCTATCTTTCCGTCCTTTTGTCCGAGAAGGTATATTGAGATAAAGTCGGCATAAGCCTTGAATCCGTGTTCGCTGCGAAATCCGCACTCTATTTCGAGTTCCTTCGGCATAGGAATGATCTTATTGAAATCTATCGTTCCAGGACCTGCTTCATCGTTCTGGACTGTCCGCAGCAACTCATTTATCCGGGTCTGATCTCCGGTCATAATGACTCTGTTCAGTACATGGTTTGGCATCCTTTCACCTCCGTCCATTATCTGATCTTTCTGTAATCACATTGACATAACAGGTTCTTCTGTTTCCTCCGGCTCGATTTTGTGAAAGGAATCGACCTCGGGACAGATGCCGAGCTGCCGTCCGTTGTCAAACGCACAGTGTATAGTGCCGATATCATCGACCGCTATTACAGTCCCGGTCGTTCCGGGAGGCACCGGTCTCGGGTCATCATCCATGCTGTCGAGCATTACCCTTGTTCCTTTCGGGTACATTTCCTTATATGACAGGATTTGCTGTCTGTTCATTGTGTTCACCCCCATTCCGCTTTTTTCTTTTTATAACCCCGGTCTTTCCGAGCTCATCACCGGAAAAGCCGAACTTATCCGTTTCAATATATCCAAAGCCGTTTTTAGCGACCTTGACCGAGATGAGAATAAGGATTTTCGTGAGATCGCTGAGGCAGTCCATTGTGCGAACTTCATTCGGAGCCACATGATACTTGTTGTAGAACAGCCCCTCAGCCGTCTTATACAGCGCGTATGTATCTGTGCTGACCGAGCCGAGTCTTATCTTTCTGAAGTTGATCTTTTCATCGGTGATATTGTCCTTCACTTTATCCCAAAGCTCGGGATCGGCGGTAAGGATATATATGGCGGCGACGAATTCCGGCTCGCTGCGAAGAGGATTTGTTCTTTTCATACTGAACAGACTGAGAAATCTGTCATAGTGTTCTTTCGTAGAAAACCTTAATTTCATTTTCTCTCCTTTCTGATTTTCAATCTGATTGATTTGGTAATGGGGGATAGACCTCATTGCTGCTTCTATGCTCTGAAGATGAGGCTCCGCGGTAAAATACATGATGCTGCTCCTTTCCGGTGAAAATTTCATACGCTTAAACGAAAAACAAATATTTTCCAAGCAGAAATTTTCTGTTTTTACTGATTTTTTGCAACAAAAAAGAGCCTGTAAGTTCCGATGTGATATTCTCACACCAGAGCTTACAGGCTCTTTGTTACCATATTTAATTCAAGCTGTTCGGCACTCTGTCAAGATATTCGGCTTGTTTTCCGTGATTGAAGCTGCCGAACTTACCTATCATACAGCCGTCCATACAAATTTTCATATCCTGCGGCGGATCTGTGTACCGATATGTTATATCGGCATATTCACCGTCCAGCGTTATCCTGACTGCCGTCAGTATCATATTGGGTTTATTTCTTTTTCCTCGTTCTATATATTCTTCACGCTCGTCAGGAGAAATGTCCCCGCCGATTACCGTGACCTCGATATTTTCCATTGACTTTCAGCTCCGATTCTGGTCGTATTCACGACCTTTAGAATTATATCATATCTTTTGCGGAAAGTCAAATATTTCTGTTTATTGAACAAATTTTCGGAGAAAACTTTGTGTAAATCACAGAAAAAGCGCCCCGCGAGGCGTTTTCTGTAAATTTGTTGAATTGTTACGAATATTGGTTTTAAAATTCTATACGCAAGGTGGTTCGAATCCCGTTCAATAGTTTTTTACCCGAAAAATATCTATGGAACGTGACTTTTGTGATCCGCATAAAAATTGCTCACAAATGGCTTTGTAGAACCGTTTGTGAGCCGAATATCTAAAGCGTTCACTCTAGATGGTGCCGCTGACCGGGGTCGAACCGGTACGGATTTTACTCCGAGGGATTTTAAGTCCCTTGTGTCTGCCTATTCCACCACAGCGGCTTATATAACTTTAATATTATACCACGAAAACAAAGAATTGTCAACATCTGAAACAAAAAAATAAAGGAAACGGAACCTGTCCGTTTCCTTTTGATGTTTTGCGCTTTCATGTCGGGATAAGACAATTACCGCATCAGTTCCTGATGATCTCGCGCCAGTCAAGGTCGCCGCGTTCAAGGGCATGGATAAGAGCCTCTCCGGTAGCGATATTTGTGGCCACGGGGATATTGTGTACATCGCTGAGTCTCAGCAGATTCATTTCGTTGGGCTCATGAGCTTTCGCATTCAGCGGATCGCGGAAGAAGAAGAGTATATCTATCTCATTGCAGGAGATACGCGCGCCGATCTGCTGATCGCCGCCCTGAGAACCGCTCAGATAGCGCTGTATGTTAAGCCCCGTTGCTTCGGCGACGAGCTTTCCCGTTGTTCCGGTCGCGCAGAGATTATGTCTGCTCAGTACGCCGCAGTAAGCTATACAAAACTGTACCATAAGTTCTTTCTTCGAGTCATGTGCTATAAGTGCAATATTCATTTAGGACACCATCTTTCTTTTTGGTCTGTCCGTCATAGCGATCAGTCTATGTTGATCGAAAGCGGAACTCTCTCGCCGAGTATTCTTTTTGAAATCGCGTCGTATGCCTTGAAGCCCGCGCTTCCCTTCGGAAGCGGAGTACCCTTCGAGCCGCATACTCTGATCTCACTGTCTTCGGGAACAACGCCGATAAGCGGGATACCTACGGTATCCATTACCTCATCGAGATCATAGAGTATCTCTTCGTCCTTGAATCTCTGGGGTACCTTGTTGATGACGAGTCTCTGGTTAACGCAGTTCTTCACATAAAGGAAGTCCGAAAGCATCTGGCCGTCTCTTACGCAGACGGTATCGGGCGTAGTTACCATGATTATGAGGTCGGCTGCCTTGATAACGCTGAATACCGAGCTTCCGATACCCGCGGTATCCATGATGATGTAGTCGAAGTACTCTCTCATCTCTTCGCAGACACCGATGACCTTTTCGGGGTTGATCTCGATGAACGGGTTCTTGGTCGCGCAGACAAGGGAGAGATTAGGACTTCTGTCAACTTTGGTAGCAGCGTTGAGAATATCTATCTTTCCTTCGAGATATTCACCCATATCGTGTTTTACGTTGCCGTTGATACCGAGAATGATATCCTGACATCTCAGACCGAAGTCAAGTTCGACGATAAGAGTCTTCTTGCCCTGATAAGCAAGGCACGATGCTATATTGGCAGAGGTGGTGGATTTTCCGGTACCGCCTTTACCTGCGGTTACGGCAATGATCTGTGACATATAAACGCCCTCCATGATGTTCTTGATTTGAGTCAATAAAACGATATGCATACTCACGCATATTACATAGTCATATTGTATCACATTTTTGCAGATTTTTAAAGACCTTTTTTCAATTTATTTTCATTTTCGTGAAAATTGCAGTGAAAAAAGGTCTTTATTTTGTATATATTGTATATCATTTGTTGCATTATCTGCGTTTCCACGGGGTAAGAACAATGCCGTTGCCGTCCATATCGGGCTGATAATCGTGATAAACGAAGCAGTCGATGATATTCCGCACCATGTAACGGGAATATTCGCCGTTCTCCAGCACCACTCCGAAGGCTATCTGCGGATCTTCGGCGGGATAATAGCCCATTACCGTGGAATTATAGACACCGTCGGCTCCTGCTTCGGGTGTACCGGTCTTTATTGCCACGCCGTAAGGAAGTCCCTCGAAGTTCCAGAGCGCGGAGCTCGTCGGCCAGTTAACCAGCGTTGATACCGCGATCATTCCCTGCCGCACTATGGCAAAGGCGTCGTTCTTGTCCTCTATGACCTCTGCCACCCGGGGTTCGGTCTTGTAGAGCATTTCTTCCATTCCGTAATCCCACACGGAATCCACCACATACGGCTTGTACCTCACGCCGTTGTTGGCGAGGGTAAGCGCCTGCACAGCGAGATGAAGCGGTGTTACCATAGTGTCGAGCTGACCTATGGCTGCCTGTAACGTGTTGCCGTCGTCCCACTTCTCACCGCGCAGTTCCTCGTACAAGTCCGGGGTCGACATCTGACCCGCATATCCGCCGATCTCAAGTCCGAGGGATGTGCCGTAGCCGAATTTCCGCGCAAACGAGGACAGTTCCGCGATGCCGAGCCGCCTTCCGAGATCGTAGAAGAAGATATTGCATGACCACTTCAGGCAGTTTACCACATCATAACCGTAGTGATAGCCTGTACATTTCGGCTGATAATCGGCATAGAACGTGTATCTGCCCGTGCAGGTACAGCGGCTGTTCCTGTCGATGAGCCCGTTTATCAGCCCGTCCGCGGCGGTTATGGTCTTGAATGCCGAGCCGGGTCTGTAAAGTCCGTAGGTGCAGCGGTTGAGCATGGGACTGCCGGGCAGCGCCATTACCGAAGCGTAATCCTCCACGGACTGCTTCAGGTCATAGGTCGGGTAAGTAGCCATGCCGCGCACAGCGCCCGTTTTCGCGTCAAGCACCACCACGGCTCCGGCTTCGCAGTCATTTCCCCTGTCCGCCGAGTTACGGAGCCAGTTTATGTGGTTCGCCAGTATTTCCTGTAACACGGCCTGTTCGTCCGCGTTTATAGTCAGTCTTACGCTGCTTCCGGCGATGACTTCCTTCGTTACCGTGTCGGAAACCGCAACGCCGTGAGAATCACGGACTATGGTACGTTCTCCGTTGGTGCCGCGCAGAACGCTCTCCATGGCGTTCTCGATGCCGTACTTTCCTGTAATGTCGTTGTAGCTGTAACCGTCATTTTTCAGAGAAGCGTATTCCTCCGCGGAGATAGCGCCCACAGAACCGAGGACATGAGGAGCGATACCGGTAACAACATAATCCCGTGTGCTCTCTTCAACGGCGTCCACCCCCGGCAGCTTTATGCCAAGCTCCTTTATCCTTATTACGGTGTCCACTGAAACATCGTCCGCGAGCGTGAACCTGTTCTCGTAAGAAAAGTCCCGCTTCTCCATTTCGTACCTCACACCGCCTATGAGCCTTACTTCCTCCGGCGTGTACTCCGCAGTGTTTATCCCGTACTTCTTCGCCAGCGCGGAAACACAGTTATCCACGGTCGCGGCGGGATTGACTATGATGAATGACTTGAATGCGCGCAGTCTGTCCGCATCGTCGGTGGTGAACTCAAAGGGCTCGGTATAGCTTATGGGAGCCGAATCGTTCCACTTCTCACCGCACTCACGAAGCTCCTTCACCGCCCGGAGCAGAATGTCGTTCTGCGTTGAGGACGGCAGGAACGCCTTCTGCACGATTATCCTGTACACAGCTCTGTTGCCTGTCATAAGACGGCCTTCGCTGTCGAAGATCTGACCGCGGGTGGCGATCATCTCCTGTACGGCAGTGTAGTTCCTTTCGGTCCGGGCAAAGTATTCATCGCCCTCGACTATCTGCATACTGATAAGTCTGACCACGCAAAGGAACAGCAGGAGAAATATGAGTATTATCAGTGTAATGCGCCTTATAAGGAGCGATATACCGTTCACGCCTTGTCCTCCTGCTCTTCATTGTTCCTGTCCGGGTCATAATAAACCACTCCGGAATCGGTCCTGCCGAGTCTGCGCTCTACCGCGGAAACGACAAAATAGACCGCAGGCGACATAACCGCTGTGGCAGCCGCAGTCGGTATCACCGACACGGTAAGTATCACGTCGCCCCTCGGTATGTTCCACAGCAGCACGTTGAAAAGATAGTCCATTGAGAACTCCAGCAGTATTGCAGCAGCCGTAATTATCAGAAAATTCACGATATTCACGCGTATAAGATTGCGCACAAGAAGCGCCGCTCCCACGCATACCGTCATGAGCCATACCGCACTGAACCCGAATACGAATCCGCAGGCTATGTCTGTCATATAGCCGCAGAACAGCGCAAAAACGCAGGCTGCGAGCTCGTCCCTGTGCATTGCGACAGCTGTGGCCAGCGGAATGATCAGCACCGGCTGCCATGCTCCGAAGATCCCGGCACGCATTATAACGTAGAAAAAAAGCACCATTGCGATATATATAAGCTGCTGTGCGAGGCGCTTGCGGCGTTCGCTCCGGGAAAGCTCGTCGCGGTTCTTCATACTGTACTTCATATCACTTTTCCTGCCCGTCGAATCCCGTCACCACAAACACGCCCGTTACCCGGAATACATCGACGGCCGGCTCGATCACAGCGTGTCTGGTAAGGCCGTTCCTGTCGTCGTAGACGCTTTTTACGCGTCCGATCATTATGTTGCCCGGGAACAGCGAACTTCCCGAAGTCAGCACTGTCTCGCCCTCCTTCAGGCCGCTGCTCTTCGTGGCATAGCTCACAAGGCAGCAGCCTGCGGCGGCGTACTCCGCATCATTCTCCGTCACGCCCACGGACTTGCTTTCAGCAGTTATGACACCGACCTTCACGTCCGGAGAGAGAATGGTCTTTACCACCGAATAATGCTCAGAGATCTCGCCTATTATACCCACAAGCCCCACCGAAGTGAATACCGGGTCATAGAGCGCGATGCCGTCTGCTCTGCCCCGGTCTATCGTGAAGCCGCCGGTAATGTCTCCGGCATTTCTCGCTATAACCGTGCAGGGCGGCGACCATGTATAGTCGGTGTGCTCCTCCGCTATGCCGAGTATACTGCGGTACTGCTCGTTTTCGGCGTCGGTCTTTTCCTTGTCGATGATCTGACCATACATATCGGTGAGCATCTGTTTCAGCTTTTCGTTCTCCTCGCGGTATCTGGCGGCGTTGACCAGGGTGTCTATAGTCTCGGATGTCCAGTCTGAAACGGCCTTGCCCGCTGTCACAAAGGGCTGTGAAACGGTCTCCAGCAGACTGCGCGGGAATATGATATTGTCTCCCGCAACTGCGGCATATATCATTATCCCGAACACAAGGGCGAAGATGCAAATTATTATCTTGAATTTAACGCTCTGAAAAAATTCCTTCATAATTCCCGCCTGAAAAAGTTTTAACAAAAATGTGCTTTGAAGAACGACTCCAAAGCACACAGGATCAATATTTAGAATCGTCGTCACTGAGCACGTCGATCAGCTTGTCGATATTCTCGAGTACCTTACCGGTGCCGTCCGCAACACAGTCCAGCGGCCTTTCCGCGACTTTCACGGGCATACCGGTCTCCTTGTTTATCAGCTTTTCGAGCCCCTTCAGCAGCGCGCCTCCGCCCGCAAGCATTATGCCCTGGTCTATTATATCCGCGGAGAGCTCCGGCGGTGTCTTTTCGAGGGTCACTTTAATGGCTTCCACCACATGGCTGAGCGGCTCCGCAAGTGCTTCGCGTATCTCCTCGCTTGAAATCGTGATGTTCTCCGGAAGTCCGCTGAGCAGATTGCGTCCCTTGATATCCATTACCGGCTCCTTATCAGCATACGGATATGCCGAGCCTATCTGTATCTTGATGTTCTCTGCGGTGCGTTCACCTATGAGCAGGTTGTATTTCTTCTTGATATAGTTTATTATCGCGTTGTCGAACTCGTCACCCGCGACCCTTACCGAGCGCGATGTCACGATGCCGCCCAGGGAGATGACTGCCACTTCACTCGTGCCGCCGCCGATATCGACTATCATGCTCCCCGTAGGCTCTGCCACCGGCAGACCTGCGCCTATCGCGGCAGCCATCGGCTCCTCGATTATCGAAACGCGTCTTGCTCCGGCGCTCTGTGCGGCTTCCTTAACGGCACGTCTCTCGACTGCCGTAACGCCCGAGGGAATGCAGATAATTACTCTCGTCTTTATGAATCTTCTGCCCTTGACAGCTTTGGAAATAAATTCCTGAAGCATACTCGTGGTCATGTCGAAATCCGCGATAACACCGTCTTTCAGCGGTCTCACGGCAACGATGGAGCCGGGCGTCCTGCCTATGACATCCTTGGCTTCCTGACCGACATATCTTACGCGTTCATATTTTACATCCACTGCAACAACACTCGGCTCACGGATTATGATCCCCTTGCCTCTCATATATACGAGCGTATTCGCTGTACCCAGATCTATACCTATATCCTTTGTAAACATAACTCCTCCGATATTTCTCCGTTCATACATAGTATTATATCACTATTCGGGGTCGGTTACAACTTGTAAAAGCAGAAAATTTTCCGGATGAATATGTTATTGTTTTAGGCATTTTTACAGACAGGCTCAGCCACCCGACAAAAAACGATGTAAAGCGGTTTTCCGGGCTTATCTGCCGGTTGAGCCGAAGCCTCCTTCACCGCGTCCGGTATCTCCGAGCTGTTCACATTCTGCAAATTCCGGAACGATCACCGGCATTATAACCATCTGCGCAATCCTGTCGCCGTTTTTCACGGTATATGGCTTGTCCGAGTGATTGATGAGCGGCACCTTTATCTCGCCGCGGTAGTCACTGTCGATCACGCCGACACAGTTTGCGAGAGATACGCCGAATTTGCTTGACACCGAGCTGCGCGGGAACACGAATGCCCCGCATCCGCTGTCCGGAAGCTCTATCGCGATGCCTGTGGGTATCATCTCACGCGCTCCCGGCGCTATGATTACATCCTCTGTTACGCAGGCGAACAGATCTGCTCCCGCACTGCCCTCTGTTGCTCTGTAAGGCAGTTCCGCATTTTCGTTCAGTCTTCTGACTTTTATGTTCATCATGTTACTCCTCTGTAATAAAGCCCTCTGGTGAAGCGCTCGCAGCTCATCGGCTCACCCTTAGCGTAAGCATCTGTGACACACCGGACATCTGTTTCATAAGTGAACCGGAGCACCGCGAAATCCGCGATGAAATCCCCGAGTCTGTCGCTCAGCACAAGTGTGTCGCTGTTGAGTATCTCCACCGAATTGTCAGAGCAAAGTATCCGGAGCTTATTTCCTTTTCTGTCCGTTATCTGCCGCGGACAGCTTTTGTTTCTGCCGCCGCAGGGACGTCCGTCCCTTACAGGGCAGCGCCTGTTCAGCATCAGCGGCATATTTCCGTATGCCATGAAGCCTGTTTTTATGGGCTTATCCAGCCTGTTTATCCGCTGTACGGTCAGCTCTGTCGATACTATGATATCCGACAGGCCGCAGTCCGCATAAAACCTCATACTTTCGCTGTTGGTGCAGTTCAGCCTGCTTCCGCCGCATATCTCGAAGCCGTTCCTATCCAGCATTTCAATATGCCCTGCCGTATGCGCGAGAGCGCGTGAAAAGCCCAGCTTCCGCAGCCGCAGCAGTTCACGCTCCGTTTCTTTCTCAATGCCGCCTGTGAACTCCGGGGGCAGCAGGATCAGTCTGTCCGCCTGCTCCGCGTACCTTTCGTCAGCAAGCCGCATCGGAACATAGACCGCCGCGATATCACCGCTGTTCAGCGCCCCGCCCAGCTGTGCGGCGTCATATACCCACGCTCTGAGCTCCATATCAGTCTTCTTCCCCGCCGCGGCGCTTTATAAGTTCCTCCGCGTTTTTCAGCGATATCTCGCTGCCGCCGCCGGAGATGAGCCGCGCCACTTCCTTAACCTTATCTTCATACGAGAGCGTCGTCACAGTGGTGTAGGTACGCGTCTCGTCCGTATTCTTCTGTATCAGCAGATGGTTGTCCGAAAGTGCCGCTATCTGCGCAAGGTGGGTCACGCACAGCACCTGCCGCTTTCCGGATATCTCGGACAGCTTCTTCCCGACTTTGCGGGCTGCCCTGCCGCTTATGCCGGTGTCTATCTCATCGAAGATCATTGTCGGAGTATCGTCACTTTCGGCTGATACGCTCTTTATCGCCAGCATTATGCGCGAGAGCTCGCCTCCCGACGCGACCTTGGATATGGGTTTCAGATCCTCGCCCTTGTTCACGGAGATCATCAGTTCCACATTGTCCATACCGTTGACGGTTATCTTGCCCTGCGTGATATCAAAGCGCAGCCGCACATCGGGCATATCAAGGAATCGCAGCTGCCCGGTTATCTCATCGGTCAGCTTGTCCGCGCCTTTTCTGCGAAGCTCCGATATCTCCGCGGCGGCGGCTTTCACCTCGTCCGCCAGCTTATGGCGCTGCTCATTCAGCTCCGCCAGTGTGTTGTCGCACTCGGAAAGCTCCGCAAGTTCCTTTTTCCACTGTGCGCAGAGGTCGATTATTTCGTCCGTTTCAAGGGAATACCGGCGTTTAAGCCATAGTATTCCGCTCATCTTCTCCTCAAGTGCCTGTATGCTTTCCTCGCCGTCGCTGTCGGGAAGCAGAGCGCTTATATCGGCGCTGATGTCGCGGAGTTCCACGGTAAGTGAATCCAGCCGCTCCGCCAGCTCCCCGCACTCCGGCACGAAACGCTTTATGCCGGCCAGCAGCTTTGCGGCTGCTTCGGTCATATCCGCGGCTCCCTGTTCTCCGTCGTCACCGCTTATCCCCACCGACGCGCCGGACAGCGCGTTGACGATATCTTCCATATTGCGGGCGCGTGCCAGCTTCTCGGAGACCGCGGCTTCATCACCTTTTTTCAGTTTCAGCTTTTCCACCGAGTCTATGTCGTTTTTCAGCTTCTCGATGCGCTCATCCTTTTCGCTGTTCTCGGCTTCGAGATGCTTTATACGCTTGCTCAGCGCAGAAAATTCCCGGAACTTCACAGCATAGGCTTCGAGCCTGTCTTTAAGTCCCGCGCTGCTGTCTATTAACTCCCGCTGGTTTGCCGGGTCTGTGAGTATTCGTGTATCGTGCTGACCGTGTATGTCGATGAGACCGGTCATTATATCTTTCAGCAGTGCGGCTGTGGCGGGCTGTCCGTTTATGCGAACCTGACCTTTGCCGTCGTTGTTTATGTCGCGCTTCACAAGAAGCTCTCCCTCTGCGGGATAGCCGTTCGCTTCGAGCTTTTCGGCAACAAAAGCAGGGACAGTATCAAAAACCGCGGAAACGCTGGCGCGATCCGTTCCTGTCCTGATAAGATCCCTGTGTACCCTTCCGCCGAGTATGGCGTTTATGGCACCTATAAGTATACTCTTGCCCGCGCCGGTCTCGCCGGAAAAAACATTGAAATTACCGGTGAAGGCTATATCGGCTTTTTCGATGACAGCAAGATTTTCGATGTACAGTTCCTTTAACATTCTGCCCTCAGTCTTTCATACAACGCCGCTGTTATATCATTTCTTTAAGCAGCGCAGCGAGTTTCTTCGCGTCATTCTCTGTTCTCGCGAGAATGAAAATAGTGTCGTCGCCCGAAATAGTGCCGACGACTCCGTCGATATTCATTGTATCGAACATGGTGCAGGCCGCGTTGGCAAGTCCGCTGTGGCACTTGACGCAGACAATGTTGCCGGCGCAGTCGATGCGCGTCACGGACTGGCTGAATATGGTCTCGAAATGCCGCTTGTTGGCGACCTTCGCCCGCATATAGCAGTTTACTCCGCTGTCCGAGATCGTCTTTTCGAGCGAGAGTTCGTTTATATCTCTTGACACTGTTGCCTGCGTGACGTTATAACCGCGTTCCCGCAGCTTTTCGCACAGCATCTCCTGATTTTCTATCTCAAATTCCGATATTATCGCAAGTATCTCGTTCTGTCTCTGTCTTTTCATACCTGACCTCTGCAAATGGAACGCGTCATTTCAGCGGCGTCATAAGCTTCTCGCCCACATTCGTGAAGAAGCTGCGGACACCGACTTCCGCGATGTTGAGATGTACAGCGGAACGCTTGATGACAAGGCTGTCGTCGGGTCTGAGTTCGATGCCGTCACAGCCGTCAACGCTCATATAAACCCGGCTGCCTTCATACGGGATATGGTC
Organism: Ruminiclostridium sp.; assembly: GCA_016282095.1. Lineage (GTDB taxonomy): Bacteria > Bacillota > Clostridia > Oscillospirales > Ruminococcaceae > Ruminiclostridium_E. Next base: position 21,264 of record JAEEJW010000125.1, on the reverse strand, counting down.
AACGGAGACCACGTCGTTTGAACTGAATATCATCGGACGGTTCAGCAGAGTGTGGGCGCTGAGCGCCGTCATCTGTATACACTCCACCGTCGGTTCGATTATGGGGCCTCCCGCGGCCAGAGCATAGGCCGTAGAGCCCGTGGGCGTACTGAAAATAAGGCCGTCAGCGCGCACTCTGTTGACAAGGGCGCCGTTTATGCGCACCTCGAATTCGGGCAGTTTCGAACCCGACTCCTTGAACAGCACCACATCGTTCAGCGCGGTGAGCTGCTGCGTTCCGCCGCTGTGGGTATGTTCTGCGGTCAGCATCATTCTGCGGCTCAGGGAATACGTCCCGTCGGCAAGGGCTTTCAGCTTGTCGAGCTCATCGACATCCACAGCCGTCATGAATCCCACGCGTCCGGTGTTTATGCCTATGACGGGCTTTCCCGCAGCAGCCGCGCGCTTGCCCCATTTGAGCAGCATTCCGTCGCCGCCTATGGTCATCAGCATATCGCAGGCGTCTGTCGCGGACTCGTCGGTCATACACTCCGCTCTGTTCTCACCGCACTGTACCGCGGCGCTTTCCGTCAGAATCGGCTTGATCCCCGACTCCAGCAGTACCGTTATTACGGACGGCAGCACCGCTATACTCTTTTCCTTGCTTGCGCAGGGTATAACAAAAATCTTCATTGTTACGCTTCTCCTTACGGTATCGCGAAATACATCAGATATTCGATATTTCCGTCGCCGCCCGCTATACCCGAGGGTATGACACCGGCGACACTGTAACCGAGACTCTCCGCAAAAGCGGTGATCTCGTTCTTAACTTTCTCACGCAGTTTCGGGTCCCTTACCACACCGCTCTTGCCGATCCGCTGCTTTCCCAGCTCGAACTGCGGCTTTATAAGCGCCGCGCAGTGCGCTCCCGCCGCCGCGAACCGTCCGACTTCGGGAAGTATCCGCGTCAGGGATATGAACGACACGTCTATCGAGACAAAGCTGACCTTTTCCGGTATCTCTGCTTCTCCGGCCTCCCGGATATCGAGGCCTTCCAGTGATATCACGCGGCTGTCAGCCCGCAGTCCCGGGTCCAGCTGCGAAGTCCCCACATCCACGGCATAGACCCTCGCTGCTCCGTACTGCAGCATACAGTCCGTGAAACCGCCCGTGGACGCGCCTATATCGAGACATACCGCACCGGCAAGGTCAATGCCGAAGTGCTTCACCGCAGTTTCGAGCTTGAGGCCGCCCCGTCCGACATATTTCGTCAGCTCCGTGCTTTCGGCTACCGCAAATTCATCGCTCTCCGGGTCACAGAGTTCCGCGGGTCTTGATATCACCATGCCGTTCACCGTAACGCTGCCCTCTTTTATAAGTGCCTGTGCGGCAGTGCGGCTTTTAGCAAGGCCCTTCTCCGCGAGTATCACATCAAGGCGCTCACTCATCGCTTATCCTTTTCTCCATTCCCGCACGGTCAAGCCCCGCATCCGCGAGCTGGGTCTCTATATCCGCTGCGCCTACCGTGTTTTCCGGCGCTGTTATATGATATTTCCCGGAAAATCCCCGCTCATACAGAGCGCAGAGGAATTTTTCCGCTATTCCGCCGTTCTTCATTCCCTCCTCAAAGAAGTAAACTTCTCCGTAGCCTGTGGCAATATCCACAGCTTCACTGTTTATAGGGAATATCTTCAGCAGCAAAAGACTGTCCGTACCCGGAATATCGTGCGCGTACTGTGCAGGGCGTCCGTATGTTATTATCAGCTTTCCGCAGGTCTTTCCCGAATGGTAGAAGTCCCTGTATCTCCTGCGTATGCCAGCCTGACAGGCACCCTTGGGATAGCGCACAGCGGCGACTCCGTCCTCCCCGTACAGCGCCTTCTCCATGCAGAGTTTCAGAGTATTGCGGTCAAAAGGCGAATATATCGCCGTTCCCGGTACTGCCGTCAGCATCGGGACATCGAAAAGTCCCTGATGCGTCTCGCCGTCCTCGCCTGCGAAGCCTGCTCTGTCTATCATAAGTACGATGTGCTTCTTCTCTATCGAAGCGTCGTGAATAAGCTGGTCGAAACAGCGCTGAAGGAACGTGGAATACACCGCGAACACCGGCAGCATACCCTCAGCCGCGAGTCCGCAGCAGAAAGTCAGGGCGTGCTGCTCCGCGATGCCTACGTCAAAGAAGCGCTCCGGGTATTCCTTTGCGATGTGTTCAAGCCCTGTGGCATACTTCATCGCAGCCGTCACAGCGCATATCTTTTCATCGTTCTCCGCAAATTCCAGCAGAGCCGTTCCTGCTGTTTCGGAGAAGGTCGCCGCCTTGCGCGCCGGATTTTTCTTCGCAGAAACGCCGTGGTACTCGCCGGAGTTGAGCTCCGCGGGCTTGTAGCCCTTTCCCTTCTTGGTCTTGACATGGACTATGCAGGGTTCGTTCGTAAGTTTCGCTATTTCAAGTATCTCTATCAGTTTGCCTATGTCATGGCCGTTCACAGGGCCGTAGTATTTGAGCCCGAGGCTTTCAAAGATGTTGCTCTGGTATATGGCGAATTTGACGAGGTCTTTCGTGCCGCTGATGGACTTGGATATTTCCTTGCCCAGCTCGGAATGTGAAAGGAAATCCTTCACCGCCGCTTTTTTGTCATAGTAGGAGCGGGACGAGCGCATACGGGTGAGGTAATCCGCCACCGAGCCCTTGCTGCGGGATATGGACATCTCGTTGTCGTTGAGTATGATTATCAGATTATTCGACAGTTTGCTGACATTGTTGAGACCTTCGTAAGCCTGACCGCCGGTAAGAGCCCCGTCGCCGATGACGGCTATGACGTTCCCTTTCTTTCCTTCAAGCTCCATTGCCTTTGCGATGCCCAGCGCCGCTGATATGGATATGCTGCTGTGGCCGCCGATGAAAGCGTCATGCTCGCTCTCGGAGCTTCTCGGGAACCCGGAGATGCCGCCCTTCGAGCGCAGCCCGGAGAAGCCCTCCTTACGCCCGGTCAGGAGCTTGTGGGTATAGGACTGATGCCCCACATCGAAAACTATCTTGTCCTCCGGAGTCGAGAAAACGCTGTGCAGCGCCACCGTAAGCTCAACGGTGCCGAGATTCGAGGCCAGATGTCCGCCCGTTCTGGAAACGCTGTCAATAAGAAAAGCCCTGATCTCCTCACAGAGCTGTTTCTTTTCTTCCAGCGAAAGCTGTTTTACTATATCGGGATCTATATTATCGGATAGGATCATTATATCTCTGTCCTTTCGGTGATTTCTCTCATACCGGGAAAAGCAGTCCGATCAGGATGCCGAGCAGAGCTCCGCATATCACCTGTATCGGGGTGTGGCCGAGAAACTCCTTGAGTTCCTTGTCCGGCTCGTTTTCGTCCGCTTCGATATCGACTTCCTCGTCGAGCTTCTCCACGATCTCGTCGTCCAGCTTATCCACCACGCGGCGGAGCCTGTTGATCTCCTTCGCGTGACGGCCGGCTTCCTGTCTTACGCCGCAGGCATCGTACATTACGATGAACGCCAGCGACATAGCAAGAGCTGCCTCTGTGGACGCGATGCCGTGCACTCTGCACGTCACAAGCGCAAGAGAACACACGAATGCCGAATGAGACGACGGCATTCCGCCCGCTCCCCAGATGCGCTCTATACGCAGGGTGCGGTTCATGATCGCGTATATTATCAGTTTCAGCAGCTGCGCGGCGAACCACGCCGAAACCGCTGCCAGAAGCACCACATTTACCATATCCGCCATATTATATCTCCAACAAATCCCTTTATTTTTCCTTATTTTTTGCGTAAAAGCAGATTTTCCGTGAGCTCTTTCACGAACGTGCTGTCATCGAAAATATCCAGTGCTGCGAGAGCCTTCTTTGTGTAATCCGCGGCTTCTATCTCCGCGATATCGATTCCATAAACGCTGACGAAGGTGTTCTTACCGTGCTCCGCGTCGCTGCCTATGGGCTTGCCGAGCTCCGCTTCCGTGCTTGTCACATCGAGTATGTCGTCCACTATCTGGAACGCAATTCCAAGGTTTTCGGCGTATTCCGCTGCCTTTTCCGCATATCCCGCCTCGTCCGGGCTCTGGGCGCAGTAGACTCCGCACAGGCACGCCGCCTTTATCAGCGCCGAGGTCTTCATCGAGTACATCGGCAGTATCAGCGGCGCTATTTCAAAGCCCCCATTCTCCATGTCCTTGTCGAGCTGCTGGCCGCCGGCTATTCCTGTAAATCCGCCCGCCGCGGCAAGAGCAGAAACACACTTCACAGCCGCTGCCGGAGATACGCGCCTGTTATCAGCCGCCACCCCGAATGCCAGTGTCAGCAGTCCGTCACCCGCCAGCAGAGCCGGCGCTTCACCGAATGCCTTGTGGCAGCTGGGCTTCCCGCGGCGCATATCGTCGTTGTCCATGCAGGGCAGGTCGTCATGTATCAGCGAGTAAGTATGCAGGCACTCCACGGCACAGGCCGCGTCCAGAGCGGTTTCGGCACTGCCTCCGCACATCTCACAGAACGCCAGGGTCAGCACCGGGCGTATGCGCTTTCCGCCTGCTTCAAGACTGTATTCCGCAGCCTTTATGACCGTTCTCTGCGGCAGCTTTTCCGACGGGAACAGCTCCGGGAGCCGGTTTTCTATCATATTTATGTATTCTTCGATATTCCTGTTCATTTGTCCGCGCCGCCGTTCTCTATCTTTTCTATTTTCAGCTTCGCGTCGGCTATCTCCCGTCGGCAGTTCTCCACCAGACCGGCAGCTTCCGAATACAGCTCCACCGCCTTTTCAAGCGGCAGCTCCTTGTTGTCCATTTCCTTTGATATCTCTTCGAGTCTTTTCATTGCCTCGTCAAAACTCATCGCAGTTTCCTTCTCTCTGTCTTATTCGGCGGCTTTCTTTGCGTCCGCCATCATCTTTTCAAGCTCGCTGTCGGATTTCACCGTAAGCTCATTTTCGCTGTATAATTTCAGGTATACCCTCGCCACGGGCTTTAAACCGTCCACGAACACAAGGTCATAGTCTCCGGCGCTCCAGTAGTCGGGATGCACATAGAGGGCGCCCCACTCCCAGTTTTCATCTTCGGGCTTTTCCAGTCCGGTTTTCGGAGTATCCTCCGAGAGCGCGGAAATAAAGCTCTCCGTGAAGTCCTCGGGATCTTCGCGGTGCGGAACTATATATACCCAAAGTCCCGAAGTCTTGTCCGTATCGGGTATAACGTATATCCATTCATTCAACTCGTATATGAAGCGGATATCGCTGTCGGATATCGGCTTCTGATTTACGGAATTTTCCTCTCCCGTACCGGCCCTGTTGCCGCTCAGCGTAACTCCCCTCACAACGGGCTTTTCGCCGTCCTTCAGGTTCAGCGCGTACAGAACTCCGGGTATCACGGGAGCCTTGGCTTCTTTGGTGCTTCCGGCATCTGCGCCGCCGCTGTTCCCGGCACCGGCATCGTCCGGTGCAGCGGTCACCGCAGCTGCCGTATTCTGCGCGGAAGTCGCCGCGGCAGGAGTTTCGGGCTTCTTGCCGCAGGCAGAAAGCGCCAGCAGCATTGCGAGTATGAGAGTTGTGCAGGAAAGTCGTTTCATATTATGTAGTCCTCCCGATATGGTTCTTTTATTTTCCGGTCTCTTTCACTTCGGCAGTCACACTGCCCTCGTACAGCCTTATCTTCACGGTGTCACCGGGTTTGAGCTCGTCCGAGCTTTTTACCGCCCTGTCACCGCTGTATGTTATCGAATACCCGCGCAGCAGCACAGCCAGCGGGTTCAGCGCTTCTATGACCGCGGTCTTTCCGAGGAATGTGCGCTCTTTCGACCCGATCAGATTATCAATACTCTGTTTTATATGCCTGCTCACGGTGCCGAGGCGCTGTTCCTCAGCCGCAAGACGCATCGTGGGGCTTTTCAGTTTTATCTCACGTTCCGTGAACGTCACCGCAGTTGCTCTCGTGTCAACGATACGGTACAGTGTGCGTCTTACCGAAGCGCACTTCCCTTCCAGCTCGTACAGACGTTCGGCGTTGTCGCGCACCGAGAGCTCCGCAGCCGCGCTGGGCGTGGGAGCCCGCATATCGGCGGCGAAATCCGCGAGAGTAAAGTCCGTTTCATGGCCTACCGCGGAGATAGTCGGGTGTTTGCTGCCGTATATCGCACGGACAACGGCCTCGTCATTGAATGCGGACAGGTCTTCGGACGAGCCGCCGCCTCTGCCGAATATGACCGTATCGCAGTCGAGGGAATTTGCGATCCTGAACGCCGAAACGATAGAGGCGGGAGCCTGATCTCCCTGCACCGCCGCCGGTATCAGTGTGACCCTTACCTGCGGGCATCTGCGGCTGAGGACGTTCTTTATGTCCTGAAGGACCGCGCCGGTCTCCGAGGTTATGACACAGATATGCGAGGGAGTTTTTGGGATATCGCGCTTTTGTTCAAACAGACCTTCCTCGCCCAGCCTGATCTTCAGTTTCTCGAAAGCGTCCGAAAGCGCACCTATGCCCTCGGTACGCACGGACGCGATCTGGAGCGAGTAGGTGCCGTAGGGCTCATATACGCTGACCTTGCCCCGGGCTATTATCTCCATGCCGTTCTCGAGTTCGGCGGCTGCTGCCTTGTTCCACGAATAGATTATCGCGGACACTGAGGCACCTTCGTCACCGAGTTTTAGGTAATAATGCCCTGATTTCTCGTTTTTCCTGAAGTCGGAAACTTCGCCCCGTACGCAGATATCCGCAAAGCTGCTCTCACCGCGGAACATATAGCCTATCTTGCGGTTGAGCTGCGATACGGTAACGGTCATGGGCTCAGCCGGCATCTTTGCCCACCGCCTTTATGTAATTTCCGAGAACTCCGTTTATGAACGAGCTGTCCTGCTTTTCGGCATACTTTTTTGAAAGCTCTATCGCTTCGTTGACAGCCCCTTTCGGCGGTATCCTGTCGGAGCGGTAGTTTATCTCGAACAGCGCGAGCCGGAGTATGGTCTTGTTCACCTCGGAAATGCGGCTGACCGCACGCTTCACACTGTACTGACCGATTATGGCGTCCAGTTCTTCGTACTTCTCCGCCACAGCCTTCGCCGTCGATATCATCTCGGGCGTGACCGTCATTTCATAGGCTTCCTCGCACGCACCGGCGGTCTCTTCGATCTCAATGCCGGAAAGATCGCTCTGGAACAGCAGCAGGAACACGCCTTCCCTGATTTCACGTCTTGTAAGATTTTCACTCATAGTCTTTTCCATTCCTATTATACAAACTTGTGAACGACAAGCCGCCCGCCGCAGCGGTATGTACCGTATGCGCCGGGCTTACCGGTTATTTTGCCTTTACTGCCGCGATCCTCACGTTCACCTTCGAGACCGCGATCCCCGTCATATTCTGCACGGAGGACTTGACGTGCTCCTGAACGGCCCTGGCTACCTCATAAGCCCTGAATCCGGCCAGTGTGACGATGGTGATGCTGAGCGCTGCCGAATCGCCGTTCAGCCTTACTCTGATCGGTGACACGAAGCGCGAAACGAACGGCGCGTCATCGGGCGCGGCCAGCTTGTTCGCAGCCTTTACCGCGACCCCCTCGGTCTCTGCCGCGGCTGCCTCCGCGATGCTTACGATGACGGCAGCGGAGACTTTGAGCGCGCCGTTTATGTTTCCGTTCTGATTATCCATAGTGACCTCCGAATTTCTGCAATAGTTGAATGCCGGAAAAGCATTATTAATCATTATATCACAAAAATTCAAATTGTACAACTACTTTATTTCAACTATTGTAATATTTTCAGCAGGTATAGCAATTTCGCCTAAAAGTGTGCTCTTAATTTGTGCAGCCTGCGCAGTATCGAGACCCGCTGTCCGGACTATGACGTTGGCGGTGGAGCCGGTCAGGTAGCAGAGAGCATCGGAAAAGCCCTGCGCTTTGAGCAGGTTCTCGATCTTGGACTCGGTCTCTACATATCCGCTGACCGCCTTCACGTCACCGGCTATCACTTCCAGCTCATCGCCGGTGCTGTCGCCGCCGTACCAGAAGCTGCGGAGGACTTCCAGCGATTCGTCGCGGCTCTTCTGCTTGTCGAGCCTTGCCTGGGCGAAGTATTCGTCCGTCGGTTCCGAGCCTACGGACACCTCCGTGCCGCCCGACTTTGCGTCCACGAAGCGGATCTCGCCGTATCTCGCGGTCTCGGCTTCCGTTTCGGCCGTCCGGGGCTCCGCAGTCTGCACTTTCTTCGGCGACGAGTACAGGTAGTTGACATACACCGCCGCTCCCAGCAGCACCGCCAGCCCTGCTACGGCTATCTGCTTTCTCCCGATGATAAGGTTGAGTCTTCTTTTTGGTTTCATAACAGTTTCCTCCGTTTATAATGTGCATATTTCAATATTCGATGAACGCTATCTTGTAACGCTTATGCGCAGCGTATTAATGCCGAATACTCCCGACACCGCATTTATTACTTTCTCTCGCACTGTCACACTGTCACCGCCGTCACAGACCACGATCACTCCCCGCACTTTCGGAGCTGTGACAGACAGCCGCATATCCGCGTTCCTGCCGTATTCGGTCTGCTCCGAGGTGTCAAGCGTCACCATGACACGCACGTTCCCCACGCCTTCGATCTCACCGAGGATTTCCGCAAGGCGCTGCTCCAGCCTGCTTTCACAGGCCGAAAGCTCCTCCGCGGCTCCGGCAGCAGGTTCCGCGGTCTTTGAACGGTTCCCGCCGAACAGTCCGCCGAACGCCAGCACCAGTATCAGCGCAGCTCCCGCCGCAAACAGGATCTTCATGCCCTTTTCGGAGCGCAGCAGTTCCTTTATCTCACCGAAGCTTATCAACGCCTTCATCGGTCTCCTCCCTGTACCACGGCGTACACTTTCACAGATCCGCCGGTAAGGCTCCGGACTATTGCGGCGGCTTTTTCCGCCTGCAAAGGTCCCGTGTTCCCGCTGAATACGAGCCTTATCTCATTAATTGATATGCGTCCGTTGTCCGCGATATGTACGTCAATGTAGATTTTTTCCGGAGCTATGTTCTCCTCCGCCAGCCGTTCCTCTATCGAGCGCCGCAGGGCATTCACGGTCTCAGACTTCATCGTCTCCGTGACCTGCACGGAATAGTCGTTGTATGTGCCGTCCGTGATCCCGGGCGCCGGTATGTCAATAAGACCCGCAGCCCCTGCTGCCGCCCTTATCACCGTGACAGCAAAGAAGCAGGCAGCCAGCAGCTTTATCTGTGAGGCTGACTTCCCCGCCGGAACTATCGCCTTATATACCGCAGTCATTATTGCCGCTGCGCATATCGGTATCAGTATCTCTTTCATATTATCTCACCTTATGAACGGCAGAAGGCCAGAAGTACGCCCGTGGAGACCGTCATAAACACGAAGAAGCAGGACAGCACCGCGAGTATCACGGACATCACGTTTTCCCCCGCCTTTATCATTCTGCCGGTTTCCGGACAGCCAAACAGGTCACTTATCACGCCCGCTGCAAACAGGAAGAACTTCCCGCACACCGCGGCGGCTGCGGAAGGCGCAAGCACGCAGGCTCCCGCCGCTATACCGAAGCCGCCTATGCCGGACTTCATCAGGGATATACTGCCCGAGACAGTTGCCAGCGCCTCGGAGACAGCCCCTCCCACTATGGGAACGGTGGAAGAGACTGCAAATTTCAGCGTTTTCAGTGCGGCGCTGTCAGCCGATGCCGTTATTATGCTCTGTACAGACAGTATGCCGAGAAACAGCGTCATAGTAAGCCCCAGACCCCATACGATCAGCTTTTTCAGGCCCTCGCCGAGTCTGTCCAGCTTCAGATCCGGATCGGCGCTCCCGGCAGCGGTGATGCCAAGCATACAGCCGGTAAGCGGGATGATGACCGCTGCGGTAAGCCGCGAAAGCAGCTGTATCGCTGTCAGGGTCACGGAGCTGAACAGCGCCGCGGAACCTGTGTGTCCGCCTGCCGCCGTGACTCCCGCGATGACCGGTATGTACGCCAGCGTGAAGTCCGCAGCGGCTCCGGCAGCAGACCGGGCGGCATCTATGATGTCCGCCATGTAGCCCGATACTATGACCGCGGCCGAGACTGCGGAAACCAGCCTGCATACCCCCGCGCCGCTGCCCCCTGCGGCTTCGCCCACCGCCGATGTCAGCGATGTCAGCAGTATCAGAGCGGTCAGCGCAGCGAACATTCTCATGGGCTTCCCGGAATGTTCGGCAACAAGCTCCGTAAGACTTGCCAATATCTCCTTCAGTCCCACGGACTCCGCCCCGCCGGAAGGCGTTACTCCGCTGCTGTCCAGAGTTTCGCGGGCTTTCGGCGGGAGAGCCCCGTACAGCTCGTCCCCGGGGGCTTCGGCAGAACACCGCACGTTAAGCGTCAGCAGGCATATCAACAGTGCTGCGCATAAGCACATCAATCTTTTCACTTTATCAGTTCCTTCACGATCCCGAGCAGAGTTTCAAACAGCGGCACTGCTATGAGCAGCACCGCGGTTTTCCCCGCCAGCTCTATCTTCGACGCAATGGCGCCTTCACCGCTGTCCCGGCAGCTGTCCGCCGCGAGCTGGGTGATGAGGCTCACCGCCAGAGCCTTCATCATTATCGCGATACAAGCGTTATCCGTCCCCGCCTCTCCCGCAAGCTCGCCTATCAGCTCCGTCAGCGGTGACAGAGCACTGAGCACCGCAAACAGTATGAACAGCGACGCGGCAATGGAAACAAACAGCCCGGACTCCGCGTGAAAGCGTTTCAGCACCGCCGACAGAGCCGCCGCGACTATACCCGCGCCTACTATGGCAGCAATATCCATAAGCTATAATCCGAAAACTTCCCTTATAGTATCAAACAGAGTGCCTATCTCGCCCACCAGCATCATCAGCACCACCACAAGCCCCGCTATCGTCGTCATCATAGCCTGCTCGTCCCGTCCCGACCTCTGGAGCAGCATATTCAGCACTGCAACTATTATACCGATCCCCGCGATGCGGAATATCAGATCAACATCCATAAAAAGCAGACTCCTACAAAATTATGATCCCCGCTCCTATGCCGCAGAGCGTCCACACTCCGAACAGCATACGGCTGCGGCCGGCGCGCTCACGCTCTGCCTCTTCGAGAGCCCCGCTTATCATCGAAGCACCCAGTTCCAGCAGCGAGAGCTGTCCGTCTGTGTCACTGCCGCCCAGACCCGCGCCTATACCGCGCAGGATATCCCTGTCCGTATCCGTCAGGAACAGAGCCCCGGATGCCGCAGCGTCCCATGCTTCGTTCACCGGCATACCGGCGCTTATGTTCGCGGCTGCGGCACGGAGAAACGGATTGCGGGCATACGCCTTCGATGCCGCAAGTTCGCTTATCAGCTCCGACATCCTCACCGAACGGTAGCGTATCATCACTTTCATCTCCGCCAGCATGGCACCCGTCTCCCGGAGCACGGTGCAGCGGCGTTCAAGCGCCGCCGAGAATGCGGCTCCGACAGCGGTACAGATCGCCGCTGCTGCCGCAGCTTCCAATATCTTCACTTTTACCGACCCTCCACAGTCCGGCGGTCTTTCCCACGTCACCGCCGTTCATCAGCAGCGCTATGTAATTGACAGCCCCGCAGTCCGTGAGAAAGCGCACCGCACGGTTGTCGGCGGCTTCGCTCATACTGCCGCTGTGCGCTGTCAGTATCAGTTTCACACCTCTGCCGGCGCACTCCGCAAGACGCCCGTACTCCGTTCCCACCTCATCACAGACTATATACTCTGGGGACAGCGAACGCAGAGCCTGTATTATACCCTCGGCCTTCGGGAACAGGTCGAGGATATCACTGTTCAGCCCGAGATCGTTCTGAGGCACTCCGCCGTACACCGCGCCTATTTCGCCGCGCTCGTCTATGACCGCCACCCGGGCAAACGATGCCAGAAGCCGCGCGTAATCCCGCAGCATCGTGGTCTTGCCGCTCATGGGAGCTCCGAGTATCAGCAGACCGCGGAAGTCAGGTTCCGGTGCCGTGAGGCTCAGCAGCTTCTCGGCTATGCCTTTGCGCTCCGAGGCTATACGCAGGTCTATGGAGGAGATGTCCTTGATCGTCGTTACCGCGCCTCCCCGCGTCACCGCAGTCCCCGTGAAGCCCGCTCTGTGGCCTCCCCGGAGCGTTATCCAGCCCTCGGAGAGCTCCCTTTCACAGCTGTACAGCGAGTAATCGCAGAAGCAACCGATACACTTGCTTATGTCGGCTGCCGTGGCTTTCACGCCTGCGCAGATGTGACGCTCTCCCGGAGTCTCCACGATCAGCGGCCTGCCGGTCCGCACGCGCACCTCACAGGCATTCTCCGCGATTCGCCGCGGCACCGCCTGAAGCGCATTCACGAACGGCGGCAGCAGTGTTATCGCATCATAATAGCGTTTTGCTTCGTCCATTCTTTCACCCGTCCTTTGCGTTTTCGTCTTTCAATTCTATGTGCCTGCGGACAAGGATAGAACATATTGAAAGTCATAACAGACAGACCTGTCCGGAGTTTTATTTGTTCAAAACGCCGAAATTCACTTTTTCCTGTGGAAAATCGGAATACTTTGTGGTATCATATATAGTTAGTCTGATATAACACGGAGGAAGCATGGATACACTGAGAAATGCGGCGGTGGGCAGCACCGTCAGGATAGATAAGATCAACGGAGAAGGAGCGCTGCGGCGTCATTTTCTGGATATGGGACTGATACCAGGCACCGAAGTCACGGTCATAAAGTACGCCCCCATGGGAGACCCTGTGAGCCTGTCAGTGCGGGGATATGAACTGACACTGCGGCTCGACGACGCGGCCGGCATCGAAGTATCGCCGGTTGAAGTGCGGCACGTCGAAGGCAGCGTGAAAGAAAAGAAGAGCAAAAAAACAAGCCACCCCGGACTCGGTGAGGGCGGCAAGTTCCATATGCGCGGAGACGGCGATCCGCTGCCCGCGGGGACTGTGATGAAATTCGCGCTTGTCGGCAACCAGAACAGCGGCAAGACTACGCTGTTCAACCGGCTCACCGGCTCAAAGCAGCATGTCGGGAACTTCCCCGGCGTAACGGTTGACCGCAAGGACGGCCCTATCAAGGGCAGACCCGATACGATCGTCACCGACCTGCCCGGAATCTATTCAATGTCTCCGTACACCAGCGAGGAGATAGTTTCACGGAGCTTTGTGCTTGAAGAAAAGCCCCATGCGATTATCAACATCGTGGACGCTACGAACATCGAACGCAATCTGAATCTTACGATGCAGCTGCTTGAACTTGATATCCCGGTGGTCATAGCGCTGAATATGATGGACGAACTGACCGCGAACGGCGGCAGCGTCGATATAAACGCCATGGAAGAACTGCTGGGCGTGCCTGTGGTGCCGATCTCCGCGGCCAAGAACAGCGGTATCGAAGAGCTCATAGACCATGCAATACACATAGCACATTACAGAGAAGTGCCGCTGCACCGTGATTTCTGCGGCAAGGACGAGAACGGCGGCGCTGTACACCGCTGCCTGCACGGCATCAGACATCTTATCGAAGATCACGCAGAAAAGGCGGGTCTGCCGCCGCGTTTCGCGGCAAGCAAGGCTGCCGAGGGCGACGAGCTCATGCTTAAACAACTCGATCTTGACGACAATGAACTTGAAATGCTCCGGCACATCACCGAGCAGACCGAGGCCGAACGCGGCCTTGATATCTGCGCGGCCATAGCGGATATGCGCTTCACCTACATAGAGAAGCTGTGCAGCGAGACAGTAAAGAAGCCCGGTGAGAGCCGGGAGCATATCCGCAGCACGCGCATAGACCGTCTTCTTACAGGAAAATGGACAGCTATCCCGATGTTCATAATCATAATGGGCTCCGTGTTCTTCCTGACTTTCAATGTGATAGGCGCGTGGCTGCAAAGTCTGCTGGAAACAGGCGTGGACGCGCTCATAGCAGCGGCTGACAGATCATTTGAAGCTGCCGAAGTCAACCAGACAATACGCGATCTGATAATCGAGGGTATATTCGGCGGAGTCGGCAGCGTACTCAGCTTCCTGCCGATAATCGTGACGCTGTTCTTCTTCCTGTCCATGCTGGAGGACAGCGGCTATGTGGCGCGAGTGGCGTTCTTTATGGATAAGCTGCTGCGGAAGCTCGGACTTTCCGGGCGCAGCATAGTGCCGCTGCTGATCGGTTTCGGCTGTACAGTACCTGCCGTCATGGCGACAAGAACTCTGCCCAGCGACCGTGACCGCAAGATGACGGTACTTCTTACGCCGTTCATGAGCTGCTCCGCCAAGGTGCCGATCTACGCGTTCTTCGCGGCGGCATTCTTCCCGGAATACAGCTGGCTGGTGATGACGGGGCTTTATGTTCTGGGCATAGTGTTCGGTATAATCGGAGCCCTGCTCTACAAGAACACGCTGTTCCGCGGTGAGCCTGTGCCGTTCGTAATGGAGCTCCCGAACTACCGTATGCCCGGAGTCCGCAACGTGGCGCAGCTCCTCTGGGAGAAAGCGAAGGACTTCCTCCAGCGCGCATTCTCGGTAATACTTGTGGCTTCCGTATTGGTATGGGTATTAAAGAATTTCAGCCTGCGCATGGATCCTGTGGCCGATCCTGCCGACAGCATACTCGCACTGCTTGCGGGCTTCACGGTGCCGCTGCTTGTCCCCACGGGACTTGGCGACTGGCGTATAGGTGTGGCTCTGCTCAGCGGTTTCATGGCAAAGGAAAGCGTAGTCTCGATGCTGGATATGCTGTACGGCGACGGCATCGCGGCTGTAATGAGCCCGGCAACGGCAATATGCCTGCTGGTATTTTCGCTGCTGTACACGCCTTGTATCGCAGCGGTAGCTTCGGTACGCCGTGAACTCGGTCTTAAATGGGCGGCAGCTCTCGTCGTATGGCAGTGCGCAGTCGCATGGGCAGCGACTCTCCTCACACGCGGAATATTGATATTATTGGGGGTACAGTGATGAACGCAGCAGATATAGTGCTTATAGTAGTCGTAGTCGTAGTCATAGCAGCCGCCCTCATAGCCGCAGTGCGCCGCAGAAAACGCGGAGGCTCCTGCTGCGGTGACTGCTCAAAATGCTCCGATTGTAAACACCGCTGAGAACGAGGACAAGAAGCCGCTAACGCTCGAGTGTTTGAGAGTCGCTGGCGCTCGAGTGTGCAGAGAGTCGCTGGCGCTTGAGTGCGAAGAGAGTCGCTGGCGCTCGAGTGCGAAGAGAGTCGCTTGCGCTTGAGTGCCTCCGGCGGCCAACCCCTTTAAAAAGGGTTTGGATCCCTAAACAAATCGCTCCGCCTTGCAGATTCGGTAATGTGTACGCCTATACAGAGTAAAAACTGCTCCCTTTGACTTACAAAAGGAGCAGATTTTTTCGTGTAAAGATGTCGATAGAAGAAATTCTGAAAGGATTCCCCACTACCCCTCCGGCAAAAGGAGCAGATGACCCTCGGGGGCGGCAGGCTTTTTCAGGACTTGTCGAACGCGGTCCAACGTGTACGGACGTGAAGATGATAAGTAAGCGGACCGTCTGAGACAGGACTGAAAAAGTGGCATTTTTGCTTACTTTTTTTGCTACAGAAAAAAGTAAGTCGCCTCGCGGAACGAAATTCCGACATAAAAAATAATTAACGCGCGGGCGAAAAGAAACGCAGAACGAAACTACCGGCTGCGAGGCACAGACTATAAAAAGCAGAATTTAACAGACGGATTGACAGCGGGGGTACCCCGCAGCGGGCGAAAAGAAACGTATAACGAGACTATCGGCTGCGAGGCTGAAAAAAGCCTATTGCAGAAAGTACCAGACGGAGTGACAGCGGGGGTACCCCGCCGGATTGGGAGCCGCAGCTCACCGCAATGTCAGAGCAGATACCAGCCGGCAGAATTCGCGGGAGCTGTTATAATACCGCCTTCGGCAGAAACTGCACCGCCGTAACTGTAAACCGCTTTTCCGGGAACACCGGAAAAAGCAAATGACGCAGACTTTCCCGAAGGATTGAGAACTACAAGTATCTTCTTGCCTCCGTCCTTGCGGACATACGCAAGAGGATAACTGTCCTTTTCGCAGTAAACAAAATCTATGTCACCCTTGCTCTGTAATGCCGGATGTTCCATTCTGATGTTTATCTGCTTCTGTATCTCATGCCACAGAGAATCCGGATCCGCCATGGCTTTTTCGGCAGTAGGTCTGTCATTGTCCGGATCAAGCCTGATGTAGAGCTTTTCCGCAGGAGCCGAGCTGAAACCCGCGTTCTCCGTGCCGTCCCACTGCATAGGTGAGCGGGAGCCGGTTCTTTCATAGCCGCCCTCCACAGAATACAGCCCCTCAACATACCTCATCCCGATCTCGTCACCGTAATAAATAAACGGCGCTCCCGGCATGGACATCAGAAATGCAAAAGAAATGCGCAGTCCGTCACCGTGTATGTATTTTGCAAGCCTGTACATATCATGGTTGCCCGAGGGTATGCACATAAGCCCCTTGCCGCCGGATTTTTCACGGTTTTCCCTGTATGTCTTCACGAATTCGGACGCATCGCCGCTGCCGCCGAAGAACGGCTTGTCGCAGCGGAACAGATCGTTGTAGTGCGAAGGACCGAAGTGCAGCAGAAAATCCATGTGGAAGCCGCCTTGCAGCGACTTGTCGGGTTCGCCCCACTCCGAGACCATTGCCGCTTCGGGGAACTCACGGTCAAGAAAAGCGCGGACATCCTGCCAGAGCGCTATCACGCCCTTTCTGTCCTCGTCATTCTTGATGAGTGAAGAAGCCATATCAACACGAAAACCGTCACAGCCCATGTTCAGCCAGAAGCGCATGACGTCCTTCATGGCTTCAAGAGTAGCCTTCGGGCCGGGAGCGTCGGCAGGCTGCTGCCACGGCTTGTCAGGCTTCGGCCTGTAATAGCCGTAGTTCAGGGCGGGCTGGTGGGAGAAGAAATTGACTCCGCAAGCGCCCACTCTTTCAGCAAGGCCTATCAGTGCATTCATGCCCTCGGGAGCCTCCCATGTATTGTCAGTCCAGATATACCGGTCTGTGAACTCGTTGCGCTCCGCACGGCAGGACTGCCTGAACCATTCGTGCTCCCATGATGTATGGCCGGGTACGAGATCGAGCAGTATGTGCATACCCCGTTCATGTATCGCACCGAACAGGGCTTTCAGATCCTCGTTGGTGCCGTAGCGCGGCGCTGCCTTGTAATAGTCGCGCACATCATAGCCCGCGTCAAGGAAAGGCGAATCGTAGCACGGATTCATCCATATCGCGTTGCAGCCAAGCTCCCTGATGTAGTCCAGCTTTTCCGCTATGCCGCGGAAATCGCCTATGCCGTCGCCGTTCGTGTCATTGAACGACTGGGGATATATCTCATAGAATACGGCGTTGTCGAGCCATTTTACTTCATTCATAATAATTACTTCCTTTCCGGCGTTTTCTATATGATAACATATTCCGGCGCAAAATTCAAGATTTTTCGGTGTCAAGCCTTGAAAAATGTTTTTCTCTATGATATAATTGTGTTATTATTATATTCCGGAGGATAAAAATATGCCGATCAGATACAACGAAGCCGCGAAGAGCTTCATACTGACAGCGAAGGATACCTGCTACATCATGCAAACCGCGCCGGGCGGCTATCTCGCCCACACATATTTCGGCAAAGCTCTGCCCGACGACGATATGACCTATCTGCTTCGCCTTGATGAGCCGCCGTTCACGCCGGAGACGAATCTCCGTGAACTCAGCAGCTACATGGACTGCCTGCCGCTGGAATACCCGTGCTTCGGTATCGGGGATTACCGTGAACACGCTTTCTCCATCGTTGAGGAGGACGGCTCCACTGCCGCGGATCTGCGCTACAAGTCCCATAAGATATACGACGGCAAGCCGAAACCCGACGGTCTGCCCGCCACATTCGTGAACGACCCTTCGGAGGCACAGACTCTTGAAGTTACGCTGGAGGACGTTCATGCCGGGCTTGAAGTCACTCTGATATATACGGCTTTCACCGACCTTGACGTAATAACGCGCTCGCTGAAAGTAACGAATGCCGGACAGAAGAAGGTGCAGCTCACCCGCGTATACTCCGCCTGCGTGGACTTTGACGCCGACGATATGGATATGATAACGGTCAACGGCTCATGGGCGCGTGAACGTTATCCCGAGCGCTCTCCCCTGCACCGCGGAAAGCAGTCAGTCGATTCGATGAAGGGCGAATCCAGCCACCAGAGCAACCCCTTCACGGCTCTCTGCGCACACAACGCGGACGAGGACACCGGCGAAGTCTACGGCTTCAACTTCGTGTATTCGGGGAACTTCGTCTCCGAAGCAGAGGTCACGCAGTTCGGCAGGACCCGCTATTTAATGGGCATCAACGGCACGGATTTCGGCTGGCTCCTTGAACCGGGCGAGACGTTTACCGCACCGGAAGTCGTAATGGTCTACTCCGACAGCGGTCTCGGCAGGATGTCCCGCACATTCCACGACCTGTACCGCGGGCATCTGATACGCGGCGAATACCGCGACAAGCGCCGTCCGATACTCATAAACAACTGGGAAGCGACATACTTCGATTTCAACGCCGAAAAGCTGGTCAGCATAGCGGAGCAGGCTTCAAAGCTGGGCATCGAGATGCTTGTAATGGACGACGGCTGGTTCGGTCACCGCGATTCGGACAACTCTTCGCTGGGCGACTGGGTCGTGAACGAAAAGAAGCTGGGCTGCACGCTGGGTGAGCTTGTCAGCCGCGTGAACGCACTCGGAATGAAGTTCGGCATCTGGTTCGAGCCCGAAATGATCTCGCCGGACTCCGACCTGTACAGACAGCACCCCGACTGGGCAATACAGATAAAAGGCAGACCGCTGACCATGAGCCGCGAACAGTACGTTCTCGACTATTCGAGAAAGGACGTGCGCGACTACGTTTACGGTATGATGAGAAACATTCTCGACAACGCAAACATCGAATATATCAAGTGGGACATGAACCGCCAGATATCCGAACCCGCCTCTAACGCCCTGCCGAAGGAGCGTCAGCGCGAGATATGGCACAGATACGTCCTCGGTGTGTATGAGCTCATGGACAGACTCACCACAGACTACCCTCATATTCTGCTGGAAAACTGCTCCGGCGGCGGAGCGCGCTTCGACCCCGGTATGCTTTACTTCTCGCCGCAGATCTGGTGCTCAGACGACACTGACGCCATAGAGCGGCTCAGGATACAGTACGGCACATCGCTGTGCTATCCCTGCTCGGCTATGGGCGCGCACGTTTCCGACTGTCCGAACCACACGGTAGGCAGATCCACGCCCTTTGAGACCCGCGGGCACGTCGCGCTGGTAGGCACATTCGGCTATGAGCTGGATGTCACGAAGATACCGCAGAGCGACCGTGACGCGATACCCGGTCAGATCGCGGAATTCCTGAAATACAATCCTCTCGTCCGCACCGGCGATCAGTACCGCATAGGCAATATGTTCGCGGACAATACCTGGGACGCGTGGGAATTCGTCGCAAAAGACAAGAGCGAGGCGCTGTTTGAGTTCGTGCAGGTACTGCGCCGCGCGAATATGCACTCACGCAGGATAAAGCTCAAAGGGCTCGATCCCGATGCGTACTACTATGACGAGACAAAGCCGGAGAATAAATATTCCGGCGCTGCTCTCATGCAGGCAGGCATCATAATACCCGAGCAGTGGGGCGACTTCCGCTCCGTACTGATACATTTCGTAAGAGCGTGAAACGGGGCATACGGATGAAGAAAAAGTCAGATACCGTAAAGGTCATCATATTCGCGGCTCTGGGACTTGCGGCAGCCGCGGCAGTGCTGGTGTTCTTCTTCCTTGTCACCGACGTGCCGGCAGTAAGATACGAAAAGGTACCCGCGACGGTAAAAAGCGTCATGAGAGCGCACGAATGTACGTTCTTCGACGATGCCGGAAACAAGACTGAAACGCTGAAAAACCTGCTCCGCAGCGGGACGAACTCACTCGGCTCAATGCTCGCACTCGGAGCGGACGGGAATCTGTACCTTGCGAAAAGCAGCGGTGTGACAAAGCTGGACACAGGCGTCTCCGGAGCGCAGATATTCGGGCTTGCCGGAAGCAGCGACACCGCGTTCTATGAAAAGGACAGAAAGATATATCGCAGTTCCGGCAGCCCCGAACAGATAGGCGAACTGACAGGCTCCGACCTGTTTCTTGTGGTCTCGCCGGACGGAAGCTCGGCGGTCTGGGGCGAAAGCGTCAGGAATGAGCAGAAGATATACGCATACAGGAACGGCAGCACCGAAGAACTGACCGGTGCGGACAGCGTTTTCGCGGTCGGATGCGACGGTACGGTATATGGTCAGAAGAAGAGCCAGTTGGTGCTGTGTGAAGCCGGCTCGGCGGTATTCGTGGAGGTCTGCGGCTGCGGTTCTGTGAAAGCCGTTTCCCCGGACTGCACGCAGATACTGTTTACGGACGGGACTCCACCGTACACATTCGTTTTCGACAGTGCTGCGAAGTCAAGGATACCCGTATTCAGCGGAACAGTGAGGCCTTTCATACCTGCGGGAATGAAGCAGGAACAGGACGGCTTCGGACTTTTCATAGGCGAGGCCGTAGATAACGCAGGAGGCTCCGCAGCGCTGATGCAGTTTGAAAGGAACGGCAGCGGGTACAGGCAGCGCAAGCTGCTTGACCTCGACAAGGCGAGCTTTTACACGATCTCCGCAGACGGCAGGAAACTGCTGTATGTCAAGGGCTCGAAGCTGATAATGAAGGGGACGGCTGGCTCTTTTGCGAAGGAAACGGTCATAGCGGAGAATGTCTTTGATTTCTTCACGGAGCCGTCGCTCGGCAGCATATATTTCCGCGATACCGCAAACGGCCTGTACTGGACGGACGGCGGAGCTCCGGTGAAGATATCCCTGAATGTCGGAGCCGCCTGTATAACAAGCGACGGAGTGTGTACATTCGCAAGCAACGGTATCCTCTACTGGTCTGAGAACGGCAGCGCACCGACAGAATGCTCCGACATCGGCACAGTCCGTATGCTCTCCCGGGATACAGCAGTTTCCGAAGATAATATCCAGTTCATAACAAATGACGGAAAAAATTATATAAATACAGACATCGCCCTGTTCTGAACAGTCGCTTTTGCTTGAGTGCGAAGAGAGTCGCTTGCGCTTGAGTGCGAAGAGAGTCGCTTGCGCTTGAGTGCGAAGAGAGTCGCTTGCGCTTGAGTGCGAAGAGAATCGCTTGCGCTTGAGTGCGAAGAGAGTCGCTTACGCTTGAGTGCGAAGAAAGTCGCTTACGCTTGAGTGCCTCCGGCGGCCAACCCCTTTAAAAAGG
>JAEEJW010000124.1 GCA_016282095.1 Ruminiclostridium sp. | reverse complement strand
GTCTCCGCCTGTAAGCCGAATTCCCGTACTCCCGCCCCGGGTATGGCAATAACAGTGCCGACGCGTTCCGCCAGCATACCGACAAAGCGCGTGAAGTTCGCGTCATCGGTATTTTCGTCCTGCACCGCTATCGGTACCGCTCCCAGAAGGAGCAGCTTTTCCGCCAGCTCATTCATGCGGGCTCTGTCATAGCGAACGTCTGTGCGGAGCTCAACGAATGACCTCCCGGCTGCCTCCAGGGCTCGTTCCGCGGAAGTCCTCCGTCCGGAGCCATCCTCGCCGGAAACGCATATTATGCGTATCGTGTCTATTACATCGGTGCTGACGGCGGCTTTTATCTCTCCCTCAGCACGGATATTCTCCGAAAGCTCTATGTAGTGCGTGTCGTAAAAGGGCTCCGGCATGAATGCTTCGTCGTCGATATCGCCGTCTGCTATAAAACGTGCAATAAACGGCTTCAATGTCATGACCGCATTATATTTCGGTCCCGTGCCGTCAAAAATCGTACCGAGGCCGTATTCTTCCGAAAGCTCCGAGCTTATCGGAAAAATATCCGAAACACCGAAAAACAGCTCACATACCGCCTCGGGGGTGATACTGCCCGCTTTTGCTCCGGATATGCGGGATACGATGTCTGCGGCGCGGCGGCTGAAATTCACCAGAGTTCCGAGGACTGCCGCAAATCTGTACGCAGCGCTGCGTCCCCGTATGATATCGGCAAGCGGAGAATCCGCAAGTCCGGAAAGCAGCTCCGCGATCCTATCCGCGGCAGCCTTGTCATAACCGTTCTTCTCAAACGATACAAGATATTCGGTCACAGCCGAGAATACAGGCCTGTATTCTTCATACATTGCGCTCACACCTCCGTATCGTTTGAAAATCCCGAAAGGAACTCGTTTTTCAGCCACTTGCTGGGCGCTATACCGAGCTCCTCGTCTATCATCTTTGAGTATTCCTCGTATTTCTTCTTTGCCTTGTCGGGCTTTCCGAGGGCAAAGCAGCACATCATATAGCTGCACACTATCTGCTCCGAGTACGGGTCTATCTCCGCCGCGTTCTTCAGATATGTCAGCTCCCGCTCACGGTCGCCTTTTTCGCGGTACATCTCCGCCGCCATGAGCGACGCGTTCACGAAGCAGCGGTCATAATACTCCCGGCGCTCATGTGAACCGCGGCTGTCGCTGGAACCGAGATAGCGTCCCCAGTAGCTGCCGAGTACGTTCTCGTGCGCTGCGAGGACTTTTATATCGCAATTGTCGGCAGCCTCACAGACCGCAAGGATATCGCTGTCATCCTCGGCGATAAGTTTCATATCGAGCAGATAGCACTTGTTCTTGTAGATGATTACATTTTCCAGTCCATAGCCGGAAAGCTCCCTGCGCAGACCGTAAATGATGTTATGGAGCATAGCCACGGCGTTAGCCGGGATATCGCCGCTCCAGAGCATATTCAGCAGCTCTTCGCGCGGAACGGGTCTGCCGCCCTTTTCCAGCATATAGGCAATAAGCTCGATGCTCCTGCGGCTCTTGCACTGTATTTCGGTATCCCCCACCGACAGGCGCAGCGTTCCGAAGCGGTAGATGTGCAGCTTGCCGCTGTCGTCTGTACCGCCGGTTATAAGAGCCAGTGTGTCCAGTTCCTTCTGATGCATGAACGGCATCGGAAGCCCGTTCGCTTCAAGGTACTCGCAGGCGCTCCTGACATTCGCGGTATAAAGCTCCTTGTTGCCCTCATAGCGCAGCAGGCCGTTGTAGAACCGCCTGTATACGCTGTAACGGTTCTCCTTGCCGAACATACTGTCCGCCATATTGTAAGCGTTCTCCATTTTCCTGTGATCGCCGCAGTAATAATAATACTGTGCGAGAATACCCAGCACCTCGGGCTCCCTGCTGCCGCCGTTCTTCTCGATTATATCCCCGCAGTAGCCTATAAGCTCGAACTCGTAATTCGCAAGGAAATGTTCGCCGTAGCTCCTGATCATGCGCTCGGCGGCGGCAGCATTCCCGCTCACGTCGAACAGCTTGATCGCCTCGGCAAAGCGCTTTTCTTTTATGTAGTATGCGGAGGCGCGCTCAATTATGCCGCGTTTTCTTTCCGAAGAAAGCCTGCCAGCAAGTATCGTCCTCATGACCTCCGGGCACCGCAGGCTGCCGTCTTCGGCACGGGTCAGCACTCCGCTCCGTACAAGTCTGTCTGCCCGCGCCTCACCGTCGCCTATGCGGAACACGGAAGCCGAAAACTCCGCGTCCGGCGGTACTATGAATGACGTCAGTTCCAGATATTCCGCCAGATCGGTATCTATGGACGACAGTATGTTATACCCGATATATCTGCCCAGCAGAGTGCGTTCAGCACAGGCAGGGATATCCGTATCGTCGGTGCTGTATCCCGCCAGCTCCGAAATGCCTGCCGCCCAGCCGTCCGTAAACGCGCAGAGCGTGTTCACATACTTGTCTGTGTACTTAACACCGCTGAGCCGAAGATATTCCTCTGTTTCAGCATGGGTAAAGCGCATATCATCTATTCCGTAAAGCTTTGCGGTACCATTCATCAGGAATTTCAGCATGAAGCCGGGGATCTCACGTCCCGCGGCAAGAAGTCCGAATTTCCCGGCAGCCGCTGCTTCGCAGAGCAGCGTTAAAAATGCCGATGCTGTTTTATCGGTCACAACATCGGCATTGTCAATAAGTACAAGCCCGCCGCGGACTGCCATTTCATCAGCGAAGCGTCTCACGACATCATATCCGGGACCCGTAAGACCGGAAATGCTCTGTCCGGTGAGCGTGGCTATTCGCTCAGGGTCGTTGTCGTATTCCGCAAGGCTTATAAATACGCTGTCAGGGCGTTCCTTCGCGAGCTGCGTGAGATAGGCGGTCTTGCCCCAGCCCGCGCAGCAGGCGATAACGCCGAGTCCGTCGGCGATACCGGGACGTTCCCGGCGGACTGTACGCCCGCCGGATAAGTATTCTTTGTTGAATTCTGTTACTGCCATATTAACCATTATTCGCCCTTGAGCGCCTTGGCAATGTCCTCTGCCGTTGCGTCATGGGAGAGCATAAGAGCATCAAGCATCTCATCCTTATTATACGAACGCAGGATATTGTTTGCGCGCTTCATGAGAACTTTTTCAAAGCCTTCCATCATTTCCGCGTCGGAAGCGGGTTTGTCGCCGGACATATCGGAAACATCGACTCCGAGTCTCGCAAGTGCGATCTTGTCAGCCTCGGCATCGGAAAGCTCTTCTGACATAGCCGATTTCTCGTCGTCCGCAAGATCTGAGGACTTGGCGAGAGCCTGTGCCTGAGCCTTTATCTTTGCGCGCTTACCGTCAAGGTATTCCTTGATCGTTTCCATGCGCATTGAGTTATCTTTTTCCTTTTCTTTTTCCTCGTTCTTTTTGTCGCGCTTGTCGAGGGCATTCTGCGCTATCTCTGTGCCCTTCTTGATAACGGGAGACAGAACGCTCTTGATGAAGCCCGCACCGGCAATTCCTGTGGCATTGGATATGCCTTCCCACATCTTGCCTGCGCCGCCGATAATACCGCCGATGCCTTTCGTGGAAGCATTGCTCTTCTGCTTGTTGAACTTGCTTGCGATGCCCATTGCCAGCTTGTTTGCCTTTGCAGCATCACGTTTCCTCTTCGCAGCGGCAAGAGCCTTTTCATATCTTTCGGGATCGGCTTTTTCTTTCAGAGCTTTTACCTTCGCAACATTGGCAGAAGCATCCTTAACATTGCCGTATTTGTCGCTCTTGGTCAGCTTGCCGGTCTTATCCGAGATCTGTTTTGCGTGTTTCTTTGCCTTCCTGTCACCGAATATGCCGAGCACACCGCTGAGCACCTGCATACCGCCGGACGCTGCGGTCAGAGTTCCGCCGGCTATCCTGATTGCATCGCCCGTGCCTACCTTGCCCGAGCCGAGAAGCGTTCCGGCAAGTCCGGACGCGTTGCCGAGCGCACCCGTGATATGCTGTGCACCCTGGAATCTCTGACGGACCTTCGTGCGGCGGCTCTTGGAACGCTTCGCGGAGTAAAGGCTGGATACGGCACCGAGGGTATTTTTATACCCGCCTGCGAGATCGGTAGCCATTTCCTTTATCGGGATCGGAGTGTTGGAATCTTTCTTTTCCTCATCCTTCGTTTCTTCGGTTCCCTTATTCTCCTCACCAGTTTTTTCATCGGACGCTTTTTCGGCAGCAGGTTTTTCAGCAACAGGCGTATCGGCAGCAGTTTTTTCAGCAACAGGCTTATCTGCTGCCGCATTGGTATCTCCGCCGCGCCCGGTCTTGCCCAACACACCGGATTCCTTCTTCGCGGCATCGCTGTCTTTCGGTATGCCGTTTTCGTTCGCTATCTCAATAGCCCTGTCATGCAAAGCCGCGGCAGCCTCACCTACAAGTCTGTCGGCTTTTTCCTGCTTGGTTTCTTTCTTTTTCTCTTCGGCTTCCGCCTTGGTCTGGACCGGAGCCTCTTCCTGCTTCTTTTCGGTCTCTTTTACGAGCTTTTCTTTCTTTTCCTCGGAGCCCTCGGCCTTGTCGTCCTTTTTGACGATCTCCTTAACGGCTTCATCCGCGGCCTTATCCTTGTCAGTGGTGGGAGCACCGGTAGAGCCCTTTTCCTCTTCCTTCTTCTTTTCTTCTTCCTTCTTGGCCTCGTCCTTCTTCTCGTCTTTCTTTTCATCCTTCTTCTCGTCACCGCCGCCGTACACCTTTTTGAACGCGGCTTCGGCGTTCTTTGCGTTTGCGCTTATGCTCTTGGAGTTGTCATAGCCGGAAGCGACTTCACTGAGCAGTTCACCGAATTTGGCTGCTTTTTCGAGCTTGCCGGTCTTTTTCTTCTTCTTCGAACCCTCTTCTTCCTTGTCTATGCCCTTGTCTGCCTTATATTGATCGACGAGCTTGCTTTTCAGTATCTCCGCTCTGCTGCGGCCGCCTTTCTTCTCTTCCTTCTTCTCTTCTTTTTTCTTTTCTTCTTTCTTTCCCGCCGCGGCAGCTTTCTTTTCGGCTTTTGGCTGTTCGGCGTAATCCTTGAAGAACTCTTCTTCTGTCATATTGAGGTCGGCTTCGGTTATGCCGCCTTCAGCCGCGATCTCGGGCTTCTCGGAAATGGTTTCCAGTCCCTTTGCGTTTTTCCATGAGCCCTTTTCGGCCTTCTTTTTCCCGATACCGTTAGTAGCCAGTGTTTCGGTAGGTTTAGCCTTGGTCTTGACTTTTTCCGCCAGAAACTTTTTCTTCTCCGGCTTGGAATAGTCACGCTTGGGAGCATTCTTCTCTTTTTCCTGTGCTTTTTTCAGAAGAGGCGACAATTCCATCTTCTCTGCGCTGTTTCCTTCCTCCGCATTGTCCGCTTTCGGCGCAGCGATCTGCCCTTTTCCGTATTTTTCAAATAATACTTTTATTTTTTTGTTGTTTCTTATAAAACTGTTATCGGACGGTGCTCCCATTGCGACCATTTCACCATCTAAAAGGAATATGCCTCCTTCAAAGCCTCCCTCCATTCCGATTATGCGATAACTTTCCTCAGGAGTTTTTATTACGATGTCTCCGTATTCATTTCCGGAACCAACGTCTGTGATGCTTACTCTGTCGCCGAAAGAAGCCCTGAGCATCTCAGCAATTTTCTCGGCATTCTTCGTGACATCTGATTTCTCCGCACTTCCGCCCTGTTGTGCGGGAGCCTGAGCGGAAGCTTGTGCAGGAGCCTGAGCAGGAGCTTGTGCGGGTGCTTGTGCGGGTGCTTGTGCAGGAGCCTGTGCGGGTGCCGTCTGAGCGGCAGTGTTATCGATCCTCGGCACGGGTCCGGGAGCATTGAACGGCACCGGCGGAATATCCGGAGGACTCGGTATAGCCGCGGGATCCGCCTGGGCGGCAGCGTTATCGATCCTCGGCACGGGTCCGGGAGCATCAAAAGGCACCGGCGGTATCGACGGCGGTTCAGGTATATTCGCGGGAGCTGCCTGTGCGGGAGCGCTGTTCATCACCGGCACGGGACCGGGAGCATCAAAAGGCACCGGCGGTATCGACGGCGGTTCAGGTATATTCGCGGGAGCTGCCTGTGCGGGAGCGCTGTTCATCACCGGCACGGGTCCGGGAGCATCGAATGGCACCGGCGGGATATCCGGAGGACTCGGTATAGCCGCAGCCGTATCGGCGGCAGCGGGAACATTCTGTTCCTCATTCGCCGGTCGTGTTCCCACGGTCGTATGCGAAGCGATATCATTATTCTGTGTTCTTGCTATCTGTGTAAGAGGCATATCGGTATACCCACCTTTCAGAACTGTACTATGGATGTATCTTCATTCATAAGTTCAGATACCTGTGCTTCCCCGTTCACGACAGGGAGGATCATTGCTGCGGCTTCCGCGGCGGTGTTATAAGCTATATCCACCATGCCCGCTATAATTCTGAGCAGTTTTGAACGCCCGGTGTTCTCATCTATTACGTTAGAGCAGCCGAACCAGAAATATCCGTCCTGCTTCGCTATCCCGAAACTGCCGACGCTTAAATACCTGTTGAGATACGGTATAAGTGCCGCTATATCGTCGGACTGCTTTTCGTCCAGCCCCGACATCACACTGATCATGACCGATATCTCGGTGCTGTCTTCGGTAAGATGCATCACCGAGACGTTGCAGTCCTCCGGCGTTTCGCCTTCCTCATATTCCGCCACGACTACCTGTGTTCCGCTGAACTCCTCGGTATAGACTTCAACTCCGGTTTCGGAGAACAGCTCCTCGATCTCCTTCAGGAGCTCCTTATCCCATGTTTCGTTCATAAATCAGTCCTCCTCGCCTATTTCGGCTTTCAGCGTTTCAAGATCCTCGCCGTTCAGATAACGGTAAATATACTCACCGGCGTTGAATGCCGTGTTTTCCATGATGCTCACAGTCTTTCCGAGTACCGCCGTAACGGCCGACATCTCCATTTCTTCGTCAAGCACAGTTCCCTGCACGAAAGCGATGGTGCCGGTATCCTCGATGAGCCTGAAGCTGCCGAGATTGATATACGGAGCGGTCTCCGCAATAATGGCGTTCACTCCGGCGAATTTATCCTTGTCCACGCCGAGGAACACTATCATCATGACTTCCGCGATGAGAAGCCCCTCGCCTGCCGGTATTATCTCAAACCTGTAGCCTACCTCGTCTTTGTCCGAGAAAGGCGAATCGATCGAACACAGCAGTACCGGTCCGTCTTCCGTTTCCTCGATCTGCGCGCCGTTCACGCTGTCCGCCACAGCTGACATTATAAGCCTCAGATATTCCCTGATCGCATCGTTATCCATAGTTGTCGTCCTCCGTTCATATTCCAAGATATCCGAAATCGCTGTCGGTCAGTATCTTGCCGTACTTCGAGAAATTCAGCTTCACAGCCTCTATTATGTGGCTGTTGCATATACCTCTCCCCTCTGCCGCGGCAAGATATGCGGCATTGGTAAGTATTTCCTTTATATTGCTTCCCGAAAGTTCAAAACGTTCGGCAAAGAACTCGAAATCTATCTGTTCGCCCCGCAGCGCTGCCTCCGGCAGTATCTTCTGCCACAGCATAAGGCGCACGTCCGGCGTCGGGAACACGAAGTTTATGAAGAATTTTATCCTTCGCTTGAAAGCATCGTCTATGTTGTTTACATAGTTCGTGGCGAGTATCGTTATCCCCTCATAGTCCTCAAGCTTCTGAAGCAGGAACGCCGTATCCGCGTTTGCATAACGGTCATTGGTGTCCTTGACCTCCGTGCGCTTGGCGAACATCGAGTCTGCCTCATCAAAGAACAGCATTGCGTTTATATTCCTTGCCTTGCTGAACAGTGCGGAGATGTTCTTCTGAGTCTCGCCTATGTATTTGCTGGAAAGCTGCGAAAGATCTATGCGGTAAAGGTCGAGACCGAGCTCGTTTGCCATTACCTGCACCGCCATAGTCTTTCCGGTACCCGGAGAACCGTAGAACAGCGCGCACAGCCCGCGTCCGTACGGAGACTTCTTCCGGAATCCCCAGTCCTCGTTTACCACGCTGCGGTACTTCACCTGGTCGCAGATCATCTTCATCTTACGCTTCTGGTCGTCGCTGACCACAAGGTCGTCCCATGTGAACACTGCGTTTATCTTTGTGGCGTAGTTGCCGAGCTGGTTCACCGACTGCTGCCTTACGCTTCGGGTTATGACATCGCGGTCCATATCCCTGCCCTCGGCAGCGGAAATGTCAGCGGCAGCCTGAGCGGCCTTCCTGATGCTGGCCGGGGTCAGTATGTACTGATTCGAGAAAGCACCGTTTTCCGTATGGCCGGGAAGGTATCTGTCCCAGAAAAGCCTTCTTTCGTTGGCAGTCAGCATAGGCAACTCAATGCTCATGAACGTGATATCCATGCCGACAAAGGTATCGTCTTTCTCCGGTGTCATCCAGAAGAAGAAACCGAACACGGTAGAAATATACTCGGCCGTGCGCCTGACTTTATCCGCGAGAGGCGAGCGCCTTGTACCGCCCTCACCGTCGGACTCCGTCAGTGAGCAGTCCACCGTGAAGCACGGTATCGCGCCCAGCAGCACCGACTCGGTATAGATCATATCTATGCTCTTGCGTATATCGTCATAGCCGAATGTAATCAGCTTGTAGAGATCCGTATCGAGAAGCCTCAGTCCCAGGCCGTCCGCAGCCATGTTGGCAGTGTATTTTCTTCCTATGCCGGTGGGACCGTAGAGATTGAACGCAAAGTGTATGCCGGTCTTGAACGCTTTTTCAACGAATATCTGCTTCACGAAACGCACGTCGTCCTGTCTGACCGGCACATATTCTTCCTTGTCGAAGCCCGGATATACGCGGCAGTATTCTTTAAGCGACGAATCCGTATCGTTTCTTCCGAGAATATACGCGGCGACTCTGCCGGAGATCGTGAGACGCTGGGCACTCTCGCTCCTGTCGCGGCGTTTCTGGGTATTGTCTCCGAGGAACCGGCACAGCGGCGAGCTCCCGTCAAACAGACCGACGTAGCCTTCGCTTTCACCGTACATATACTGGTAGAGCTTCACCGCGAGCCACTTTGTCGGATAATAGTCTGCCGAATTATTGTGAAGATATGTATATACCGCTTCGTATTTTCTGTCATACTCCACGGAAAGAGCCAGCAGCAGCGAGAAGCGCTCAAGATTGCTGAGCCCGAACTTCATGCATACCACATCGAAGCGTGAAATGAAATCATTTTTCAGACCGCGCTGTCTTCTTGACTCGATATGAAAATACGCGTTCTCTATCTGCTCGGCAGCTTCTTCCGAAAGCCCCGAACTCTGCTCATCACGCCTTCCGGCAAGTAGAAGCTCGCCGAGATCGGTGGCCGACACCGACAGTCCCAGTGCCAGTCCTGTTTCGTCACGGCTCGGGAACTCGTCTCCGCCGAAGCCTTTTGCGCCGGACACCAGCGTAAAGCACATATCAAGGAAAGAGAAAAGGTCTTTCAGCACCTCGCTGTTGCTGCGGTACGGCTTCAGGACATCAGCGAAATCGAAGAACGATCCATAGAGCCTGTTTACTTCCATATAGCCTCCGTCACCCGAAATATCTGAATCCCAGCACCGCTGTATCGAGAGAAACGGGAGCTTCGCCTCTGAATGTCTCCAGATCTTTTTCGAGTTCGATTATAGTCTTGTCAAGATCGTATACGTTGCCGGAGATACGGTTCATAACGCCTATAAGACGCTCAATGCCGTATTTCGAGCCGTTTTCGTCTGTCATTTCCGATATTCCGAATGATGTCAGCAGTACCGTACTGCCCTGATAGAGCTGGATCATCTTCTGGTCAAAGGATATACCGCGCATCTGTCCAAGGCTGAACGGCCGCTCCGGTTTTTCGATCATATAATTTTCGCCGGGTCTTTTTACGAGCATAGGCGGCATACCCGCGTTCACATACCTCATCGTTCCCGTTTTCAGGTCGATATCCGCGATTATGACGCCGACGGTCATACCGGCGTCCTTCTTCTCGTTGCTGCATATCTGGTTGTTTGTTTCCGCAGCGATCTTGGAAGGATCGAGACCCATTTTGGCGAAACTCATTATATACGCGCCTGTAATAATGGACAGGATCATCGAGGCAAGATTGTTTCCGAGAGATTCGCCGATGATCATGAACAGACGGTTGTTATCGGTAAAGAAATAGTTTATGAAGCTGCACTTGTTGTACATCGTGTGCTTCAGACTCGCGCACAGATCGAAATCGGTACGCCCCGGAAACGCAGGATACAGCATCTCGCTGGAAACTACGTTTCTGATCTGGCTCGCTACATCAAGGTCAAGCTTTAGGCGTTCCTCCTCCGACGTCTTAACAGCAAGATTCCTGGTATAATCGACTATGCGCTCGGCAAGAGCATTGTAGTCGTCCGCCATCTGCTCTATCTCGTCCTTCGTGTGTATCTCAGTTACCGGACTGAAAGTGATGTTATCCTCATCGGATACGAACTCCCTCATATGGCTGGACAGAATGCCCACAGGCTTGACTATGCTCCTTCTTATGAAAATAAACATAACTATTCCGAAGATCCAGAAGTTCAGCGCGGTATTCAGCAGAACGACAACGTTCGAGGACAGAACATCCACCATTATCCTGCCCATACTTATCTCCGCACCAAGCACAGCGCAGACCGACCCGTCAGAATAACGTACAGGAGCAAACGCAACGAGTATGAATCCCGACTCATTATAAGCGGAACGGTCATATGTCTGCGGTTCTCCGGTCTCATAGACCTTTTTGACTGTCTCAAATGCCTTGCTGCCGACATAGTGCTGTCCGAACTTATAATCCGACTCACCTGTGGCCGGTACATCAAGAATGACTATCATATCATTCAGCAGCTCTCCGTTTTCATCCTCCGTAGCCTTATATACGAATATATCGGCCAGGCCCCATTCTTCAAGCCACTTTTTGATAACATCAATACAGTGATAATAATCATCATCGGGACCATGTTCCAGCCAATATTCTATCTCTTCACCCTGTGTGCTGCTGATCAATGACAGTTCTTCAAGCGTCAGCTGACTGGCGACATCGGATTCCAGATCTACAACCGAAGGGATACCGGAAACAGCAACATAAGCCAAATTTGCAATATCTTTGCGTACTTCGCCGACCTCCTCCTCAAAATTGCCCCAGATGATAGACACAGCCGTCGATATCAGTGTGAACAGGAATATAAGCGTCATACTCAGTATCAGCTTAGTTTCGAGCTTGCCTTTTTTCCTTATCAGCCTGGCCTCAAGTTTACTGATTTTCTCTTTTTTATCTTTATTCTCTTTGCTCAATAGGTAACACCTCGTGTCCGGACTCCGTCATCTGTCAGCGGAGCTCAAGATATTTTTTGTCGACCTCTTCCGCGGTCCCGGCTATACAGCTGTCACATTTGAAAACATACTGCTTTGCAGCCGCGTCGTTCCTATCGTATTTCAGCAGTTCGATGAAGTACGAGCGGGCTTCGAGATAACTTCCCTTGAGGAAGAGATCCACCCCTGTCTCGAAAAACAGTCTGCTGCGCATCTTGCTGTATTTTGTATCGGCAAGGTCGCCGTCATACACATCGTATATATCTTCACTGGTCCCGGGGCCGGTATGGAATATCTTCCCGAGCCTGCGGCTGTTGTATTTTGTCTGGAACCCCGCAAGTCTTGATGCGACATCGCTGGTCACAAGTATGCGGGAATTGTATTTCTGAGCCGTCTGACTCAGAAATGTGGCAGTATCCATTGTCTCGGACATTACCAACGGCATTTCAAGGCCTTTGTAGCCCACAGTCCCGACACAGATCATTCCGTAGTCTATGCCTATGCTCAGGCCCTGGAAAAGAGCCTTGCGCTCCTCAAGCCCCGCTTCCTGACAGATCGTTATCGCGCATTTCAGCGCGTCATCGCAGCTTTCCTGAAACATAGCGCTTATGCCTGTCCGGGTCACACTCAGCAGCTTTCCGTTATACTTTTCCAGCACGTTGCCAACGTCCTCGGTCTGCATATTAAGCACCGAGATCAGACCCGAATCCTTGTCTATCATGACAATATCCCTGAAAAATACGGTTGACACATTGATTATCGCCGCATTCACCTTTTCGGATGTACCGGGTTCGTTTTTCTTCACGCGTTCCTTTTTTTCCATCTGCGAGATTTCCTTTCACGCCGTCAAGGCACCATAATATTCGTAGTTCCCGGGTTGGTGATCTGTATTACACCGCCCCAGTTGCACATCAGCTTGCAGTTATTGTTCAGCGCCGGCTGCCCGCCTATCAGGACCGTCGGACTTCCCGGCACCCACGGCGCCGTAGTCACCGGCATACATGGCATAGGAGTCAGCACACCCAGCGCCGCTGCTGTCGCAGATGCCACTGTGGGGTTTGCAAGACTTGAGCACATACCGAAAGGCATGACGTTCACAAAAGGTTTGTTATCCATTATATTCGCGATAGGCATAGTCGTCACTACCCTGTTCTGCGGAAGCACATTGAACATAGCCGGCGCCATTCCGAACGAACAGGCGAGCATTGCCCCGCCGCATACCGCAAATGCCATATGACCGCTCCTTTACTCTGTGAGATCGACTTTTATGTAATTCGATCCCGAGATATCTATTTTCTTCTGCACTGTGCCGTTGCTTCCGGACACCTCACAGATCATCTCCGGACTGCCATTGCCGCTGCCGCTTTTCAGGAGCAGCATTATTCCGCCGTTATCGTCGGCTGTGCACTCGGACACCGGAACTATCACCGTACCTATCTTGGGATAGGCCGCTCCGAGCTCGGTGCTGAGCTGATATTCCAATCTGTCGCCGCTTTCCGCAGCAATGACCCTGATGAACTCACCCTGTCCGTCGGGCGCTATTATCTTGAGCAGCTTGCCCTCGATATTGGCTACTCCGCCGTGATAAATTCCTATCACCCTGTCACCGGACTCAGCGTCGGTAAGCAGCTTGTAAGCCCGCGCCTTATCAGCCGTGTAAATACGCACAACGGAGCCGGGCTCAGCCCTGCCTTCTATGCGAATGGCTTCTGAAGAAACAGGATACAGCCTGTTCGGGAGCAGTCTTATCGTAATGTTTTCTGCCTTTCCCGCTTCCACGGTGCAGTTCACGCTGGCGCGGGCATAAGTGCCGCCCTCGGCATTAATGACATACCCGCCCTCGGGAAGATCGACGAATATGCTCCTGCCGTCGGCTTTCTTTATCGGCGGCTTCTGGCCTTCTATCCAGACTCTCGCGTTGCTGCCCCTTATCGGATCGCCGGTGAGATCGTCCGTCAGCTGGACTGCAACGGATAATCTCATCACCATACGGCGCGAGGGAGATTCAAACCATTCCACTCAAAAATACCTCCCCGGGTTGACATTGAGGCCGGAATGACGTTTTCCGGTACGCCGTCAAAAAGCGGCGCACAGAAAACAGACCTTCCGGATCATGTCTGTTCGTCTGTTTTGTTTATCTGACTGTTTATCTGACCGAATGTGAAGTCGGTCTCGGATACTCTTGTAATATTTGTGATACGCTCGGACTGTATCTCCACGGGATATACCTTGTAGAATACCGACAGCTTATAGGGCATATCGGGGATATTCCATACGCGGTGCTTCTCCTCGTTGTCAATATCGAGCATCTCTATGCGCGGCTGGAATCTCATATCAGCGAAAGCATTACCGTAGAGCTCCGGCTTGATTATCGGGTTGCCTTCGATTATCTGCATAGCGCGGCCGATTATTTTCGATTCCTCCAGCGAACGGAACTTGATGTCACTGGACGAATAAGCTGTTATCATGTAATACAGATCGAGATAGAAGGACGGAGCACGCAGTTTATCCACACCTATCGGTATGCGCTCGGTCGCGTCTATATCGTTGTTGCGCCTGATCTCATAGAGATATATCCCAAGGCTCACATCGCCCTTGTCGGAAGGGTGACATACGCTTATCCCCTCCGAGTTCGGGATTATATCGGGTACCATTCCCTCACGGAGAAGCCTTACAAGGGCTTCCCCGATGTCGGAAACTATGTTGTAATTCGCCATTTCTTCAATCCTTTTTTCGTTATGCCGCTGCTTCGGTTTCCGTACTCTCCGGCACCGGGGGTACCGTCGTATCGGAGATCAGGTCGCCGGTCTCGGAGTACAGCTTGCCCGCGTCGTATTCGCCCAGCTTGAATGTACCTTCATACTTGAGCTTACCGTTCGGGAAGAACTCACGTCCCTGTCCGTCATACTTACCTTTATAGAAGCCGCCGTCATACATCAGCGTTCCGTTAGTGTCGAACTTCTTGCCGTTTCCGTGGTATTCTCCGCGGTAGAAGTCGCCGTCGTAGATAAGTATGTTGTTCTCGTACAGCTTGCCGTTTCCGTGATAAACGCCCTGATAGAAGTTGCCGTCGTAGATCAGCTCGCCGTTCTTATAGAGCTTGCCGAAGCCTTCGTAAACGCCGGAACTGAAATTACCGTCGTAGATAAGCTTGCCGGTGGTCTTGTCGTACAGCTTGCCGCTGCCGTTGTAAACGCCGTTTTCAACACTGCCGTAATAGATCACGGTCTTTCCGTCGTCCGCGTATATCGTGGTCGTGCCTGTGGTTATCTTGCCCGAGGCATCCATATAACCCTTGCCTGTTATCTTTCCGGAAGCATCGTAGAACGTACCCTCACCGAAGTATCTGCCGTTCTTGAAGCCGCCCTCGTACACGAGAACATCCTTGTTGTACAGCTTACCCTTGCCGTTGTACTGATCGTCGGAGAACTCGCCGTCATATATCAGTGTGCCGGTATTCTCATCGTACTGCTTGCCGCTGCCGTTACGTCTGCCGTCCTTGAAGTCGCCTTCATAGACCTTCTTGCCGGTGTCTGCGTCATACTGTTCACCGCGTCCGTTATACTTGCCGTCGGCGAAGCTGCCGGAATAGATCAGCTTGCCGCTGTTGTTGTACTGTCTGCCTGTGCCGTTTATGACGCCGTTAAGGAACTCGCCCTCATAAGTAAGGACTCCGGAGGAATTGTACTGCTTGCCGGTGCCGTTGTATTTGCCTTCCTTGAACTGACCGTCGTAGATCATAACGCCCGGTTTGCCGTTGTACTCCTTGCCTGCGCCGTCATATACGCCGTTCTTTACATCACCGGAATAGATCAGATAACCCGCAGCGTCATAAATATTGGTCGAGCCGTTGGTTATGCCGCCGTCGCTGATATCGCCCTCCATAGAGACAGCGCCGGTCTCATCATAGTACGCGCCCTGACCCTGCGGCTTGCCGTTGACGAAGTTGCCTTCATAATAGAGCTTGCCTTCCTTGTACAGCTTGCCCTTGCCGTTGTACTTGCCGTCGGTTATTTCGCCTTCATATACCAGCTCATCGTTGTCGTATACCTTTCCGGAACCGTTCCAGCGGCCGTCAACGATATCGCCTTCGTAGACTTTCTTGCCGTCCTCATATACTACACCGCGGCCTGTCTGCTTATTTTCCTTGAAATCACCCTCATAGATGAGCTTTTCATCGTCATACAGCTTACCGGTGCCGTTGTATTTTCCTTCGGAGAAAGCACCCTCATAGAGCAGTTCACCGTTGCGGTAGAGCTTGCCGTTTCCGTTGTATATGCCCGCGGTAAAGTCGCCGTCATATACCACATCGCCGGTCGCGCTGTCGTAAAGCACGCCTTTTCCGTCATACTTGCCGTTTGCTACGCCGCCTACATAGAGCAGGTTGCCGTTATTGTCGAAGATAGTGGTCTTACCGTTCACTATATCGCCGTTGCCGAGAGTTCCCTCGGACAGTACAGCGCCCGTCTCGTCATAGAAAGTACCCGTGCCGAGCGGTTTGCCCATTGAGAAACCGCCGCTGTAATAAAGGATGCCGTTTCTGTAGAGCGAGCCTGTACCGTTGTAGAGGTTATCCGTGAAGTCGCCGCTGTAAAGAATGACTCCGTCCTTATAGAGCTTGCCCTTGCCATTATATTTGCCGTTCACGAAATCGCCGGCGTACGTTGTGCCGTCATCTGACGTCAGCGTGCCGTAGCCGTTATATATGCCGTTGTTGAATGCTCCGTCGTAAACGAGTCTGCCGTCCTGATAGCTCTTGCCGCTGCCGGAAAACATATTGGCCTTGAAATTACCGCTGTACTGTATCTTTCCGGTGGCGGGATCGTAAAGTTCACCCATGCCGTCATATTCATTGTTGACGAAGCTGCCGCTGTATACCAGCACGCCGCTGTCCGGGGCATAGGATTTGCCGGTGCCGTTGAAGGCGCCGTTCACGAATGTGCCGTCGTATTGCATATTGCCTGTCTGCTCATCATACAGCTTCCCGGTGCCGTTATATACACCGCTGACGAACTGACCGGTATACATGGTCTTGCCATTGTCGTAATAGCTTGTGCCGTCGCCCTCGTAAAGATTCGCTGAGAAGCCGCCGGTGTACTTGAGGCTGCCGTCGGGATAATAGAGCTTTCCGAATCCTGAATACTCACCGTTCTTGAAATTTCCGGTGTAAACAAGCTCACCCTCATAATTGTAAAGTGTACCTTCGCCCTCGACGCTGCCTTTCTCAAGACGTCCCTCGAACAGAACATGTTTCATGTCACGGGTATCATAGAGACATACCTTGCCTGTATAGCCTGCGCAGTCCTCACTGTTGACCCACATACTCTTTGTGAAAAACAGACTGATGATCCACGGCAGTCCGAATCTTATAAAAAGTATAGCGAGTATTATAATCGCTATTATGATCGCGTAGACCAGCTTCTTCGCCACGAACTTTTCCCCGACGACAAAGTACTGATCAATGGCAGTGGGTTTGCCGGTGATGCCCTTGGCTTCTTTTTTGATGTCCGCCGCAACTTTGCTGACGATGTTCTGAGGATTGAGCTTCCTCAGGATCATTCGCCCGAAAAGCATAACAGGCGTTAGGAATATTCGTTCGACCTTGCGAAGGAACAGTCTGAATGCTCCGAATAAATCAAACATAGATCAATCTCACCTGTTCTTATCTATAATAACAGTTCCTATACTGTCAAAATTCGGTTTATGCTTCTTCGAGCTGCCCGAAGTATTTATCGTGAAAACGAGATATATCACAGCCGCGGCCAGAAGCACGAAAATAAGTATTTTCTTAATTTTTACCCAGAGTTTCTTGAAAAAATTCCACAGCCTGTACCAGATCGATTTGGGTTCTTCTTCTCCGGCGTCTTTTTCTATGAGCCGTGTCATCATCATATAATACCGACTGTAAAACTCGATCATATTCGAGCCGACAAGATCAGGCATCTCCTTGAAGAAGTTCATCAGTTCGTCCGGCACCTTGCGCCCGATCTCCCGTGCGAACATGGTGCGCAGCAGCTTTTCCACCTTCTTCAGCGCTGCGCTGTCGCGGGAATCCATTATATCTTCGATCGGATAATTGAAGCTGACCGTAAGATCGTTCGCAACGATTATGTCGTCAAAATTGATGCACTTGTCAAGGAAGTAATCCGG
The DNA here is from genome assembly GCA_016282095.1 of Ruminiclostridium sp. Lineage (GTDB taxonomy): Bacteria > Bacillota > Clostridia > Oscillospirales > Ruminococcaceae > Ruminiclostridium_E. Next base: position 7,275 of record JAEEJW010000124.1, on the reverse strand, counting down.
GATATCCAGCAGCACTGCCCTTTCAAGTATCTTCCTGCACAGCTCCAGCCTCTCGCGCAGCGGCATACCCTCGGTGTCGCACTTGTCAGCCAGTTTTACTCCCTGGGTATATTTCATTACGATACAAAGCGTATCCTCGAACATGAAATGTTCTATATAATCTGTGAACACCGACGGATCAACGGTCTTTGAGAGCCATTCCACCAGCTCCGGGAACACCGATTTGTCCTTAATGCTCAATATGCGGCAGAATCCGCCGTTCACGCTATCGGTACATATATAGCAATTATATTTCTCGTTGGTCTCCTGAACGCTGGTGACCGGGTATTCATGACCGTAAGTATATATTATCAACAGATCCGCCTCCTTTGCTTATGTTCTTCACTGATATCTATATATATTACCCGCGCACCACTACCATGATAGATGCCTTGACCTCCGGATATACCGCGCTCTGGGCTATGACTTCATAAACGCCCTCGGTATTCGGCGCGGTGTACATACCGTTCGAGTCTATCTCGCCGCCTGTTGTGGGCGATACCGACCAGCGGACGGTCTTATTCGTCATGTTGCTGCAAACCGCTTCGAGATACTTTGTTTCTCTCGGCTTGATTATCAGCGAGTTTGGCTTGATGGTGATCTTCATGCTGCTGCGCTCGGCGATCTTTTCGTCCACATCGCGCAGAGCTGTCCACTTGACATCTATGTAATCCTGTATCAGTGTCGATTTCGTGAGTATGCCGATGATGAAGCTGCCCTTGGACGGGTCGAGCTTAGCGGCAACTTCGTAAGGCGCCTCGTCGTCACGGAATACGGCCGGGTTGCCGTAGATAGTGCCCGATTCGGTCACAGCGCCGAGCAGTATGGTGACGCTTCCGAGTCCGAGTCCGTGGAATATCTCGTCGGAGTAGAACACCTTATTCTTGAGACTGCCGGCATTCAGGTTTATCCTGCACACGCCGCTTGCTATCTCGGAGGAACGGCCATTTCCGCCGATCTGCGCATCCGACAGCACCGCAGCTGCGGTCTGCACCTTATCTTCGCCGTAAACATAATTGCTGCGGTTCATGGCAGTCAGAAGCATATTGCTTGCCACATACTGCCCGAACGGAACATTCTCTATCCTGTCGATTATCGAAGATCCTACGGAATTGACAAGACCTATTCTCGCGAGATAAAGGCGCTGACCTACCGTATTTCTCAGTTCGGTGTCCATGCTGTGATTGTAGCTGTTGTCCACGAATGCTTCAAAAACATTCCTGTCCGTAATGTTTACGGACGATCTGCCGGAAATTACACCCTCGGCAGGAGTCTTGTCATACGCGAGCCTGAAGGTCTGCGGATCCGGGGTGGCAGTACCCTCGGTATTGCTGACGTTCGCCAGCCTGAGATCGTATGTGAGGGTATATTTACCTGTCTTGTCCATCAGCGTCTCGTCAAAGCTGACCTTCAGCACGGAACTGCCGTCCGCCGCATTGTTGAGGCATACAAGCTGTATGTCATAAGAGAAGGCCGCGAACTGCTTTGAATATGTCTCTATCTCGACTCTGAACGGGAATGTGGTGTCGGGGTTCACGAAGCGCGGCATAATGTGGCGTATATGTATGCTTCCGTCCCGGAACACGGTGACTGCGTCCTCGAACAGCATATCGGTGCGGTCTATGTTATCATCGGGTTCGCTGGAGGTCAGGTAGAGATTGTAGCCTTCCTTTATCCTGTCGGCATTGGAATCGCCGCTGTCGGGCACAATGTTGTGTGAACTGCCCTTCTCGCCTTCGCTGTATTCGAGGCAGAGGTAAACGTAGGCATTGCTTCCGCTGCTTATCGCAGTATCATATCCGTTGAGCATGGTCAGTTTCTTGGTCACGGGCATATCCACGACTATCTCACGGCCTGTGGTATCGAAAGCAAGACCACTCTCCACGGATATCGTGAGGTCGTCCACTCTTACGACGTTAAGTCCGCATACCACGCCGATACCGTGAACAAGACGGTTAACAAGCCTGCGCTTGTCATTCATGTATTTCTGCTCGAAGTTGAAATCCTCGACGCTGAGCAGCTTGCCGTAAAAATATTTGTTTCTTTCAAATGGATAAAGCTGTGTGTTTTTCATATCTGCTCCTAAATTCTCACTTTTGATATATGCCCGCCGGGGCGTCTGCGATTTGTTTAAGGTCCGCGGAACTTCACTCTCCGATAACGGAGAAAGCCATCCGCGACCTGCCGTCGAGAACGGCGTTCCCGGGCTTGCCGAGATAGGTATTTATGCCGAGATACGAATACTGACCAAGGAAGATGTACGGTTCAAGGATCTTGAGCTCAAAATCCACCGTGATCGGTATCATCTCTCTCGCTATGCGCCAAAGCGCGTCCTTATCGTTATCCGAATGGATCACGTCGCTGCGCACAAGAATGAATATCTTATACGGGTCGCTGCCATACATCGGAACGAGAGTCTTTTCATACTCCTGCGTCCCGATACGCTCACGCAGCGCGAAGTTCTCTATGATGAACGGTTTTTCGCCGGTATAGAGCTCGATAGCTTTCGAGAGGCTTTCCTTCGTGCCTCTGCCGCGGTACAGGCTCATCGCCGACAGCAGCAGCCTGCGCAGTTTTGATTCCTCCCATAACGAGCAGTCGGAGATATCCAGCCAGTCCGCCAGCCACTCAAGGAATCCGCTCTCCGCGCACTCGGGGTCAAATTTTTCCGAGATCCGTTCTATTTCGCCCTCGACTTCTTCGTAAAGAGTCTGGAATATACCGAGATAGCGTTCAAGGAAACGGTCTTTTGAGTCGCTTTTTCTGTATATCTGCGGAAGATGATCTATCCACGACTCCGCAGGCAGGAACAGCCTTACATCCTTTATTACGGCAGGATTGCCGCTGATGCCGAACACCTCGATATATACCCACAGATACCGCCCGCTCACATCATGGAGCAGAGCGTCCCTGGCGCCGTTTATGCGCCGCTTCTCAAATACTGAGAACATCTGTGTCTTTTTGTCAAGGTCGAGCTTCTTATCATGGAAGACCTCGTCTATCGTGTACTGTCTGCCCTGAAAGGAAAATTCCTTGTTGTCGGCCGCATACACAGTCACGCGGAGTTCGTCCGCGGTGCAGTTCTCCATGTTTATAAGCATACGGTGCCATACGGTGCCGCGGTCTCCCGAGTCGAATATCCTCGACATGAACCGTCCTATCCCGGACATACGCTTCGAGGAGAACCGCAGGGTGTTGCCGTCCGGCTCCATATTTTCACATATCCCGCGTCTGAAATCGTAGGCGTTGTTCAATATGAAATATTTCAGTTTTTCTTTCATTTTATCCAGCCTTCCGGTAAGGGAATGATCGCATTTGAAAGTGATGAATCAGATGTGTCCGATCCCGAAGTGGTCCGGGGACGATCAGAAAGCCCCCGATGAAAAAGCAAATAAATGTTTTTTCCCTATCACATATTGATCATGATATCAATATCTGTAAGATGTGCAGCTACATTCTGCGCAAGTATGAGATCTCCCTCTCGTGTGCGCTCGGCGTCACTGCCCTCGGCCTGTACCGTGAGCACATTGACGGACAGGACACAGTCGAGATTGTCTATCAGCTCATACAGGCGGCTGTAGATGATCTCCGCGCCGAATTCGTCCTTTATGGCTCCGAAGAAATCACTGACAGCCCTGCGGACAGTCTCACGCGGATCGGAATAGTTCCTCGACACGGTAACGTCAGTATAGACCGATATCTCCGCGTATTCGGGGCGCGCTATCCTGAACTGCACTCCCAGCATACGGCGGGTTTCGAGAACCGCGAGTATATTCTTTATGTAGCGCTCGCTCGGAACGCCCATTCCGTCCTGCGAACAGGGCTTGACTACCACTGTCGTGATCAGTCCGTCGCCGCCGTTTGTCTTTATGACCTTGCACTTCTCGATCCGCAGTCCCTGTGCCGCGCTGATACAGTTCTCACAGTCCTCGTCGGTCACAAGAGTTTCGGTAGTGCGCATAAGTTTCTGTGCCTTTATGAAGCAGTCTTCTATGGATTCCTCGTTCAGTCCCCCGGCCGACGGGCGCAGGTTTTCGACATATATTTCGTCCCTGTTGAAACCTTCGATCTCGTTTATCTTGCTCCTGGTCACGCAGCCGTCGGCGCCACGGGTCAGCGAATATCCGATCAGAAGTATCTCGCCTTCGGGAGCCATGCCGTTTATGCAGTCTCCGAAGGTTATGATGCCATTCTCTGTATCCAGCACATAAACGAAATCATCGGTACCCGCAGCGGAGAAATCCTTTACTTTATGCCATTCCACATACTTGCCGCCGGTGTCGGGAAGTTCTGTCATGACCGCGAAGCTCTCATACTCAAGCTCTGTGGTGTCGAGATCGTACTTCTGATACGGAAGACCCGTACCGTAACCTATCGCTCCGTCCACCGCAAAATCCGGCGCCATGTTTACCACGCGAATGCCTTCGGAATCCGCGCCGCCCGGTACAGAACAGCTCACTTCTCCGGTGTCCGGGTCTATCTGCTTCGTGAAGCTGTTGACCGGTGTGTATGTGCCTTCCTTGTCTTTCAGGAATATTCTTGTATTGCCCGTGACCGCAAGCCCGGTGAACAGCTTGATCTCATCGCCCGCCGGAAGATCGGTGTATTCGGCTTTTGTATCTCTCTGCGTTACCGGCAGGAGATTGAAGTAGATGTATTTTATGACAGGCAGCGCGTCATACTCGCCGCCGGTCGGTGAAAATCTTATGTAGTAGGCTTCATGTCCGGCTATGGCGCAGCTCTGATGGGCTGTACCAAGGCTGAATACTATCCGCCCGGAGAAAAGGAAGCCGTAGGTTTCGTCGATACGCTTCACCCGGTTCCAGTTAAGGCCGTCGAAGTACTCCATTTCCATATCCACGAGCCTTATGAAGCTGGCGGGATCGGTGATCGGGTTTCTGTCTATGCCGTCCTCGCTGGTCACATCAAAACGCAGCGTATGGACTTCATTCTCCGCCAGGGGCTTGTCGAAACCGATATAGAACACGCCCCTGTCCTTCTTCGCAAAGGGCAGTATGTGCAGATTGCCGCCGAAGTAGAACTGATCCCTGCTGATGATGTTAAGATCATCGCCGTAATCGCAGACACAGACATCTATCGAGGAGGCCGATATATAGGTGCGCCTGTCAGCCTCAAAGCAGATATCGCCGGCGTAGAGCTTGGTACCCTTCACTGCCGTGATGTCGTTCTCATAGAGCACGGAAACGTCGGTGGCCGACGGTACTTTCGTGCGCCTTTCGAGACCGAGGAGCTTCAGGTATTTCTTGATGTTCTCGGTTCCTATCTTGTTGATGTAATACTGCTGGCTCTCTTTCAGCCATGCAAACATCTCCAGCATGGTAATACCAGGATCGTGATAGTTGAAATCCGTCCATTCCGGGTATATGCTGACGATCATATTACGCGCGTTGTCAAGTATCTCGTCGAAATATTCGTTGTCAAGGTTTATATCGGGTAACAATCTATCACCTCCCGGTACCCGTATTTATGTTCCGTTACCCTACCGTAACGGTTATGTCGTGCTCGCCGTTTTCCGGAAGCACATAGCTGTACTTTTTTATCGTATCGCTGTCTATCTCCTTGAAGCCGCCCATGCCCGAAACGTACATCGTGATGTACAGATTGCGTATATATACCACATTCTTCAGTCTGAGCAGAGCGCTTCTTATCTGCTGTTCGTTCGGTATCATGCCGAGGCGCCATACATTATCGCCGTCATTTCCGGAGAAAGATGCGAAGTAATCCGCAAGGCACTGTTCAACGCTCTTTTTCAGTTCAAAGATGCCGTTGAGCTCATTGGTCCTTATCTCTGCCCTGACGTTTATCTTCACCAGCGTCGGCTCGGTGACGTACAGTCTGTCCGCAGCTACTATATTGCCGGGAAGTCTGCCCCGGAGATATTCCTTTATGTAATTTCTTATCCTGCCGAATTCGGAGTGTTCCTTTTTCAGCACGACCAGTGTAACGGCACCGCGCTCCTTGCTTCCGGAAGCGTTTCTGCCGCAGACACAGCGCAGTTTCCTGATGTTTCTGGATGCGTTGAAGGTCAGGCTTTCAAGATCCCGGGTCGTAACGACCTTGCCCTGCGTGCGAAGCATGACCGCGCTTCTTCTCATGGCCTCGAACACCGTCTCGGCATCGCAGCCGCCGTAGAAGCGTTTCGCGTTGTCCACACCCGAAACAAAACCGTAGGAGCGTTCGAGCCCGGATATACTGCCGGGGGCAACGTTCGTTCTGTCGCCGCCGCCGGTGGTATAGACCACTCTGATATTGTTTATCTCCGAGACAGGCGGTATTCGCCCCTTTCTGCCGTTGCCGAAGGTTATTACTCCGGTACTGCGGTCAAGGACGTAGCAGCGGGAGTAATTGTCCTCCATAGCGAAGGAATTCACCTCGTCCCACTTCACCCATATCTCGGTATCCATACCGCCGCTTCCGGTAACTCTTGTAAGTCTGCCCTGCTTCTCCAGTTCGGCGGCTTCCGCTTCATTTATCGTTGAGAACTCATTGACGTAAAGCTCCAGTTCCAGCACACTGGAAACCGAAAGCGTGAGCGTAGCGTTCTCCATATATATATTGAAAGCGAAGTATTCTTCGTTGTGGCTGTCAAGGTTCACGGCGCGCACCGAATTGAGATATATCCTGTTGACTATCGGAAGGGCGCATATTTTTGTTCTGTACACGTTCTCGGCGTCCACAACGGATACCCAGTACAGCTCCTCACCGAACAGCCTGGTTTTCACGAAATCGTGATTATCGAGGAATACGGTAAGTCCGAGCTTTGTGAAACTTTCAGTCTCGTCAGCTATATTCATACTTTTCCAGCCGCCCGCCGTGAGATAACTCCAGCGGAGCTTAGGACGCTGCGAGAGCGGATCCTCGTCAATATCCCAGAATATGCGCATGGGGCCGTTGTCGGGCGGTGCGGAAAAACCGAGATACAACGTCCTGTCGGAAGCTCCGGCGCAGCGGAACGGAACGAAGCCGTCATAGCCCGCATCATCGGTAGGGTCATAGCGGCGTTCTTCTATGTTATTATAGGTCAGCACGTCAAGTATGCGGCAGCCGGTTATCTCATAGTGATACTCGAAGGAGATATTGCGTACACAGGGCGACATATACCAGCCTCTGGTCTTGTAAAGATTCTCGGCTTTCAGTATCCTTGCCCTGATGTAGAAACCGGACTGCGAGCCGACGAACACTTCGGAGATGTCCTCGGGGCAGATGAATGTTATG
>JAEEJW010000123.1 GCA_016282095.1 Ruminiclostridium sp. | reverse complement strand
GACAACAGAATAGTTGCCGCACTCCCGACTATCAACAAGCTTTCCGAGAACGGCGCGAAGATCGTGCTTTGTTCACATCTTGGCAAGCCGAAGAACGGCCCCGAGGATAAGTTCTCTCTTAAGGCTGCAGCAGACAGACTTGCTGAGCTCGTAAAGACAAAGGTAGTATTCGCGAAGGACGACAATGTAGTAGGCGAGAATGCCAAGAAGGCTGTCGCTGAAATGAAGGACGGCGAGATCGTAGTTCTCGAGAACACACGTTTCAGAGGAAATGACGAGACAAAGAACGGCGAAGGTTTTGCGAAAGAACTCGCAGATCTCGTTGACAACGATATTTTCGTAATGGATGCGTTCGGTTCGGCTCACCGCGCACACGCTTCTACCGCGGGCGTTACAAAGTTCGTGAAGGAGACCGCTGTTGGTTACCTTATGAACAAGGAGATAGAGTTCCTCGGCAACGCTGTTGAGAATCCTGTAAGACCGTTCGTTGCTATTCTTGGCGGCGCAAAGGTAGCGGATAAGCTCAACGTTATCTCCAACCTGCTCGAAAAGTGCGACACTCTCATCATCGGCGGCGGTATGGCTTATACCTTCCTCAAGGCTAAGGGCTATGAGGTAGGAACATCACTCGTTGACGACGAAAAAATAGATTACTGCAAGGAAATGATCGCAAAGGCTGAAAAACTTGGCAAGAAGCTTCTTCTTCCCATTGATACCACGATCACCAAATCTTTCCCTGATCCTATCGACGCACCTGTTGAGACAACAATCGTTGATTCCGACAAGATACCCGCTGACATGATGGGTCTTGACATCGGAACAAAGACAATGGAGCTCTTCGCTAACGAAGCAAAGAGCGCAAAGACCGTTGTATGGAACGGTCCGATGGGCGTATTTGAGAACCCGACACTCGCTACCGGTACAATAGCGGTTGCCAAGGCTCTTGCAGACGCTGACGCAACAACTATCATCGGCGGCGGCGATTCCGCTGCTGCAGTAGTACAGCTCGGTTTCTCCGACAAGATGAGCCACATCTCCACCGGCGGCGGTGCATCTCTCGAATACCTCGAAGGCAAGGTGCTCCCGGGTATCGATGTAATTCAGGACAAGTAAACTATTTCAGACTTACGGACGGGAGTATTCCCGTCCGAAAGCTGTGTTTTCGGAGGAGTTGTAACGTATGGATCCTGTCAGCCTCGAGGCCGGCAGCATAGTGACACTGGTCGTATGCGGTCTGATAGTCCTTGCGGCTGTTGTCAGATTTATAATACACATACTGTCTGATCGTAAAGATAAGTGAAGCGCGGAGGGCATTCATAAATGGAAAAACTTACGGAATTCCTGAAGACCGATAACGGTAAGCTCGTCGGTATAGCCGCGGGCATCGTTCTGTTGCTTCTTGTCATCGCCGCAGCCACACCGAACAGCATCAATCTGATCTTCAACAATGGAGAAGACTGTGTAGTAAGTACAAAGTCCGCCAGAAAGATCGTTAAGAGAAAACGCAGAAAAGAAAAGAAAGCCAAAAAGAAATAAGAGGATAAAGATATGAACAAGTCAGTAAGAAAAGCAGTTATCGCCGGTAACTGGAAGATGAACAAGACACGCCCCGAGGCAAAGGCTCTTCTTGAAGAACTTGCGCCCATGGTAAAGGATATAAAGACTGTTGAAGTCGTAGCCTGCGTACCGTTCACGAACCTTGAGACCGCTCTCGAAGCTACAAAGGGCACGAACATAAAGATCGGTGCACAGAACTGCCATTTCGAGAAGAGCGGTGCCTTCACAGGCGAGATATCTGCCGATATGCTCAAGGAAATGGGAGTTGAGTATGTTGTTCTCGGTCACTCCGAGCGCAGACAGTACTTCGGCGAGACAGACGAGACTGTCAACAAGCGTACAAAGGCTGCTCTTGCAGCAGGCCTTAAGCCGATCGTATGTGTCGGCGAGCTTCTCTGGGAGCGTGAATGCAACATTACGGAAGAAGTTATCGCACGCCAGATAAAGCTTGATTTCTATGATATTCCGGCAGAAGATTTCGCAAAGTGCATCATCGCTTATGAGCCTGTATGGGCTATCGGCACCGGCAAAACAGCCACAGCAGATCAGGCAGAGGAAGTCTGCGCATTCATCAGAGCACAGCTTGAAAAGAAGTACGGCAAGGCTGTTGCGGATGCTGCGACTATCCAGTACGGCGGCTCCATGAACGCGAAGAATGCCGCAGAGCTCGTTGCCAAGGAGAACGTTGACGGCGGTCTTATCGGTGGTGCGTCTCTGAAAGCACCCGATTTCACGGAGATCGTAAAGGCTGCGGAGAATGGCTGATTCGTTTGACAGCAATTCCATAGACCGCGAAAAAAAAGCTGACGCTCCCGAGGTTCCGAGACCCGGAGTCCCGCAGCGAAAGCCGGGCAGTCTGCTGACCAGTGCGATTCTGTTCCTGCTGGACGTTGCACTGACGCTGTTCCTGTTCATCACGCCCTTCGTAAGCGGAGGTGCATACTGGAACTTCGTAATGCCTGAGTTCGTATTCGGTGTGTTGTATGTGATAATTCGCATAATACTGAAGATCGTTAAGCAGACACATATCACCGATATGTGCTTCATCGCGCTTCGCATAGTGGGAATAACCGTGGCGGTCATATATTATGTGGTTTTTTTCAGCTTCGGGAACTGGTTCAGCTGGTTTTATCCGGTGAGAAGATATCTGTATGTGAACGGGAATTACTCCGATGCATCACAGTTTGAGTTTCTGCCGGACAGAATACCGGACAGGGCTGACAGATTCTACATGGATTTCGTTCCGTCTGTCGAAGCAAAAATGCCAAGTATAGATATACATTTCTATACTGACTCCGCGGGGACTGAACGGATGCGTAAAGAGGCCTTGTCAAAGGATCTCGTTCTTATAGCGGCCGACTCTGAGGAATATTTCGAGGAACGCAGGGAAGTGCTGATGAGAAGCGGACCCGGCCAGCCCGATGAGCTTTACAGCGCTGAAATATACAGGAAAAGCGGCAAAGACGGCTCCCCGATAGTATATCTGATATATGAGGAGACCGGCTATTGCAGAGTATACTGGCATGGATAAAATTTTGAAAGGAAATATAAAACTATGAGCATGAAACTTGTACTTATCCGTCACGGCGAAAGTGAATGGAACAAGGAAAACAAATTCACCGGCTGGACAGACGTTGAACTGTCCGAAAACGGTGTCGAGGAGGCAAAGAAGGGCGGACGCGCTCTCAAGGAAGCAGGCTTTGATTTCGATCTCTGCTATACCTCTTACCTCAAGAGAGCTATCCACACACTGAACAACGTGCTGGCCGAAATGGACAGAGAATGGCTCCCCGTAATCAAGGCTTGGCAGCTCAATGAACGTCACTACGGCGCTCTGCAGGGCCTCAACAAGTCCGAAACAGCGGCAAAGTATGGTGAAGAACAGGTAAAGATCTGGAGAAGATCGTTTGATATTCCGCCTATGGCTCTCGAAGAGAATGATCCCCGCAATCCGAAGTTCGATCCCAAGTACAGAGAAGTTGATCCCAAGCTCCTTCCGCTCCAGGAAAGCCTGAAGACCACTATCGAGCGTGCTGTTCCGTACTTCGAGCAGGAGATCAAGCCGAAGATGAAGGAAGGCAAGAGAATACTCATCGCCGCACACGGAAACTCACTCCGCGCACTTGTCAAGTACTTCGACAATATGAGCGACGAGGATATCATCAACGAGAACATTCCTACAGCTATCCCGCTTGTATATGAGTTCGACGATGATTTCAAGGTAATAAGCAAGAATTATCTCTGCGATCCCGAGGAACTCAAGGCAAAGATGGCCGGCGTAGCAAATCAGGGTAAGGCAAAGTAAGCAATATAAACGATCAGCCTCGAAGCTCCGGCCGAGAGGTTGATTTTTTAGGATCAGGGGGTAACTGTATGTTACAGATATACTGCGGAGACGGAAAAGGCAAGACCACAGCTTCACTGGGGCTTGCGGTGAGAATGGCCGGGGCAGGTATGAAAGCGGCCTTCGTGCAGTTCATGAAGGGCGGAGAAACCGCCGAGCTTGAAACGCTTAAACTGATACCGAACATAGACGTAATGCGCTGTGATCGGGAATACGGCTGGTTCTCGGCGCTGTCTGACAGCGACAAAGCAGAACTTACAGCCTGCCATAACGAGCTGATGAAAAAGGTTTTTTCCGGCAGCTTTGATGCCGTGATACTTGACGAATTCAACTTCGCTTATAAGACCGGTCTCGTGGACAGGGAAATGGCCGCTGATCTGATAATGAATGCAAAAGACAGCAGGGAAGTTGTGCTTACAGGCCGCGACCCGGATCCGCAGTTCGTTGAGTCTGCCGACCTGATAAGCGAGATAAAGTGTGTACGTCACCCTTATCAGAAAGGCATAAAGGCGCGTAAGGGAATAGAATACTGAAAAAGCAGCAGTTTTGTGAAAAATGCAATTCTGATGAAATAATCCTGCAAAATTTAATATTTCTATTGACGAGGCAGCCATAATGTGCTATAATATTCACATATTTTTGAACAAAAGAAAGCAGAGGAAAAAGTTATGAACGTTGTTTGCCTTGATATGGAGGGCGTACTTGTACCGGAGATCTGGATCGCATTCTCCGAAGCCACCGGTATACCGGAGCTTCGCAGGACTACCCGCGATGAACCCGATTATGACAAACTGATGAAATTCCGTATAGGCATTCTCAAAGAGCACGGTCTCGGGCTGAAAGAGATACAGGATGTCATCGCAACTATTGACCCGCTTGAAGGTGCAAAGGAGTTTCTCGACGAGCTGCGCTCGATCACACAGGTGCTTATTTTAAGCGACACATTTGAGCAGTTCGCAATGCCGCTAATGAAAAAGCTCGGCTATCCGACGCTGTTCTGCAACACTCTCGAAGTTGGTGAGAATGGCGAGATAACAGGCTACAAGCTTCGTGTCGAGAAGTCCAAGCTGACCACCGTAAAGGCTCTCCAGTCCATAGGCTTTGAAACTATTGCAAGCGGCGACAGCTTTAACGACCTTGCCATGATACAGGCAAGCAAAGCCGGTTTCCTTTTCAAGAGCACGGAGAAAATCAAAGCGGATTATCCCGATATTCCCGCTTTCGAGGAATTCCCCGATCTGCTGAACGCCATAAAGAAAGCATTATAAAAAAACGGGCGGACATCGGTGTCCGTCCGTTATTACTTGTTCACGCCATATTTACGGTAAAATGCATCGATGTCACGCTGCGACCGTACAAGCTCCGAATAATGCAGCTTCTTGTCGGCCTTGCTGTAAAACCCGATAGTTTTCTCGCCGGTACAGGTACTCGATTCGACTTTTATATCGGCTGCGGTGAAGCCCTTGGGGATAGATTCCGTTGTTTGTTTTTTCATTATTTTTCCTCCGTTACTTCCCAGTAATATCTGCGTTTGCATTCGGGAAAATCATTCATGACACCGTGTTCCGGGTCGTAGAATGTCCCCAGTGCATACAGTGACCAGTGCCAGCACCGTGGAGTCTCAAGACTCAGCACACAGTATGGCGGAAGTTCGTCACGGCTCTGCGCTTCACGCCTTGCCGCATGAAATGTTATCCCGTGCTCCGTGAGGCAGCTTTTCATCTCCGAAAGAGTAGTCTCGCGCTCGTTTCCAAGCTCCCGGCATATATCACGAACATCGATACCTGTCAGCATCGCGAGCACAGCCTGTCCGCACTGCAGATCAGTGGGCTCGTGAACATAAGTTATATTTTTCGCTAAACTCATTCTCCCGTCATTCTCCTTATCAGCAGTCTGCCGTTTTCTTTAAGCCACTTGTCACACCGGTCATAATCGGGGAACACACGATAGACCTCGGCGTAGAATTCCTTTGAATGGTCTGGGTGCAGACGGTGGCACAGTTCATGTACGACAACGCTGTCGAGTACTTCCGGCGGCACTTCCGTCAGCAGGCAGTTGAAGTTCAGATTGCCTTTGCCGGTACAGCTTCCCCAGCGTGTTTTCTGGTTCCGTATGGTTATGCGGCCATAGGTGACTCCTATCAGGTCAGCAAAGTATGCTACACGCCGCGGGATTATCTCAGCTGCTGCTTCCGCCATTTTCCGAATCTCGTTTGCGGTGAAGGGTCTTGTTTCCGAGAGCCTCTCGTTGTCTGCGAGACGTTTGCGGACATGCTTTTCGATGACCGCACTTTTCTCGGTAAGAAAACGCTTTATGTCACAGACCGGAAGTCTCATGGGCGCCCGTACTATGACTCTGCCGTCCGCGGCAATCTCTGCGGTCATAGTTTTTCTGCGGCTTCGGATTATTTCGATCCCGGAAGATATACCATTAATTTTCATTTATACTCCTGTCATAGAAAGGTAATATATATGTCAGACAATGAATACAGCACAAAGAAGATACGAAGGCATATAGTGTTCTACGGCCGTGTCCAGGGCGTAGGCTTCCGCTATAACGCGATGTACGCTGCTCAGAGCTATGGAGTCACGGGCTGGGTGCGTAATCTATATGACGGCAGTGTGGAAATGGAAGCCGAAGGCACCGAAGAGTCCATTGACCGTATGATACAAGCCATACAGAACGGCAGATACATAATGATCGAAGATATGTCCGTGAAGTCCGTCCCGCTTGAGAACGACCGTTATTTCAGAATCAAATGATTCAGCCTTTTCTGTTCTTCCTGTTTTTGCTGTCCTGTTTAACAATAACACCGGAGTTCACGACAAGAATGTCGTTTTCTTCCGTTTTTATGTTTTCCACCGGAACAACGGGCAGCTCACCGCGTATTATCATATAGACCCTGATATCGTATTTATCGGTGATGTCTTTTATTGTCAGCCCTGTCAGTTCACATTTCTTATCACAGAATATTTCTCCGACCTCCCTGATGTCATGGAATCTTCGGTCGGAGTTTTCTTTTTGTGAGAATTTTTCAACGAAACCCGCGCTTATGATACCGGTAGGCACAGCCACGACACAAACACCGAGGAATGCGATTATAATGGCGAGTATCCGGCCTGATATAGTTATTGGGTATATATCACCGTATCCCACGGTCAGCACAGTCGAAACGCTCCACCAGATACCGGAGAAAGCGTTCTCGAAAGCCTCGGGCTGTGCATCGTGCTCGGCACTGTACATTGCAAGGGAAGAGCCCAGCATCAGAATGATGATGATAAAGAATGATGAAATAAGCTGACGTTTGCGTTCGCTGAGTACTTCCTTTATGAGATTGAACGAATCGTACTGAGCATTTATCCTGAACAGGTGGAATATTCTTACCACGCGCAGCATCCTGAACATAACCATACCGCTCAGGAAGAAGAAAGGAAGAATTGTGAGCAGGTCGATGATGCCGTCAAAGGATAAGAGAAAACGCAGTACGGACATGGTCCTGTTCTTACGCGGATAAAGCAGATCAGAGGTCCAGATGCGCAGCAGATATTCGATGCAGAAAATTATGATCGTGACAAGCTCGATTACATCAAAGGCCGGCCTCAGGAATGAAAGCTGGCTGAACGTACCGAGAAATGTCACAAGAATATTAATTATTATGACAGCAGAGATGAATATATCGAATGCGCGGCTCGGTATATCGTTCTTGTTGCCTATCTGTATTATGTCAAAGATGCGCTTTTTGTTCATAATTTCATCTCCGGGATTTTTCCGGATAAATTCCGGAATATTTTCGCCTGTCCCTGCATAAATATATTAGTGAGCCTCTGAAATACAGATATATTCCGGGACCCATAAGAACAACAAATGCCTGAAAGCGGCGGCCTATTTCCGTGAAATATCGCGGGCAGAGACCGGCGCGCCAAAAAACAACGCCTTTCCGGCGTTATACAAACTCCTGTGTTTACGGTACATTATCGTGGATACGGGAGTCTTTTTATTACCCGACCCGGACTTTGATATTATCGTTATCTTATACTTCCGGAACAGTTTCAGCTTTTGCTGCGAACTTTTACCAACATAGTATTCTTACGTTATCCTGCCTGTTCTATCCATTCGATGATCGGGTCAAGATATTTCGGATCGGTCCAGTCGCACTTATCCTCGCCTGCTTCCATAATGGCTCGTTCCCATACCTCATATTCACTGGGGTCTTTCTTGGCGACGACCTTACGAAGCATATTGCAGAGTGTCCGGTCTTTGAATGACATTGTCTCAGGGTCCCACGCGCCGCGGGTGTAAAACATGGGTATATCAGCCAGACCGTCCTTCATGTTGAAGTCTCTGACCTGCCGGAAAGCGTTTTCCTCATAAGGAGAAGCGCAGCAGCAGAATACGGCGATCTTCTTTCCGGACAGTTTCCCGAAGTTCTTTTTCAGGAAAGGGAGTCCCGCAATCCCGGAGGCGTATATAGCACCACCCAGAATTATAATGTCGTATTTCGCGACTTCCTTTATATCAGCTTTCTTTGTTTCGATGCAGTCAAAACCTGTCGCCTTTGAAAGCCATTCCGCGTATTTCTTTGTGGCACCGTATTTTGACCGGTATAAAACAATACCATTCATTGATGTTTCTCCTTTCCGAAATGAAGAAATGAAAGTACCCCGACAGGCAGGAAATATACGCACCATACAATAAGCGCGATAATACCGCCGGAGTTGTTTTCGTCAGGCGGCATCTGTGCGAACATACCTGTCATCGGCATAAACACACAGCCGGGGAAGAATGCTCCGTGTATTATCAGCAAAGCTTTCAGCCATTTATCAGGTCTGTTTTCCGGTTTCATCGAAAGTCCCGTGAAAAACGTGGAAAGTGCCATAATACCATAACCCAGAAGATCAAAATTGAAGATCAGACCGCTTCTATGAAAATCTATAAGTTTTGCAGCCTGTTCGTTAAGTGATTCGTTGGCTACTGTGGTTATCTGGGTAAAATAAACTATCATTATCAGTGTGCAGTAGACCGCAGAAAAGATCATTCCCAGATTTCCCGCGACCATGCGGTCGTTCTCGCATTCGTGGTGAAGCCCCGCGGTCATCATAATAAAGCCGATTGGCAGGAAAAAGCATACAAAGAACTGGCCGAAAGGAAAGTAGATGATAAGGAACAGCGCAAACAGAAAGACAGTCACGGTAACTATTGCCGAACCCGTCTTCGCTATCATCCGGTTCATTAATCTATGTTCCTCCTTTGTGTTCAACAGTCGGTGAAGTGTATGCTTATTGCTTTCTCGCAAGGAAATAATCATCGTCTGCTGTATAATATGGACACTTGCTTCGTCCCTCGGTCATAATCCGGTAGTACTCGTCCTCGTCCATATTCACCGCGCAGATGTATCCGCCGTATTCTTCGTCATATACGTTGTTTGCACAGCTGTCACAAGCATTGTCAGCCATTTTCTATCACAGCCTCCCCGCATTTCATTCCGTCCACAGCCGCCGAAACTATGCCGCCGGCATATCCTGCTCCCTCGCCGCATGGATAGAATCCTTTCAGTGAAACGGATTCCAGTGTTTCACCGCGCAGTATCCGAACCGGTGACGAGCTCCTCGTTTCCGGCATGGTAATGACCGCCTCCGGATCAGCGAAGAACGATGCTTTCGCCGCTATCATAGGCAGTCCCTTTCTTATTGTTTCAGTGATGTAATCCGGCAGTATATTATCCGGCAGTGCGAACTTTACCGACGGTGTGTAACTGGGCTTGACTTTTCCGAACTCCGGCGTAAGATTCCCGGTGATAAATCCGCCCGCGGTGATAACGGGTGCCGAACCGTCCGAACCTCCTGCGGCGAATGCCGCACGCTCAACATTTCTCTGCAGTTCGCAGCCTGCCAATGGCGAGCTGTCTGCAAGATCGCAGGGCTCAACGTTTACCAGCAGTGCCGAGTTAGCGTTCGCAGCGTCACGGGCATACAGGCTCATTCCGTTGGTGACTATCGTGTTTTTTTCCGATGCCGCTGCCACAACATAGCCTCCGGGACACATACAGAACGTGTACAGGCTTTTTCCGTCAGGTATATGTACAGCGTATTTGTAATCAGCAGGCGGCAGGGCAGGGTGTCCGGCGAAACGGCCGTAAAGGCTCGCGTTAACATCACTCTGTAAGTGTTCTATGCGAGCACCCATAGCGAAAATCTTTTTCTCCATGGCGATGTGCTCACCGAGCAGGTATTCAAATGTATCTCTGGCGCTGTGACCCACTGCAAGAATTACGCTGTCTGCCGCAATTTCCGTCTGTACGCCGTTCTTCTCGTAAATAACGCTTCTGACTGAACCTTCCGTTTTCGTCAGTCCGACTGCCTTTGCTTCGAATATAACTTCGCCGCCGAGCGAGATTATCTCGTTCCGCAGATTTTTTACAACATTCCGCAGTATATCAGTGCCGATGTGGGGCTTTCCTGAGTATAGTATCTCTGCAGGAGCCCCGAAACGTACAAGCTCTGAGAAGATGTGCGTGATGCGTCTGTCGCGTATGCCCGTGGTCAGCTTGCCGTCAGAGAACGTACCTGCGCCGCCCTCGCCGAACTGAATATTGCTGGTCTCATTAAGTATGCCCTTGGTACGATAAAGTTCTACGGCAGCCGCACGGCTGTCGCAGTCACCGCCGCGCTCAAGAACTATCGGTTTAAGCCCTGCCTGTGAAAGAATTAACGCCGCGAACATACCGGCAGGTCCGAAACCGATAACCACAGGTCTGTGCGTCCTTTCCTCCGCGATGTTCACCGTGTATTTCTCGTGCTTCGCCGGTGAGACTTTGTTCGGCGGAAATTTCCGCAATATATACTGTTCGTTTTTAACGGATGCTTCGACGGCTATGGTGAAATGCACATCGTTTTTCTTACGCGCATCTACGGATCTGCGGACGAGCCTTAAATCATGTATATCGGAAGGTCTGACACCTATCTCCCTGGCCGTCCGCGCCGCCAGCATCTCATCTGTGAAACCGAGCGGCATATAAATGTCATTTATTCTTATCATCAGTTGACGAAATACCTCTGTTTTCAGAAATTCCGGTGTCGTTTCTTCGAATGCACAGAGTTCAGATTCCCGCTTTGAGTGCCGCGTTCCTGCCTGCAACGGCTCCCGAGGAAAACGCAAAGTCGAGATTGTAACCGCCGCAGTCCCCGAAGATATCCAGCAGCTCCCCGCAGGCGTAAGCTCCGGGCATTTTCCGCAGTTCAAATGAGCCGACAGTTTCTTCTGTCCTGATACCGCCGCCCGTGACCTGTGAGCGCTCAAATCCGGCGGTTCCGGTTACCGGGAAAGTCAGTCCCTTTATTGTATCGGCAATAGTGCCGAGTCTGATATCTGATATCTGTCCGGCAGTCCCCGGGCAGCTTTTCAATGCCCGTTTCAGTATATACGTGCCCAGAGGCCGTGTGAATATACCACTCAGGTAGTCGTCCGCAGCCATATCAGCGCGAATATTCCGGACAGTTTTCAGCAGTTCGCATACCTGCCGCGTGCTCATATCCGGAAGCAGGTCGAGCTTAAGCTCTGCATTATGCTTGTGTTTTTCATATAAATAAGAGATATCGAAAACGCATATACCAGATATCAGACCGTCAGTAAACTGAACCTCGCCGCGCCGTGAAGAGATTACTTTTCCGTCAGCGCAGAACATTACATTTGCGTCGGTGCGCTGTCCTTTCAGCGGCCTGACGAGAGCAGGTTCTGTTTTCAGCGGGACGAGCGCAGGGAAGGGCGGTACTATATCGATTCCCGCTTTTTCGCAAATTCCCAGGATACTTCCGTTGCTGCCAAGAGAAGGCTGCGACATACCGCCTCCTGCGAGTATTATCTTTTTCGCGGTTATAGTTTCCTCTGTCGAGCTGACTGCAAATAGCGGCCTGCCGGAGTATCTGCGTCTTTCGATGTTCATAACATCTAATCCGCAGAGCTCTTCAACGCCGAGCTTCGCTGCCTCCAGCCGCAGCGCGTCAAGAGCCGACGCAGCCGAACGGCACCGGGGATATATACGACCGTATCCGTCATCTTCACACATTACCCCCATGCTCTCAAAGAAAGCTGTCACATTGAATGCCGAAGTCACGGACAGCAGATTCTTGCAGCTGCCGTGATATCTGTCGGGGGAGAGGTCAGAGTTTGAGAGATTGCATCTGCCGTTGCCCGTAGCAAGTATCTTTTTGCCTGTTTTCGGCAGACGCTCGGCGATAAGGACGGACACATTCCTGTCTGTTCGTTTTGCGTTTATCGCCGCCGCGAAGCCTGAAGCGCCTCCGCCGATCACAATAATATCGTATCTTTTCATATAATATCAAGAATTACGGTGCCGAACATGGTCATAAGCGGCATTGCCGCAGCTGACAGCAGTGTTGACACAGCAAATATCTGTGCCGCGTATTCCGGCTTCTTGTCGTATTTAATGGCGAACATAGTACCGATAGCTGCCGTAGGGCATGAAAATTCGATAAGCGTTATAAGCTTCGGCATCTCGGCGCAAGGCATAAACATTATCAGCGCCAGCCCGATGAAAGGAAGCAGAAGCAGCCTTACTGCCGAAACAAGATAAACCCTCGGGTTCTTCACGCTTTTCAGCAGTCCGGCACTCATAATCGAAGCTCCTGCCACTATCATAGCCAGCGGAGTTGTCATTTCCGCTACATTGTTAAGTGCCGTAGAAACAATATCCGGCAGCCTTATGCGCAGGAACATACATACAAGTCCCGCACCGACTGCGATAAGAGCAGGAGAGCGCAGCGCCCTCAGTACGGTCTTTCCGTTCTTCTCTCCGCTCATGGACATGACGCCGTGTGTCCAGATAAACAGATTTGACACTGTGACGAAACCGTTCTGGATAAACACACCTTCGGCGCCGAATACGCCGAAGATAAGCGGTGTTCCC
Source organism: Ruminiclostridium sp. (assembly GCA_016282095.1). Classification (GTDB taxonomy): domain Bacteria; phylum Bacillota; class Clostridia; order Oscillospirales; family Ruminococcaceae; genus Ruminiclostridium_E. The sequence goes on along the minus strand of JAEEJW010000123.1, from coordinate 14,872 downwards.
ATGAATCCGAAGTTGGAGTAAACGGCGCTGAAACGTTCAATGGTAGTTTCTGTGTTTTCCTTGCCCCGGAAAAAGACTTTCGACAGCAGTATGAAGGCAGTATAAGTAACGGCCGCCATTACGGTCGTCCACAGGAATCCTTCTATAAGATCCTGCCGCATATCTGTCTGATACGAAAGAAATATAAGCAGCGGGTTAACAACATTCAGCACAAGGTTTGAAAGCTGTTTCTTCCCGTCGTCATTAATAAGCTTGGTTTTGTAGCAGAGCGCACCGATAACAACGATCATGAACATAATGATCGTCTGGCGCAGCACTGCCATAGCAGTATCAGCCATACTGTCCCGCTTTCGTTAAGATAATAGGATCAGACGTCCCAGCTGTTGAGATATTTTTCCTGTTCAGGGGTGAGTTTATCTATCTCATAGCCCCAGAACTTTATTTTTCTTTCGGCAACGGCCCTGTCAACTTCCTTGGGAACATTGATGACCTTTTCGGTCAGCTTGCCGCGGTTCTTCACAAGATATAGTGCCGACTGCGCCTGTATAGCGAAGCTCATATCCATTATCTCCGCCGGGTGTCCGTCACCTGCCGCAAGGTTTACGAGCCTTCCTTCCGCGATAACATTTATGGTGTTGCCGTTGCTCAGCTTGTAAGCCATGATGTTGTTTCTCGCAATATGTGATTCCACCGCGATCCTGCGAAGACACGCCACGTCCACTTCAACGTCGAAGTGTCCGGCATTGCAGCAGATTGCTCCGTCCTTCATCTTGTAGAAATCAGCCTCGGTTATTACATCGCGGCAGCCGGTAACAGTCACGAAGAAATCACCGATTTCAGCAGCCTTGTTCATCGGCATTACCGAGAAGCCGTCCATTACAGCTTCCATAGCGCATATGGGATCTACTTCGGTGACGATGACACGCGCTCCGAGTCCCTTTGCACGCATTGCAACGCCCTTGCCGCACCAGCCATAGCCGGCGACAACTACGAATTTGCCTGCAACGATAAGGTTGGTAGTTCTGTTGATACCGTCCCATACAGACTGGCCGGTACCGTAGCGGTTGTCGAACAGATGCTTGCAGTCGGCGTCATTGACCAGCATCATCGGGAATTTAAGCTCTCCGGCCTTATTCATGGAGATAAGGCGGATAATACCCGTGGTAGTCTCCTCACAGCCGCCTATAACATTCGGGATGAGATCGGGGCGTTTGTTGTGGATATAGTGTACGAGGTCGCCGCCGTCGTCAATAATGATATTGGGACCTGCATCTATGACCTTCGAGATATGGTGCTCATATTCTTCGGGCGTGCAGTCGTGCCATGCGAATACATTGAGTCCTTCGTGAACGAGCGCAGCCGCAACGTCGTCCTGTGTAGAGAGCGGATTGCTTCCGGTTATGTACATTTCAGCGCCGCCGGCCGCGAGAGTCTTGCACAGGTAGGCAGTCTTCGCTTCAAGATGTACGGACAGAGCGATCTTCAGACCGGCGAAGGGCTTTGTCTGCTCAAATTCCGCTTTGTAGCTCCGCAGGAGCGGCATATTGCGCTCCACCCAGTCGATCTTTCTTTTTCCGTCCTCCCAGAGGTTCACGTCGCGTATCTCACTTGCCATTGTAATCAATTCCTTTCAAATCATTCTTTTTGAGTTGCGTTTATTCGATAACGAGTTCTCCGTCTTTAAGGAAAACGTGCTTACCGATGATCGTGCGAAGTTCCTTCAGCTTTTCCGGATCCTTGTTTTCAAACTCGCGGTAGCATACATTCGAGTCGGCTTCATTCAACGCGGGGAAGACATCGGACACAGTGCAGTCAAACTTTTTGGTCAGTGTGTCTATGAGTGTTGTAGAAAGCTCGGTTGCGTTTTTGCCCTCACCGAGTTCCGGTTCCTGAACAAAGAACAGTGAAGTGACATAAGTTTCGCCCTTTTCCGGATTTTTGAGATCGGTCTTTTTGTAGATGCCTTCCTCTGTCATTTCAAACATCACATCTCTGCGTGCCGGCAGTGCCACTCTCTTTATCCACGCCGCAGGGTCGGTCACGGCTTTGTCGGATACGCCAGTCTTTTTCTTGTCTCTTGGTTCGTTGTTGAAAGTGACGTATTTCATTGCTCTGTAGTCTTTGATAAGTTTCATTTTCTTTTCTCCTGTTCGTTTTTATTACCATTTTTTATTTTCATGCGGGCAGTACATACGCTTTTTCAGCGCTCTGAATTCCGCATAACAACCGCATTTGAGGCAGGTGCCGTCCGACAGTTCGCCGCACCCGCGGCATATTGTGAGTCTTCGCTCATATTCCGCCGGATCCGTTTTTTCTTCCTCCGGCATGGCGGATTTCAGTTCTGCCAGCGTCTGCGCAAGATCGGTCTGTCCGCTTTCCGCGAGCAAGCACCGCTTGCATATTTTACGCTCATTCATTGACTCTTACAGCGACAACGGAGCAGGGCGGGAGTGTTATGATCAGGTCATTTCCTTCTGTCTCAGCCTTATACGGCTTTATAACTACATTGTCGGGTCTGTCGAAGTCGTTGAGATCATGTGCATCTCCGGTGAGAATACGAGCGGAAACGTTCTTTATCTCCGTGTCTGTGATGCTGCACTTTATCCTGTATTCTTCGGTGAGAGAGCAGTTGGAGAGGGTGATGTGCATTGAACCGTCTTCGGCAGCGGAAACAGTCTGTGATACCGCGGGTATCTTCTCGTCGGAAATGGTTTCATTCGTGCAGTAGCTGTAAAGCAATGTGCCGTCCTGATGTTCCTTGTAAAGATCGAATACATGATATGTCGGAGTAAGTACGATCTTGTTGCCTTCAGTGAGGATAACGGCCTGAAGTACGTTAACTGCCTGTGCGATGTTAGCCATGATAACGCGGTCGGTATGTCGGTTGAGGATATCCAGCGATATCGCAGCGACCATAGCATCGCGCATAGTGTTCTGCTGATAGAGAAAGCCGGGATTGGTGCCGTCTTCAACGTCATACCATGTGCCCCATTCGTCCACGACGAGTCCGACATTGTTGTCGGGATCGTACCTGTTCATTATCTCCTTGTGGTGGGTGATAAGGGGATCGAGGAAGCGGGCTGTGGCCAGCAGTTCATAATAGTGTTTTTCGTCAAACTCTGTGGCTTTGCCCTTGTTGTTCCAGTCCTTGATGGAATAGTAGTGCAGCGAGATTCCCTTGGCCGTCCAGCCATATTCGTGTTTGAGCTTGCGCATCATCACATCTGTCCAGTTGTAATCCGCGCTGCTGGGACCGCAGGCTATCCTGAACAGCTCGTTGCCGTCGTAGTTCTTGCAGAATGTCTGGAATCTCTTGTAGATCGGAGCGTATTCATCAGCGGTCATATTACCGCCGCAGCCCCAGTTCTCATTGCCTATTCCGAGGTATTTCAGCTTCCACGGCTTATCGTGGCCGTTACGGCGGCGAAGCTCCGACATCGGCGATTCGCCGCCGAAGGTAATGTATTCCACCCATTCGGAAAGCTCCTGAACAGTACCGCTGCCGACATTTCCGGAGATATAGGGCTCACAGCCCACAAGTTCGCAGAACCGCATGAATTCGTGAGTTCCGAAACTGTTGTCCTCTGTAACGCCGCCCCAGTTTGTATTTACCATCTTCTTTCGTGAAGACTGTTCGCCGATTCCGTCCTTCCAGTGATACTCATCTGCGAAGCAGCCGCCCGGCCAGCGGATAACAGGCAGTCTTATGTTCCTGAACGCTTCAATGACATCGTTTCTTATACCGTCGGTATTGGGTATATCGGAATCCTTTCCGACGAATATGCCGCCATATATGCATCTTCCGAGGTGTTCTGAGAAATTGCCGTATATTTCACGGTTTATATGGCTTTTTCTGTCGTATGGATTTACTGTCATTCGTAACTGTTTCATAGTCATATTCTCCAAATTTCTATTATAATGCCCATGTTTTCGGCATTGTATAATTATAACATATTTTTCCCTTCAAGTCAATAAAGATACATGGATTCAAGCCTGTAACGGTGTAATTTTGTTATAAAAAATTTTATTCAATATAGGTGACAAATCAGAAGTTTTATGATATAATGAAAATTGAACGGCACATAATGCCGGAAAGCGTTATTATTTCTGTTGTTGTGCATACAAATGCGCAGGAAGGAACAAAACAGATGCTCGGAAATATAAAAAAGCTGCTGGTCAGCGAAGAGTACGATCTGCAGGAACGGCTCTTCATCATACTGACATTAATCACTTCGGTGTCGATTCTGGTCAATACAGTGGAGGTCCTGTTCACGAGCCCCTACATAACAGATGCGCTGCTTCTTCTGGGAGGTAATGCGGTATTTATACTAATAGCTATCCTTTCGGTAAGAATGAAGAAGGTGAAAACGGGAGCCCTGATAATATCGGCAATGGCGAGCTTTCTTTTCATGCCGCTGACGTTCATCTTCGGCGGAGGCATATACGGCGATGCTCCGATCTGGTTTATATTCTGCATACTGTTCGCAAGTATGATACTGAACGGCAGGACAAAACTTGTATTCCTCATTGCCGATGCCGTCATAGCAGCGATCTGCTATTTCATTTCTTACGCCTATCCGGATATGATAGTTCCTAACACGCCCACTATGGCGCACCTCTATTCGTTCGTGGCGCTGATCCTTCTCGGCACTGCGATAAGCATAATGGTGGGTTTTGAGATAGATTTGTACAAGCGCGAAAGCAGACATTCCGAGGAGCAGAAGAAGGAGATTGAATCATTAAGTACTTCCCAGAATCGTTTCTTCTCCAGCATGAGCCATGAGATCAGAACGCCGATAAACACAATAATCGGCCTGAATGAGATGATAATGCGCGAAAACGTCTCGGATGAAGTCGCCGAGAACGCTGCGAATATCCAGTCCGCAAGCCGTATGCTGCTGCACCTGATAAACGATATCCTTGATATGTCCAAGTTTCAGTCAGGTCAGATGAAACTGAGCCCCGGGGTCTACCACACAGGCGATATGCTTTCCGAGCTTGTAGGGATGATGTGGATAAAGGCAAAGGAGAAAGGACTGGAGTTCCATGTCAATATCGCTCCCGATCTGCCTGCCGATCTGATAGGTGATGAGGTGCGTCTTAAGCAGATACTTATCAACTTACTCAACAATGCGATAAAATACACTAAGGAAGGCTCCGTAACGCTGACCATACAATGCGGAGCTTCAGAAGAAAATAACCTCACAGTCGTATATTCTGTGGCAGATACCGGCATAGGCATAAAGAAAGAAAGCATACCATACCTGTTCAATGCATTCAAGCGTGTTGATGAAGATAAAAACAAATACATTGAGGGAACGGGTCTCGGCCTGTCCATAGTAAAGAGCCTTGTTGATCTGATGGGCGGAAAGATAACCGTAAACAGTGTCTATACGCAGGGTTCGACCTTCATTATCGAAATACCGCAGAAAACTGTCGATGACAGAAAGATCGGAGATATCAATATCGAAAAGCGGACAGAGCAGCGCAGCAAGAGGATATATACATCAAAATTCGAGGCTCCGGCAGCCAGGCTCCTCGTAGTTGACGACAATGCTTCAAATCTGCTTGTAGTGAAAAAGCTGCTTCGGGACACGAAAATACAGATAGATACCGCATCCAACGGCGAGGAAGCGTTAAGAAAGACGCTTAACAACGAGTACAATGTTATCTTTATGGATCATCTGATGCCGGAAATGGACGGACTTGAATGTCACCGTCGTATAAGAACACAGATAGGCGGTATGTGCCGTAATTCAAAGATAGCTGTGCTTACCGCCAACGCAGGCAGTGAAAACAAAACGCTCTATGAGAAAGAGGGTTTTGACGGATATATCGTGAAGCCTGTCAGCGGCGAGGAGCTTGAAAGGGAGCTGTACCGTCTGCTGCCCGGTGAGCTTGTCTATGTAACGGGAAGCGGTGAGGAGATACTTGAGGAAACTATCTCATGGATGGAGGGCAGGAAAGCTAAGAAGAACGTCGCCATAACATCTGAGAGCATAGCTGATCTGCCGCAGGAGGTTATAGACGAGTACGGTATCGGTATACTTGCGCACAAGGTGACTACCGAAGAAGGTGTATTCCGTGACGGTATCGAGATCGAGACCAACGGTCTGCTGGAATACATGGAAAACAAGAAGAGAACGGTAGTCTCTACGCCGCCCGATATAGGGGAACACGAAAAGTTCTTTGCTGACAGTCTTTCAGGTGCAAATAATATTGTGCATATAACCATCGGCAAGACGCTGGAACACAGCAGTGCCCCAATTGCCGCCGAAGCCGCGGGCGCATTTGACAATGTGTTCGTTTTCGATACCGGGCATCTGTCCAGCGGTGAAGGTCTTATGGCAATTGAGGCCGCACGGCTTGCCGAAAAGGGAATGACCCCGTCGGAAATAATCAGTACGCTGGAAACTGTAAAGAAAAAAGTACATACGAGCTTTATAGTAGATAATCTCGACTTCCTTGCCAGAAGCAAGCAGGTGAGCCAGCGCATAGCCGACCTTACACGTTCGCTCATGCTCCGGCCTGTCCTTGTTATGAAAAAGGGTAAGATGAACGTCGGAAGATTGTATTTCGGTTCAAAAAAGCGTGCATGGAAAGGGTATATAAATTCTGTCCTTCGACACCCATCCGATTATGATGACCGCATCCTGTTCGTGACCTATGTGGGTCTCACAAAGCGTGATATGGACTGGATACGCGATCAGATTGAAAAAAAGGCCACTTTCGGAAAGATTTATTTCCAGAAAGCCTCACCGACTATCGCCGTAAACTGCGGCGTCGGAACATTCGGCCTGCTGCTCCGTGACGCGGATTGACAGGAACATAAACTATGATGCGTTGTCTCCGGCGGTAGGCTCCTTGGGAAAGACTCGGCTTCTTAATTAAACAGCTTCGCCTTGCAGATCCGGCAGGTACTGTATTTCCCGCAGGCGTGGTTCTCCGGAATTCAACTAAAAACTGCTCCTTTGTTCTATGAAAGGAGCAGTTGTTTTTTATATTCTTCTGAGTTTCCAGGTCTCCATATCAAGCTCGCGGTAAAAGCAGTTATTCGGAACACCGTTCGTGCTGGTATGGCATATATTGCCCTTGTCAGGAGAAACCTGTATGACAAGGGAGTTCTGTTCGCAGTTTACAAATATGCGGTGCAGGGTAAAGGTGTTTCCGGATTCGCCGCCCTTGAACCAAAGTTCGTTGCGTGAAGTGCTCCAGAGCACCAGCTTGCGGCGTTTTACCGATTCTTCAAGTGCCTGCCGGTTGATGTAGGCCACAAGAATGACTTCTTTTGTGTCGATATTCTGTATAGCTGCCGGGATAACTTTGTTTTCCGGTGCGATATCAGCAATCTTGTCAAAATCGAGCATAAGCTCGTCTGTTTCTTCGATCAGACTCATTACAGGCTCCTTACGGGTATGTTTTTTTCTTTAAGATGTTCCTTGACTTCACCGACGGTAAGTTCGCGGAAATGGAACAGGGAAGCTGCCAGCGCCGCACTTGACGCTGTCTTTTCAAACACCTCGGAGAAGTCCGACAGTTTTCCGCAGCCGCCGCTGGCAATAACAGGTATCTTCACGCGGCTGCATACAAAGTTAAGCATCTCTATGTCGAAGCCAGCCTTCGTTCCGTCCGTGTCAATAGAGTTCAGGCATATCTCGCCTGCGCCACGCTCCTCGATCTCCTTCACCCAGTCACCGAGATCGAGTCCCATGTCTATGCGACCACCGTTGATATATACCGTGAAGCTGCCTTTGCCGTCACGCTTGGCATCAATTCCGACCACAACGCACTGACTGCCGAATATTTCCGCTGCGTCGCTTATCAGTTTCGGGTTTTTTACGGCCTGTGAGTTTACCGATACTTTGTCGGCACCGGCTCGCAGAGTCTCCCGGAAATCTTCGACCGAGCCAATGCCTCCGCCTACGCACAGCGGTACGAATACACGCTTCGCAGTCTCGCGCACCACGTTGAGCATGGCTCCGCGTCCTTCATGGGATGCGGTAATATCGTAGAACACTATCTCATCTGCTCCCTGACGATTATACTCTGCCGCACACTCCACCGGGTCGCCGACGTCCTTGATGCCTTCAAAATTCACGCCCTTGACGACTTTGCCGTTACGCACGTCGAGACAAGGGATTATTCTTTTTGCTAACATAGTTACTCCTTAATGGCGGCTTCGCTGATCGCTTCTTTCAGGTCAAGCGTACCGCTGTATATGGATTTTCCGCAGATCGCTCCGTATAGTCCGAGCTTCCTGCAATTTCTGATATCTTCAATGTTCCTGACTCCGCCGCTGGCAATTATGTTCGCTGAGCAGGCCTTGTTTATCTCATCGAGCTGTACGGCGTTCACTCCCGCAAGTGTTCCGTCTTTGGATATATCGGTAAATATGATATATCTGACACCTATATCCGACATTGCTTTGGCAAGCTCTGTGAAGCGGACATCGGAAGTTTCCAGCCAGCCCTCGGTGGCTACCATTCCGTTTTTGGCGTCTATACCCACCGCAATGCGATCCCCGTATTCCTTGACGAGAGTTTTCACAAGACCAGGATTCTTGACTGCTGCGGACCCGATTATAACACGGGATATACCTGAGGACAGATACATCTCCGCGGCTTCGGGAGTACGTATCCCTCCGCCAACCTCAACTCTGAGCTTTGTATTTTTCGCAACGTCTATGAAAATGTCACGGTTCTGCTGTGTAGCGTCTTTTGCGCCGTCGAGATCTACCATGTGTATCCATTCGGCCCCGCAGTTCTCGAACATTCTTGCTGTGTCCATATAGCTTTCCGCTACCTTATGAGCGGTTCCGTAGTCGCCCTTTACGAGCCTGACACAGTTTCCGTCTTTTATATCTATTGCAGGTAATATTATCATTTTTCAGGTATCCTTTGTTTATGTTTTTTTGAAATTACGAAGATAGCGACCGCTGTAACAGGAAAGATAAGCAGGAAAGCGGTAAGGAGTATATCCCGTATAGTCAGATCCATTCCGTACTGTTTTATTACACAGTCGGCCCATATCGAGAAGAAGAGCGACCATATCAGCTTCAGCAGATCCAGGACTTCAATAAGTGTCTGACGTATCAGGATACGGCCTTTTTCATCAACATTCAGGCCTGTACTTTTTATCTTTTTCGCGGCAATAGTCAGCAGACTGAATATCAGCAGCAGCCCGCCTCCTGCCACAAACGGATAAAAACCGAAAACCTTGTAGGAATAAACATCGAAATTCCCGTCGCTGCCGAAATGCCCTCCTATTCGTTCAGGCAGTTTGTCGTAAGCCAGCAGGAAACGCAGAAATAAAACTCCGAGCGCCGAAAATGCGGCTATATTGCAAATGACGTGTCCCGTTCTGAATGCTTTACTCATAACGGGTATCGTATCCCCGGCCTGAACATTTTCTGTTATCTGTATTTTGTATTTTTCTTTTATTTCGATAAAAACGATAACCGCGATAAAAGGCAGCAACAAAAAGAAGATCCTGAAAACATCAAGCGGAGTTCCGTCCCCCATACCAATCTGATGTACCACACAGTATGTCCAGTAAGAGAAGAATATCGCCCATGCAAGTTTTATCAAGTCAATCAGCAGTACAGACGCGCATCGTATAGTCTTATCGCCTTTCTCGGTCACACTGAGACCGAGTTTTCTGATCTTATTGAAAGCCAGCGTAAGAATACTTAACAGACCGAGTATAGCAAACCCAACCACAAAAGGGTAGAATGCGAAAAATTTTGCGTCAAATACATCAAACTGCCCGTTTGTGGCACTGAAATGAACTCCGAGAGGTTCCGGCAGGCTGTTGTAATTTATAAGCAGATAGACAAGAAATGCTCCCAGCATTCCGAACGCGGTTATATTCGCGATTATATGTATGATCTTAAATACTTTCATTAATTCTTAAATCTATGAAAAGTCATTAAATGATGTTTTTTATAACTATTTCTCACAGAGCAAGGAAATTTCGCAGGATCTGTAATCCCTTTTCTCCGCTTTTTTCGGGGTGAAACTGACATCCGTATACATTCCCCGAGAATACGCAGGCCGGGACATTCGAGCCGTAGTCGGTGTATGCCGCTACATTCTTCGGCACACAGTGCGCTGCGTAGGAGTGTACGAAGTATACATAAGGTTCATCCCCGAGTCCTTCGAGTAGCGGACATTTCCCGTTGTAAATCAGTCTGTTCCAGCCTATCTGCGGGATCAGCAGATCAGGCGGTGTCATCAGCTCTACTGTGCCGGGTATCAGTCCGAGACCATCTGTCTCACCGAATTCAAAACTCTTGTCGAACAGCATCTGCATACCGAGGCAGATTCCCAGCATAGGCTTTTTCTTTGTCTGTTCCTTTATGGTGTCTATAAGTCCTGTTTCTCCGAGAGCCTTCATAGCGTCCGGGAAAGCCCCGACGCCCGGAAGGATTATCCTGTCCGCTTTTTCAAGCTCCGCTGCGTCTTTTGTGACTGTACAGGGTGCGCCGAGGTGATCGAGCGCGTTTTTCACGCTGAAAAGATTCCCGGCTCCGTAGTCGATTATTGCTGTTTTCATATTGCGTCCTTTTCCTGTATCAGAAGACCTTGGGTTTTCCGACAGGTATCTCATGCATCTTTCTTACCATTTTGTCATAGACAACGTTGTACATTTCAACGACTTCTTCGGGTGTCTTGTCTGTAAGATCCTGCTTCTCCATATAAAGATAAGCGAGAGCTTCCGCCTTGTTGGATGGATAAAACTTCAGTTCGTTCATTTCGTTTTCCTTTCTTCCGCGGTCATTCCATAAGTGCGTTGAGCTCAGTCTCATTGAATGATTCCGGCATTTCCGAATACCGGGAGTATCTGCACTTTTAAAATGGCCTGAAGCGGAGGGCAGGTGGGAAGAGTCCCACTGCTTAAAGCGTTCCTTTTGTCGAGAGCGCCGTTCCGGAATCATTGCGCTTCACAGCTTGTTTCAGAGCGTGCGCGAGAGCTTTGAAGAGTGCTTCGGTAATATGGTGGTCGTTGCTGCCGTATTCTTCACGCAGATGCAGGGTGATTCCCGCGTTGAATGCGAACGCTCTCATGAATTCCTCGGTCAGGCAGGCCTCATAATCACCTATGCGTTCATTGGTAAACGAAGCGTTGAATACAAGGAACGGCCTTGCGCTGATATCGAGTGCGCAGAAGCCCAGAGCTTCGTCCATAGGGATGAAAGCCGAGCCATAGCGCATTATACCGGACTTATCGCCAAGTGCTTTCGCGAAAGCTTGTCCCAGTACAATGCCGGTATCTTCTACTGAGTGGTGGCCGTCAACATTCAGATCGCCCCTGCACTTTACGTTCATATCAAAACCGCCGTGTACACAAAGAGCTGTCAGCATATGGTCAAAGAACCCTATGCCTGTATCTATGCTGTATATGCCGGTACCGTCGAGTTCCAGCACAACGGATATATCGGTCTCTTTCGTTTTTCTTTTTATTTCAGCGTTTCTCATATAAGCTCCTTATTTAAGTATCTCGGTAAGGGCGTCGAACAGCTTCTGCATCTCCATACTTGTGCCGACAGTTATGCGCAGATAATCCTTGATAGCAGGCTTATCCCAGTAACGTACATATATTTTGCGCTTTTTGAGTTCTTCGAATATTGTCTTTGCCTCTACAGTCTTGTGCTTAACAAAAAGGAAGTTGCTTTTGGAATCCGGGAATTCAAAGCCCATTCTTGTGAGCGCATTCTTGGCGCGTTCGCGGGTCCTGATAATCTTCTCACAGGTTCCTTTGTAATATTCGCTGTCCTTTGCGGCAGCTGTACCTGCCGCTATGGCGGTCCTGTTCATGGTATAGGAGTTTATGGAGAACTTCACATCATTCATGTACTTTATAAGCTGTGCGTTTCCTATGGCAAAGCCTATTCTTATACCAGCCATACTGCGTGATTTGGAGAAAGTCTGGACAACAAGCAGATTGTCATATTTCTTTGTAAGCGGCAGACAGCTTTCGCCGCCGAAGTCGATATATGCTTCATCTATTATTACGACAGAACCGGGGTTTGCACTGACTATCTTTTCGATAGTCTCAACTGTCTCATATATACCGGTCGGAGCATTGGGGTTAGCAATGACGATACCGCCGTTTTCGAGTGTATATACCTCAGGATCGAGAGTGAAATCGCTGTTGAGCGGCACGGTCTCATAAGGTATCTTGTGTATCTCTGCCCACACGTCATAGAATGAGTATGTTATGTCGGGGAAGAGTATGGGCCTGTCCGAATTGAAGAAAGTCATGAAGGCGAGTGACAGTACATCGTCCGAACCTACGCCCACGAATACTTCCTCGGGTTTTACTTTATATTCCCCGGCTATCGCGTTCACAAGCTCCGAGGCCTCCGGATCAGGGTACAGCCGCATTTCCTTGCAGTCGAAATTTTCAAGCGCTTCTTTTACTGCTGGAGAGGGCGGATAAGGGTTCTCGTTCGTATTGAGCTTGATGATATCCTTTTCTTTCGGCTGTTCACCGGGAATATATGGTACAGCCTTTCTTACGTTGTTTTCCCATTCGGCCATTTCGGTAATTCCTTTCATATCGTGCGGTCGGAGAGGTCACTTGCGCAGATCCTCTATTCTTACTTTTATCGAATTTGCGTGCGCTGTCAGTCTTTCGCGTTCCGCAACGCGGATTATGTCGTCTGCGGCAGAGTTGAGAGCGTCTGCGGTGTAGTAGATATAACTGGACTTCTTGATGAAGCTGTCAACGGACAGCGGCGAGAAGAACCTTGCAGTCCCGGAGGTCGGGAGGACGTGATTCGGACCTGCGTAGTAATCGCCAAGAGGCTCGGGAGCGTATTCACCGAGGAACAGTGAGCCCACATTGACGATCTTTCCGATATATTCCAGCGGGTTTGCCGCCACGACTTCGCAGTGTTCCGGAGCAAGGGCATTTGCTATCTCACAGGCTTCATAAAGAGTCTTTGTAACGATTATCTTGCCGTAGTTCGTGAGCGAAGCGTCAATGATCTCTTTTCTTTCAAGTCCCTGCATCTGCCGCTCTATTTCGGCAGTGGTCTCCTTTGCTATGCGCTCACTTGTTGTGATAAGTATTGCACTGGCAAGTTTGTCGTGTTCTGCCTGCGACATAAGATCCGCGGCGAGGTATTTAGGGTTCGCAGTGTCATCCGCAACCACAAGGATCTCGCTCGGACCTGCGATCATATCTATATCCACAGTACCATAGAGCAGCTTCTTTGCTGTAGCAACAAATATGTTGCCGGGTCCGACTATCTTCGAAACTTTAGGAATTTCTTCGGTGCCGTAAGCAAGGGCAGCCACAGCCTGCGCACCGCCGCACATGAAGATGCTGTCCACTCCGCACAGAGCCGCTGCCACAAGTATATCCTTGTTCGGAGTTCCGTCTTTAAGCGGCGGAGTTATCATAACGATCTCACCGACACCGGCTATCCTTGCGGGTATGGCATTCATCAGCACCGACGAGGGATAAGCCGCTGTACCGCCGGGGACGTACAGACCTACTTTGTCAAGTCCGCGCACTCTCTGACCAAGAATACAGCCGGTCTCATCGGTCATCATATAGCCGTTCTGCTTCTGCCTTTCGTGGAAGGCGGTGATTTTTTCGACGCAGTTAAGGAGCGAGTCCACAAAGTCTCTGTCCGCTTCGGTGAGAGCGTCTTGAATGACTTCCTGCGGTACCCGGTAATACTTGGTATCGGGGCAGTCGAATTTAGCTGTGTACTGTTTTACGGCCTTATCTCCGTTTTCCTTGACGTCAGCGATTATGGCGCGGACAGTCGTTTCAACATCAGCGTTGATCTCACCGCTGCGCTTTTCAACTTCCTTTAAAAACGCCTTTTCGCTTCCGTCGGCATAAATAGTTCCTATCATAAATCTGTTTTCCTTTCGGTCTTATCTGTCAAGAGCTTTCAGCATCTCGCCCGAAAGCTCCTCTATTCTGTCTTTTTTCAGTTTCATGCTTACTGTGTTCACAATAAGTCTTGCGGATATCGGAACTACGTCCTCTATCACTTCAAGCCCGTTTTCTTTCAGAGTGGTGCCTGTTTCCACTATATCGACGATACCGTCCGCTATTTTGAGCAGCGGAGCAAGTTCTACCGAACCCTCGATCTTGACGATATCAACATCCATACGCTTGCTCTCAAAGAAATGCCGTGTGACTGCCGGGTACTTGGTCGCTACGGTCTTTACGCCTACGCCGCCGTAAAAATCGGTGCCTTTCCTGCCCGCCAGCGCAAATCTGCATCTTCCGAAGCCGAGATCCGCGATCTCATAGTACTGTCCGCCGTGTTCAAGTATGGTATCTTTACCGACCACGCCCATATCGCAGGCGCCGAGTTCAACATAAGTGATCACATCTGCGGCTTTCGCAAGCACGACTTCGATATTCTGGCCGGGTATATTAAGTATAAGTCTGCGTCCCTTGTCACGGAGTTCGGAAACATCATATCCCATTTTCTCAAAAAGTCCGACAGTGTCCTTTTCAAGGCGTCCTTTGGTAAGAGCTATACGGATAGCATTGTTATCATTCATTTTTGCACCCTCCTTAAAGCTCTTCGGACGTTATGCCGTCCGGTGTAACGATATCAAGGCGTCTGATGCTGCGTCTGCCTGCAAGCTCCCGCGCTTCATCGACGGATGACAGGTCAGCGTATTCGGCTGTTAGTCCCTCCGCGATGAGTCTGCGGCAATGCTTTATTGCGTCAGTGAGGTTTCCGGCATCGGAGTATATCATAACGTCTGGAGCTGGTGTAAGCATACCGCCGGAGCGCTTAAGCAGTGCATTAGCCACTGCGTTCTCGTTCACTGCAAAACCAGTTGCCGGTATATCCGCGCCGAAATCTGCAAGCACTTTGTCATAGCGTCCG
>JAEEJW010000122.1 GCA_016282095.1 Ruminiclostridium sp. | reverse complement strand
CTTTGGGACAGGTGGGACGCCTATATGGAAAAGTCAGGCAGACGAATGTGTGATACGCTGCGCAGACAGGGCTACAGTACAGTGACGCTCGCCGATGCGTCGGAGGAGCTTCTGGATCAGTTCAGACACAGCTATGAGTCGGAATATCACAATGTGCTCAATCATCAGCACCTCATAATGCCCGGAGCCGAGATCACTAAAGATGTCAGCGTGCTGTGCGTGCGGAACGGAAAGCTTTCCGCTTATGTTTTCGCCTATATGCCCGAAAAGTACAGCGCGGTGTTCAAGACGCTGTCTTCGTCCGAGGCTCTCCACGGGAGCGGAGTTATCCTTCTTCCTCTGGCGGAATCATTCAGAAAGGTGCGCGAGAAGGGCTGTGTACAGTTCATGTTCTCCATGGACGGTATAGGAGCACGCGCAAACTCTTTCCGGAATAAGGTACTCGGACATGTTATCACAAAAAGGACAATGAGATATACTTATACATATAGTCCGGAGAAAGGAATGGCTTGATGAACGAAGCATTATTGACCAAGATAAGAGAGAATGTAGTTTCTCATCTCGACCTCGATGAAGAGATGAAGGCACAGCTCACAGACGATACTATCATATTCAACACCGGCGATGACCGCCCGAATCTCGGACTTGATTCTATTGACTCGCTGGAGCTGGTTACTATGATATTTGAGGTATTCGGGTTCGATGTTCCCGCCGAGGACGTGAAGAAGCTGTACTCGGTGAACGCGATAGCAGCATATCTTAACGAACAGGGGATAACAGAATGAACCGCGTGGTTATAACCGGAATGAGCGCTCTCTGCGGAGAGATAAAGCCGTGTACAGTCTATGATACATCGGGGCTTATTACAGATAAGTTCGGCGAGATAAACGGGCTTGACGGTGATGACAGACTGCATGAAATAATTCGCAGGACTATTGGCGATATGCTCACCGACGCTGGATTTTCCACAGATGATATTTCCGCTTTCGGCGGGGATTGTCGTATGTTTTTCGGAACGCTGTTTGCCAGGGACAATGCGTTTCTTGAACACAGCAGGACTGGCGTGGATACTCTTGCATACATGAACGAATTTGCGGTATATGCTGCCGGACTTGCCGGAGTGCGCGGGACTGTCGATATATCCTCCGCGTCATGCGCCGCAGGAACTACCGCTATCGGCATGGCATTTGACTTCATCAGGAACGGCGTTTGCAGTGCCGCAATAGCTGGCGGTGCGGAGGAGCTCACTGCTATGGGCGGGTACGGCTTCAACTGCCTCAAATCGCTGAGCGGTGATGTCTGCAACCCTTATGATGTGAAGCACGACGGTATAAATATCGGCGAGGGCGGCGCGTTCTTCATGCTTGAAACGCCCGAACACGCAAAGTCGCGGAACGCAAAAATATACTGCGAGATAATAGGCTCTGCGACAGGCAACGACGCGTATCATGCCACAAGCCCGGAGCCTACGGGAGAAGAAGCGTATCACCTTATGCGCAGCGCACTCGATGATGCGGGATTGACCGCCGAGAAGCTCGACTACATAAACGGTCATGGCACGGGAACCGTACTCAACGACACAATGGAGACGAGTGCACTGAAAAAGCTGTATGACGGAGTTGATAGAAAGCCCTTTGTCAGCTCCACAAAAGCGCTTATAGGGCATTGTATGGGAGCGTCCGGCGCGGTAGAGCTGGCAAGTGTTATCCGTTCGATGCAGTCCGGAGAGCCTATAGTTATGCCGAATCTCACAGAGCCGTTTGATGGATGTGAGCTGTACAACGCACCGGAAAGCATCGACATGGAATACGCAATGTCCAACAGCTTCGGCTTTGCGGGTAACAGTGCAAGCATCGTTATCAGAAAGTGGGTGGAGAAATGACGGCGTACATAGAAAGTATCGGTGATATATCTCGCTGTGTGCAGTCCGCAGATGAACTGACAGAGCTTCTGAACGGCGGCGAATTTGAGTTCTCGGATCTGCCGATAGAGTTCGATTCACAGATACCGCTCGCAAAAATGCGCCGCAACAGCCGCTACAACAAGCTCGCCTGCATCGCGGCAGACAACGCGGTACGGAAAGCGGCAATACCGGAAACGATGGACAGACGCAGGATAGGTACAATAATATCCACAGGCTACGGTTCCAGTGTTTACAATTCGCAGTTTGCCGATACTGTGGCAAAGGGCGTTCCCGGGCTTTGCAGCCCGGCGATATATTCCGGTACAGTGCCTAACGCCTGTGTCGGTCAGATATGTATCCTGAACGGGTTCAAGGGTGCAAGCACGGTGCTGACGGGCGGTGACCCGCTGGAATATTCCGCGCTGCTTATTAATACAAATAAAGCCGATATGATACTCTGCGGCTCAGTCGAGGAATACAATCCGGACTTGTACAGCGAGCTGCGGGAGCTTGAAACGCTGAAAGGCTGCGATCTTTCCGAGGGCGCGGCGATGTTCGTATTGTCCAAAGAAAAGACGGAGAAAACGCTCTGCGCGGTCACGGGGTTTTCGTCTGCTTCACTTGGTAAAAGCCCGCTGCTGCACAGACTGGAAGAAAAAAGTGGTGAAATCATATCCGACATTCTGAAAAAGTACGATAACACCCCGGACGCGGTATTTACTGCCGCAAACGGAACATATTTCGATGATATAGAAAGTAAAGCAATAAAGTCGGTATTCCCGGAAGCGGAGCTTGTTTCTCCAAAAAATTGGGCTGGCGAAACTCTCGGCTGCGGGTATATGATGAACGTGATGTTCGCGGCTGCCGCAGTAAATTGCGGAAAATACAGTAAGGTGCTTGTAACGGGTGTTGACCTGATCGGAAATTATTGCACCGCGATGATCGAAAGGGCATAGAGTATGGGAATACTGGAAGGGAAAAAGGTGCTTGTAACAGGCATTTCCGGCGGGATAGGACTTGCCTGCGGCAAGCTGTTCATTGCAGAAGGTGCGGAAGTCCTCGGTTCATACCGTACTATGAAACCGGAGCTTGAAACGCTGGGAGCGAAGCTGTTTATGCTCGACACGAAAGATCGTGAGAGCATTACAAAGACAGTCAAAGCGGAGATACGCTCCTTCGGAGGAATAGACGCACTTGTGAACTGCATAGGTATTACAGCGCCGGAACCACTGTTTGCGGCTGATCCCGTCAAATGGGAAAATATCATTGAGACGAACCTGTTTTCCGCAATGCGGATAATGCAGGGAGCGATAGTCCCGCTGGTGAAGAAAGGCGGCGCAATAGTTAATATAAGCTCGGTGTTCGGTATCAGAGGCGGTATCGGGCAGTCGGGCTATTGTGCTTCAAAGGGGGCGCTGGACGCTATGACAAGGGCGGCGGCACTTGAGCTTGCGGGAAAGAATATCCGCGTGAACACCGTTGCTCCGGGATTTGTCGAGACTGACATGACTGCGGGATTTGACGATAAATTACGTGAGGAATGTATTGCGAAAATACCCATGAAGCGTTTCGGAAAGCCGGGGGAGGTCGCGGAATTATGCGCTTTTCTGATCAGCGAGAGGGCTGATTATATTACAGGTCAGTGCCTTGTGATAGACGGAGGTATGACTGCATAAACAAAAAAGGAGAAGATCAATGAATAAGCACAAAAACGGCAAACTGCTTATAGAGGTGGGTATAATAACACTTATCATGTTTGCGCTGACACTCACCTTTACCTCACAGCTCACCTATTTTATCACCAAGGAATCATATCTTAACTCTAAAAATGAGATGATAGACCGTGATCTCAACAATTCTGTCGGAGAGAACAGCGGCATGGATAAGATGCCGCTGAAATGGCTTATATCTTATATAAACGAACACCGCGAAGATATGACAAGAGCTTATACCGAGGAAGAACAGGCACTGCGTCGGTCTGATGAGATCTCAGAAAGTATTTGGAATATGTATGTTGACCATGAGCTGAAGGCTGAGGAACAAAGTGAGGATGTCCAGTTCTTCTATGCGAGAGATTGTCTTGAACTCATTCTGGTCAATCTTAGTTTCAATGTTGAAAAGACAGGCTACTCCAGTATGTTTTTCATAGACATTGCTGATGAGCATGAGGCTTATCTGCTCGCAAGAGTAAACTCTTCAACACCTTATGACCTTGAACAGCCCGGATATGATGATTTCGGCAAGATGATAAGCTATGAAGCTTCAGATCACAGCGCAGTGAAGAAGATATTGCAGGACGGTCTAAATCCCGGAGAGACAATCTATGAGGTGTATACAGACCCTACCGACGGCAAGGATTATTATATCGGCTATATTCTCACTACAGAAAACGGCGAACCGGTGTGCATATTTGGCATAAAGTATGACTGGAGCCAGTTCCACAGTGAATTGAGAGCAAATGTCATAAGCTCTATGCTCTGGGGACTTTTGGTGCTTATAGCTCTTAACTCTTTGCTTATGGGATTCATTTATATAAGAGCCATTGCTCCGCTCACCAAGGTAAAGCAGGGCGTCATAGGCTATATGCGGGACAAGGACAGCGCTGCTGTAAACAATAAAATGAGCAGCATAAAGGTGAGAAACGAGATAGGCTTGCTGGCGGACAGTTTTTCCGAGCTTGCCGCTGAGATAGACAGATATACCGAGGAGAACCTTAAACTTGGTGCTGAAAAGGAACATATAGCTACCGAGCTTTCCCTTGCAACAAGCATACAGGTTGGTATGCTCCCGAATATGTTTCCGCTGTTTCCGGAACGCAAGGAGTTTGATGTATATGCTTCTATGGATCCCGCAAAGGAGGTAGGCGGCGACTTCTATGACTTCTTCCTGGTAGATGACGATCATCTCGGAATGGTGATTGCCGATGTTTCCGGAAAAGGTGTGCCGGCAGCGCTGTTCATGATGGCGGCGAAGATACTG
>JAEEJW010000121.1 GCA_016282095.1 Ruminiclostridium sp. | reverse complement strand
TACCGCAGGCGCAGATGTATTTATCTGTATGCCGATAATAACAGGGCTTTTCTTCTGCCGAACGGGCAGGCTGACGCGGCTGACAGCGAATTGGGGGATCGTATTTCCGAACACGTTTCCGATAAAAAGAGAAAATGATCCGTATTTTGAATACACGGTGCAGATCGCAGAGGCACATATAAGTGTCTGCCAGCATTATCCCGCTGTATGCTCCTGTACGGCGCCGCTAAACAGACTGTATCGGTGCTTGTCAGCGAGTTAGCCTGACGAAGCGTGGCGTTCACCTGAAAAAGACAATAAATAAAAAGTGGTATTGTATTCATTCACAGTACCACTTTTTTAATTCCACGGCGATGATCCGTAACAGGAGCTGTTCAGGCTTTCTATTGCATTGGTGCTGCGACAATAAAATAATGATAATCTGGTTCTCTTCGCCTTTCGCCGGCGGTGAGAAAGAACGGATATTTCAAATATCGGTTTAACATTATTTAGTTGCCAAAGTAATAAAAAGTCAGTATTGAATTATTACAGTAGTTGAGCAGTTTGATAAAGCAAACATAATATTCAGTTCAGCGGACTGCCGTTCCAGACCTCGATATCGTGTCTTTCGATATTTGAGCAACTTTTTGACGATTGCAAAAACAAGCCCTTCGCAAGATGACCGATGCACCACGAAACAATGACGTTATCTCCCTCGGTATATCCGTCCTTGCGTTCGGTCACGCCGGGAGCTTTCGCCAGAGCCGCCCCGACACCCGGCTTCCCGCATATCACTAAATGCATACACATCATTCCTTTCAGGAGAAATAAAAAAGAGCCTTTACAAAAAGCTCGTATTTATGGTATAACCAAACCAATTTCACACCGAGTACCACAAAAATATTGATTCTACGGGGCTTTTTAATGGTAGAAAGCCTAAATAACGCACATTAAGGGCGTTATAAAAAAATAGCCTGAATGATGAATTTTGGTAGAAACTTGGTAGATAGTCAGCGGTATGAAAGCTGGTAGAAGCTCGGTAGAAACAAAAAACAACGTAAAACGGTAGAAAGCCTGTTGACAAACATAATTGAATAACATGAATACTTATGATAAACAACAAATAGAACAGGAATTGTTGTTTATTAGTAACCGTGAAGAATCGAAAGATGTTTCGATATCAAAAGACAATAATAAATGATGTATGTGATTGGGGTGTTAAAAATATGCCGAAAAATGTAATAATATCTTCGCGAGCAGAGGCTTCGCTGAAAAAATATAGCAATCCGCTTAATGTTTCGGTATTGTGCGATGCCCTCTATTATCTAAACGCTTATGCGGAATATCGGCTCGGAAACATTGACGAATTCATGTTGTCACTGTATGCCGAGAAATATAACTGGGATGTCACATTCTCCGGTAAGGAAGCATTGAAAATGTATAAGAAGGATTACACTGTATACATTGATGGAAAACCGTATCTGCTTGATATGCATATAAAATACGGCGTAAGTACACATGCCCTTATCCGCATATATTTCTGTTGGGACGAATATAAGAAAAAGATCGGTCGCTAAATAGAATGCAGGACATTGCGACAGTCCTGAGCCTGTGTCGGGATACGTATCATTATACGACACATTTGTGAGGCTTACGGGCTTAATATGAGCATATTTAGCTTCGTGATGTTAAAGCCTCTTCAAATGCTGTTACGCTGTAAAAAACTCCATTGATAAAATACCTAAATATTTGGAAAACTATTGATATTTCTTGTTAGATATGCTATAATAAGTAAAATGACGAAAAGGAGGGCGACAATGCTTAAAGATAAGCTGAAAACCGTGATAAAAGCAGTAGGCGGTACAAACGTGAAGATATCGGAGTATGCGGGAATGGCGGCTCCGAATATCGGAAAGCTCACCAACGGAAGCCGCGTACCCGCGAGGCAAAGCTCGACCGCGCATAAGCTCGGATACGGGATCTACGGCTACTGCGAGGCGAACGGGAAGACAGATGTCCTGTGCGAAACGATAGGCTGCTCTCCGACGATCGGCGGGAAGAATATCAGAAAAGCTCTGCTCGACTGGCTTTATGAAGATGTGCTCGTTCTCGATGCCCATACCGAGAAGTTCACTCAAAGGCTCAACGATCTCATAAGCACAGTCGGCGTGAGTGTTTCCGAGATATGCGCGGGCATCGGCACCGCGACCACGCTGCTCGGTACATATTGCAGCGGAGGAAAGATACCGACGCGCAGGTCGAAATATCTGGTGAGCATCTGCGAATTCCTGTACAGGCACGCCCGTAATACCGGCAATCTCGGTTCTGTCGCGGAATTGCTCGGCGTTCGGGAAAGCGACCTTTCCGATGAAAACACGTCGCTTATGATAAGAGACTGGCTGATAGGAAAGAACGACGATGCCGGAAACAAAGCCGCCGCGAGCATCATCAGACAGATCGCGGCACCTCCGCCGGCTCCCGTATCGCTGCCGGAGTTCGACACTGTGGCAAGATCCGATATCCTGTCCGAAAAAACGGTGTTCTACACCGGAACGAGCGGATTGCAGCGCGCGGTGATCCGTTTTCTCGGGAACGCGGCAAAAAAACCGGGCTCGGAGCTGCTCCTCTACTCCGACCAGAGCATGGAATGGATGCAGCAGGTACGCTTTATGCCGAAATGGCAGTCACTAATGCGGGAATGCCTGAAAAATGGCGTCAGGATAAAGATAATACACAACATTGACCGCGACCCGTCCGAGATGCTTTTCGCGCTGCGCAGCTGGCTCCCGCTGTATATGACAGGACTTATAGAATCGTATTACCGCCCCGACACGAGTGGCAGCCGATTCTGCCACTCGGTGTTCATCAGCGCGAACGATTGCATTGACGGCTTCTGTACCGTCGGCATGGAACGCGATTGTGTTTACCGCTACAGCTCCGACGATGGGTATATCGGTCATATCCGGCATTCATATGACAAACTGACACACAGCATAAAACCGCTTGTCAGGTTCGAGCGGGGAACGTTTGAGCCGCAGAGAGAATATGAGGTCTTCGACTGCGGCGATGTCCGTATATACATCTCGTACAAGGAAGTTGTGGTGTTCAAGACTTCGGCACCTCAATGCTCGTTTGTGCTGAAGCATCATTATCTTATACAGATATTCTCTCTATACGCCCGTAATTTCGGGCAGAAAATGAGCGCATGAAAGTCAATAAGTGCAGAGTATTTCAGGCACTTATATATAAGCAAACCGATCCTATGAAAAGGAGAACAGCCTATGAGTAAGATATGCACAAAATGCGGCAGTCAGATACCCGACGGCTCGGCGTTCTGTCCGAACTGCGGTACAGCCGCGCCAAGTGACGTTCCCGCTTCCGGCAGCAGATTCTGCAGCAGCTGCGGTTCGCCGGTAAATCCCGGCGCGGCATTCTGCAACAAGTGCGGCGCACCGGTCGGCGCACAGGCGCAGGCACCCGCGGCACAGCCCGTTCAGCCGGCAGCTCCGGCACAGCAGCCTGTATACACGCAGCCGGTACCGCCGCCCGTACAGCCGCAGCAGCAGATGTACGCGCAGCAGCTCGTTCAGCAGCAGCAGCCGTATCAGGCTCCGCAGCAGAATTACACGCAGCCCGTACCGCCCCCCGTGCAGCAGGCACCGTATATGCAGCCCGCGATGCAGGCGGCTGCCGGAGGTGCGGCAGTTAAGACTAAGAAAAGCAAGTATCCGCTGATAATCACGATAATCGCGGTATTCCTCGCGATAACGCTCGTTGTCGTGCTTATCTTCAATCCGTTCGGCAGCAAAAAAAGTCCTCTCGGCGAGAAGCTTGAAGCGAGCTTCTCAAAGCTTTGCGACATGACAAAGCTCGGTACGCAGAGCTACGCGCTTGCAAGACTTCTGACCGAGGAGCTTCTTGAGACCGATCTTGCGTCTGCGGATCCGGACACCATAAACAGCCGGTTCGACCAGTGCCTTGATGCGTGGAAAGCGACCGAGGAAGTCTCGAACAACATGATCTCCATGTCCGAGGAGCTTGCAAAAGACGAGAATATCAAGAAAACCAAGGGCATAAGCACCAAGATCAGCGCGGTGTACGCGGCTCCCGATCTTGTGGATATCCTTTTCCCGTTCTCGGTCAAAGCATCCGCAGCGAATGAGGGCGATATCACCACGGAAGTGTCCGAAGCGGCATCGCCCGCCGACAGCGTCGAGCAGTGCTCCACTCTCGGCGTGCAGATACTCTCCGACTCGCAGAACGGCTATAACGCAGTAATGAACCTCCGCAGCATTTACAGCGGACGCACCACGCCCGTTCAGGACTGGAACAACGCCGTAAATACAATGGCGGGTAATTTCACGACACAGTTCTACGTTTCCGGCGAGATAACCTCCGGCGCGTTCACTCAGATACCCAACGGCACGCACAGCGTACATACGCTCTCGCAGTCGATAAAGGGCGGAACTCTCGCGGTGAGCAACACCGATATCCTCGTTGATGTCGGCAGCGGCGGAAGCTGCATCGTTTACGGAACGACCTGCGGACTGACCTTC
>JAEEJW010000120.1 GCA_016282095.1 Ruminiclostridium sp. | reverse complement strand
TGCTAATCCGATAAGTATCGCTATCGCAGCGATCAACGCGTATGCGAGAGGTATGATACAGAGCTTCTCAATATTTGTGAAGCCCTCGTCATCAATTCTGAAATATACGGGAAAGACGATATTCAGCAGATTGAGTGCGGCGATAGGGATTATCGCGAACTGGAAAAACTTTATAAGCCACGGTTTCAGATAACTGTCAAGCTCAGCCGCAAACCTCACATATCTCCAGAAGAAATATATCAGAAGCGGCAGGAAGAAGAATTTACAGATATTCGTCGCGAGATTAAGTCCGCGCAGCTCCGGAATACCCTCAAAAAGAGTTGAACATTCGTCGAAGAACAGCAGAGCTCCGTTAGAGAATATCAGTGACGCGAACAGAAATGTCATATCCCCGTTGCTTTCGCGTCCGGTCATACAGCCCTTGAACAGAGCCACACATATCGCTATGCCGAGCACGTCGGTGCCGACATAGAAAGCGTTCTTATCCGGAAGGGCGTCCATAGGGCGTGTCATTGAAAGCACGCAGCCCAGCAACATAAGAAATATAAGAAGGTAAAACAGCGTCGGCAGATACCATTTCTTGTTTCTGACCTTGTTGAAGGACTTGTTTTCCTCGATTGCAAGAGAATTACGCATCGTCCGCCTCCTTCCTGAGCCGCTTGCGGACGGTCAGCACATTCTGTCCGTTCTCGTAGGCATAGCTGACACTGTCCATATACGTCCTGATCATGTGGATGCCGAGACCGCCCTCCCGTTCTTCCAGCGCCTCCTCGGAGATGTCTGCATCAGCCTGCGCAAGAGGATCGAACGGCACACCGCTGTCCTTGAAGCTGATCTCCGCTGTAAGCGGGTCATCCAGTATCGTGCAGGTGATCTCCGCGTTTCCTTCGCCGTTCTCATAGGCATAATTGGCGATATTGACAAAGACTTCCTCAATGGTCATCTGTATCTGGATATTTGGCGGACAGCCGACTTTGGCAAGCTCTCCGTCTATGAACTCGGTGATCTCATCGAGAGCTTCCTCGTTCGCAGGTACGGTTATCGAACTCATACGATCACCCCGATCATTCAAATTTCAGAAGCGCCGTGAATCCCGTCACAGAAAACACGTCCATTACATCCTTATTTACATTTCTTACAGTGAGCTTGCTGTCCTTTTCCTTCATAACCTGCCTCAGCCTCTTGACGGCACGCAGTCCTGCACTGGCGATATATTCGAGCTTTGCGCAGTCGAGTATGATGTCGTCCGCTTCCTCTGCAGCATCCATGAACTGCTTGTCGGCTTCCTTCGCTGCGTTTACATCAAGCCTGCCCTCAAGCGCTATCACTGTTCTTCCGTTTTCTTCCGAAGTCTTAATATTGAGCATTTTCTGTTCCTCCTGTTAATGTATCGGTATATTAAGCTGTTCGCCCGCGTACAGATACGCCGAATATTCCTCAAGAGAATCCCGATATATTCCGTGCTTCTGAGCCGTGCTTATTATCGTTTCGCTGTTTGCCTGTGCTATAATGAACGACGGCAATTTATATCTTCTCGATATCATGCTGATAGTCTCGCCGTGGGTCACAGTATGGACAGTAACTTCGCCTGTGCCGCCGCTCACATTCTCCATATCCGAGTCCGGCAGGTCAACGGGACCCGCACGGGCAGTCTTGTCTCTTAACATGCCTTGCCTCCTTCTTATAATCCGCCGTGTTTTTTTATGATCTCTTCGAGATCCATAGGCTTTAATATATCATCTGATGTAACGGGAGTACCCGGCAGAATTATAGGTCCGTTATCTGGCGTCAGTTTTATCAGATCGCTTCCCGAAGGATTCGGAATCTGATCCTTGATTGCCTGCAAGGTCTGATTATACTGGTCCTTTAATTGCTGCAATGTTTCACTGATGTCTGTATCCGGGGGATTTATACCTCCGGCAACTGCGTCCATAAGATCATCATCTATTTCGACAGACTTTTTTTCTTCAGTCATTTTTAAGTCTCCTTCTGTTCTTCGGTTTCAACACCGAGGCTTTTGAGAAGCTCATCGACCTTCTTCTTCCAGCCGCCTCTGAAAAACTCACATGTGTTCAGATCTTTTCCGAGATAGTCGTCCGGGCTCGTGTTTATCGCCACCGCACGGCAGCCGCCGCAGCACATTTCGCGGTACTCACATTCCCGGCAGTCAGCGTTGTGTGCCATATAATCGCTCACCCTGTAATTGGAGAATGTCATATACAGCGAATCGGAATCCAGTATCTCCTCCAGCGGGATCTTCAGCATATTCGGGAACTGATCCTCGATAGGCGTGCCGATCATCGGCATACATGACAGAACGTTACCCGTCGGGCTGACATACATTGTGCGACGAACTTCTCCGCACATGAGCTGCTTCCCGAATTTCTCTTCCTTTCCGTACTTGACGAAATCCGATCCCGCCTTGCTGTCCCGACAGTTGAAAAAGCCCTCCAGACCGATCGAGCAGGGCTTCCCGTCCTCGAAATACTGCGGTATATAGTCAAGGAATGTCTGATAAGCCTCAGTCTGCTTAAGATAATGCTCCGGCTGATCCTTCCACTCGCCCTGCGGGGAGGTGTTGCATATTTTCAGATATTTGCACCCGAGCTCTCCCATGAGCTTCACAGTCTCTCGTATGCTGTCCTTGTTGTCACGGCAGAGCGACATTGACGCGGTGAATGTGATACCGCGCTCGTTGCAGCGCTTTATGGCATCGAGAACATATTTCTCCGCACCCTTGACTCCCCTCATCCAGTCGTGATATCCGACGCCGTCGAAGGAGAACTGTATACTGGGGTGTATGTGTCTCGCACCGAGCTTGTCAAAGAAATCGTCGGTAACGAGCAGACCGTTCGAGTAGATCGTAGTTATAACGATCTTTTTTTCGATTATTGCGTCAACAATGTCCCAGAAATCCCTGCGTATCAGAGGCTCACCGCCCGTCAGCCCGACAGTGCGTATCCCGCAGCGGTCAAAAGCATCGAGCATAGTCATCAGCTCGTCAAAGCTCGGCTCACCCTGCGCAGCGTGGGGTGCGGACATGAAGCAGTGTTTGCACTTATAGTTGCAGCGCCCGGTCAATGACCAGTGTACAACCTGCTTGAAACGGTTCGGGTAAAACTTGTAATGCTGTATATCTTTCAGCGTTTCGCCCTCGGCGGCTTTTCTGATAAAGCCGTCCTTCTCCCACTTTTCGAGGATCTGACGGTCTTCCTCGGACAGCTTCTCCGGCTGTATGTCGGTGAGGCCGTTGCAGTCAAGCAGAAGGGAGTACATCGGCTTGTACATGAACTCGGTCTCGCCCGTATATATATTCTGCAGTCCGTAGGGGAGCTTCTTCCACCCGCGCAGACTGTAATTTTCGGAAATAATGTATTTCATGCTTCACCTCTTATGGGTATCCGCCTAAAAGTTTAAAGTAAGTCTGCGGGCAGAAGTGTTTTCCTGCCCGCGGGAACATCTGCGCGATTGATCATGAATTACGGAATTTTTGCTTCATTATTACCACACCAGAACAAAGTACATGAATAATTAAAAGCACAGCCGGAACCGCCCGCTACCGCGTCCATATCGTCATCGTCGATATCCGTGCCGGAAGCGGCATTATTCGCTTTGATCTCGGTGAACACTTTTTCAGCGAATTCATCGGTTACCTCGCCGCCCGCCTTTGTGATGATGTCCTTGATCTCATCGACGCTCTCCGCAAGCATCAGCTTGTCTTTGAGCTGCTCTACGATCTTAAAAGTCTGTTCATTCATGGTTTTTTCCTCCTGAAATACTGAAATATTATTTAAGAGCTCTGTGAGCTCCGTTTACCGGATTTTACGTGCTGACCTGACGGTCACATTTAGCGGCCGGAACTCGTTAGTACCATTTATTTCATCTGGTTCCCCAAAAAGAGAATAGAAGACAGGTAAATGCTTCCGAGCACCATTCCAAACCGCCTGCGACAGCGTCCATTTCGTCGTCGTCGATGTCCGTGCCGGAAGGCGCATTTGTTCTCTTGATCTCAGTCATTATGTGTTCCGCATCTTCGGCTGTGATCTCACCGCCTGCCTTTGTGATGATATCCCTGATCTCGTCTGTGCTCTCTGCAAGCATCAGCTTGTCTTTGAGCTGTTTTACTATATTCATTGTCTGTTCGTTCATGGTTTTTTCCTCCTGAAATATGAAAATATTATTTAAGAGCTCTGTGAGCCCATTTTACCGGATTTTTAATACTGACCCGACGGTCATATTGTGCTGCGCCTTACGATGGCGGAAGGAAGTCCTCATAGGTTTTGTGACATACGGGACATTCCTTCTCGTGTAACGCTTTATCTCTCAAAGTCACTTTACAATCCTGGCAGGTGTTTGTAGCGTAGCCTGCGTCGTTTTTGTTTTGATAATCACTGAACCAACAGCCTATGTCCTTTCCGTCTGTTGCCTTACCGTCGATCCACGGGAAAGACCAACCGCCCGCGACAGCGTCCATTTCATCGTCGTCGATGTCTGTGCCGGAAGCGGCATTGTCTCTCCTGATCTCCGCAAGTATTTTTTCCGCGTCCTCGGCTGCGATTTCGCCGCCCGCATCTGCAATCAGCTTCCTGATTTCATCGGCGCTCCCGGTGAGCATCAGCTTGTCTTTGAGCTGTTTTACGATATTCATTGTCTGTTCGTTCATCGCTTTTTCCTCCTTAAAGGCCAGATTTGTTAAAAAACTCTGTTACACTGGGGACATTGTTTCTGATTTTCCGATATTACTGTCAATGAAACTTTGCAGTACTGACAAACACCTAAAGAATAGCTTGCGGAGTTCATAGATACATGATAAGTCCACCAGCAGCCTATATCTTCTCCGTCGGTTGCCGTACCTTCAATCCACGGTAACGAACCGCCGGCTACCGCGTCCATTGCGTCATCGTCGATCTCCGTGCCGGAAGCAGGCTTGCTCCGCTTGATCTCCGCAAGCAGTTTTTCCGCGTCCTCGGCGCTTATTTCGCCGCCCGCCGCTGTGATCATTTTACTGATCTCGTCTACGCTCTCTGCAAGCAGGAGTTTATCCTTCTGCTCCGTAAGCGCTTTCTTAGTCGCTTCGTTCATCTTAAAAAACTCCTTGTTGTTTGTTCATGCTCCGTTGATGCTTACTAATAGATTTATTCAATTTTTGTAAAGCCGCATTTTGAGCATTTGTATCTCTTGATCGGTGTCGTTGCCATAAAATCATCCTCCACAAACACCATATTATGCGGAGAGCCGTCAGGACAGGCAGACCAGAAATTGGAGTAACTGTACTCGCCCCAGATACATTTGTCATTCGACCAGCATCTGCTGCCGGGCTCACAGGTGGCTGCACAGCCATCCTTGCTCCAGTCTTTGTGTTCATTGCTGAATGTACCGCCGCCCGCAACTGCATCCATTTCATCGTCGTCGATGTCCATGCCGGAAGCAGGCTTGCTCCGCTTGATCTTCGCAAGGAGTTTCTCCGCGTCCTCGGCTGTGATCTCGCCGCCCGCCTTTGTGATGATTTCCTTGATCTCGTCTGCGCTCTCCGCAAGCATGAGCTTGTCTTTCAGCTCCTTCAGAAGATTTTTGGTTTCTGCTGCCATCATAGTATTTTCCTCCTGTCTGGTATTTTCCGTGGGCACGGGATCTTCCACGACCGCGGGTAAGGGTTGATTTATGTTCGGACAGTCATTACATTATTGCCTTTTTTACTTATCAGCCGCCAAGCAGCCTGCCATTAAACGGTTCGATCGTCACACCGTCGCTCTTGATAAAGCGTCTGTAATGACTGCTTTCCATTGAAGAACCGTGATTGCAAACGGCCACTTTTCCATAGATCTCCGTCGTCGCTCTCCAGTTTGTGATCTCGCACCCGCACCGATTGCAGAACGCGGTCAGAGCGAATGTCTCACCCGGTCTCCAGTAATCGTCTCTGTCGCCGTCGGGGAGATAATCCATACCGCCAGCAACCGCGTCCATTGCGTCATCATCCAGTTCGGTACCCGAAACCGAAGAATCTTTCATATTCTGATCTTCATTCATAGGAATGACCTCCCTTGGTTCATTTTGATAGCTCTATTATATCACAACAATTTCGCCCTATTTCGCCCTGAAAACGCAAAAACCTTGTGCATATTGCACAAGGTTAATGGCTTTCAATTTGGGCATTCATCCAAAGTTTCAAAAAAGCTCCTGCGAACCGGTCTTTTCGCGCAGCAGACCCATCGCAAAGCTTGTCTCCGACCAGGAGTATTCGATCATGTAATTCCCGTCATATCCGGCAAGTGCCTCCACGTTGCCGTCAAGCGCGTCGTAGAGATCGCAGGACAGACGGTGCCTGTTGACCCGTATCTGACGGTTCTGCTTATCTATCACGTTTCCTGCGCCTGCTCCCTGTAAGTCGGACAGCAGATATCCGACAGCCTTCGATACGCGCTTTGATATGTTCGGGTCGAAAGCCGTCTCACCGAGTACATCGGCGGCAATATCTCGGCTCGTTACGGGATAGCCGCACTGGTCGATAAGATAGGCGAATATCTCCTTTGAGAGCGTCCGCGAGAATTTCAGCGGAGCATCGCCCGCATATACCGCGAAGCTGCCGAAGGTC
>JAEEJW010000119.1 GCA_016282095.1 Ruminiclostridium sp. | reverse complement strand
GCAATGCTTGAGGTGCTGGGCGAGCCTATGCTGGGCTGGGTGCTGGACAGCCTCGCCGGAGCGGGTATAAGCCCCGCGGACACCGGCATCATAGTCGGGTACGGCGCCGATACGATAAAGAAATATACTGAAGGCCGCGGGGAATACCGCATTTTCACGCAGGCCGGGAACAGCGGGTTAATGCAGGCAATTGAGATGTCCGCAGACGGCGGGGATGTGATCGTGCTCCGCGGAAATATGCCCTTCGTGAACAGCGAGACCGTGACTTCCGTGATAAACGCACATAAAGAAACGGGCAGCGATGTCACCGTAATGAGCGCGGATCTTCCTGATCCGGCGGACTGCGGGCGCATCGTCCGGGACGCGGACGGCGGTCTCGAAGCCATAGTCGCCCGGGAGGACGCGACTCTTCCGCAGCTCGGCATCACCGAGGTGGATTCGGGTCTGTATGTTTTCCGCGCAGAGGCTCTGGGATCCGCACTGACGGACGAACTCAGCCTGACAGGAACTATCGCGGCGATCCGCGCGAACGGCGGCAAGGCGGGAGTTTACAAAGCCGCCGACCCGGATATCATACTCTGCCCGGAAAGCCGTGCAGACCTGCTACGCCTCAACATAACGGCGAAAATGGCGGTCATCGGCAAGCTGCTTGACGAGGGCGTGGAGTTTGTCTCCACAGACGGCATCATAATAGAAAAGAACGTCCGTATTGGCAGGGACACACTTATCCTGCCCGGAACGATAATCCGCGGCAGCACGGTGATAGGCGAGGGCTGCACCATAGGCCCCAACTCGCTGATCGAGAACTGTAAGATCGGTGACGGCGTTATCCTCAATAACGTGCAGGCGTATGAATCCCGCGTTCAGGATCGTGTCAAGGCGGGTCCGTTTGTACAGCTCCGTCCCGGCACAGTGCTCCATGAGGGCGTTAAGATAGGCGACTTCGTTGAGATCAAGAACTCCGAGATCGGCGTGAACACCGCCGTTGCGCATCTTACCTATGTGGGCGACAGCGATGTCGGCAAGGGCGTGAACTTCGGCTGCGGCTGCGTCACCGCCAATTACGACGGCATCAACAAGTTCCGCACGAAGATCGGCGACTATGCGTTCATAGGCTGCAACACCAACCTGATAGCGCCCGTTGAGATAGGCGAGAATGCCGCCACAGCCGCGGGCTCCACGATAACAAAGCCCGTGCCGCCCGACAGCCTTGCCATAGAGCGCACGCCTACACGCATAATCGAGCACTGGGAGAAGAATTCCAGAAGAATAAAGAAAGCATAAGGAGACACAAAATGCCCGAAGAAACAACAGCCGCGGTGCGTGACCCGGCTGAAGCAAAGAAGGATTTCAAAAAGGCAGCGTTAAGAGTCGGGTTGTTCATGCTGATCGTTTTTGTGCTGCGCTATGCAGGCAAATACATAATGCTTGCCGTCGACGGCGCGGTCGGTGAAAGCATGACCTACACGCCCAGATATATCTTGCAGCTCACCATTTCCGCGCTGTTCCTTCAGGTGATGCCTGCGGTGATCGGCGCGTTCATGTTCGGCTGGCTCGGAAAGGGCGGCACGGGGCTGAAAGTCCACTACAAGGTGCCCAAGAGCAACACCCGCGCCATAGGCAATTTCCCTGCGATCTACGGCACAGCCGCCGTTGTGAACATCGTAACGCTCATAGTGATCTACTTCATACAGCAGAAGGTTGATCTTACCCGTAAGCTCAATACCGTCACGACAGCTTTTGAGGGCGATATCTGGAGCGCGCTGTTCATGTTCTTCATGCTGGTGGTGATAGCGCCGGTATTTGAGGAATTCGTGTACCGCGGAATTCTTATGGACGCGCTGAAACCCTACGGCAACGGTCTTGCGATATTCACCACGGGCATACTGTTCGGACTTGCCCATGCCAATTTCCAGCAGATATTCTACACTGCCGTGATAGGCATATTCCTCGGCTATATTGCGAATGTCACGGGTTCGATATTCTCCACGACGATACTTCACGCCATGGTCAACGGCATCAGCGGCATAATGGTGCTTCTGATGTCCACCAACGGGGTGCAGGAATTCATACTGCGCGGCAATACGGACACTGTCCCCGACGGCGACATGATATGGCTCGCGGTGTTCGGTATATACATGGTAAGCGTTCTGATACTGATGCTGACCGGCTTCATATCGGGCATAGCGAAGATAAAGCAGATAAAGAAATACAAAGTGCCGAAGGTATTCCCGGAGATCGGCAACGGCAGGAAGGTGCTGATGCTGGTGACAGCGATACCTTCCGTGATCGCTCTGCTGATGATAATAGACACGGTGTTCGGGATCTCCGCGGGCATCATAGGAAGCTGATATGAGGTATCCCGAAGGAACACCGGAACACGAGCTCGGCAGGCTTGCCGGCAGATACGGCGCGTCGATGCTGTTTCTGATGTTCAATTATCTGTTTGTCGGCACAGTCGTTTCCTTACTGTTTGCGCTGATAAATCAGGCAGTGACGGGGAACCTGTACACCGATATTTCCACGGATGCGGGCTATGCCTTTGCGCTGCTGCGGAATGCCGTTTCCAACTACGCAGCGCCGATACTTGTGTTCAGCGTGCTGTTCCGTGACGATCTGAACGAAGCCCGCTCACTTGTTCCGTATCCGAAAGTCCCATGCGAAACGCTGCTGCTGTTTCTTGCGGGCGGCTGTGTGGCGAGGCTCGGCGGCATTGCGACGAACGTTGTTTCCGCGTTTCTTGACTATCTGTTCGGTATTCCGCAGCCCGAAGCCGCGTTTTCGGACATGATGTCGATGAATGTCGTGCAGTTCGTGACGTTTGAGTTTTTCAGCATAATAGTCGCTCCTGTCTGCGAGGAGTTTATATACCGTCACATTCTGCTGCGCCCTATGCGCAGGTTCGGTGATATGCAGGCGGCAGTGATAACGGGGCTTATTTTCGGGCTGTCGCACTTCAATTTTGACCAGTTCCTGTACACATTCCTGTTCGGATTTTCGCTCGCGGTGATCGCGATACGCAGAAACTCTATAGTTCCGACGATAGTGATACACGCGGTAAACAATCTGTTGGCGGGGCTCAGTGTCTACCTGCCCGAAACGTTCGGGAACGACATCGTGGATTCGGTATTTGCCGCGCTCGGTACGATAAGCACATATTTCGGCCTTTTCCTTATCATAGGAGGCTTCATAGCTCTGATAATATCTATTGTCCTGAAGCTCTTCTCTTTCAGCCGCCCGCCGTATCTCACTGACAGCCGCCGGTTCGCGGTGATCTTTTCCCACCCGCTCATCCTCGTCGCTGCCGTCGCCTCCCTCGCCCTCACTTTCTACCTGCTGTATGTATAGCCGCTCAAGAACGGGAACAAGATGTCGCTTGCGCTTGAGTGTGAAGAGAGTCGCTTGCGCTCGAGAACGAGAGTAAGAAGTCGCTAACGCTTGAGTATGACGCCCTTTAAAAAGGGCTTGGCCTAAACTTAAATCGCTTCGCCTTGCAGACTCGTTAAGAAGTACCCCTTTTCAAGGTAAAATAACTGCAAACACAAAAATATCTGCTCCCTTTGACTATCAAAAGGAGCAGATTTCTTTTAATTTAATAACGAAGTGGTTTAAGTTTTTTGGGAGGGGGTCCGGGGGAACCCTTTT
>JAEEJW010000012.1 GCA_016282095.1 Ruminiclostridium sp. | reverse complement strand
TATCGTTCTTACAAGGGATCTTTTTCGCTCTCTTTGTACCTTTATCCGGTCACAGAACTACATTTATTGCTTCCGCCGCTGCCGCATTTGCTGACTGAATGGCATGAATGTAAATATTACTCGTTGTTGAAGTCGAAGCGTGTCCTAATCTTGCCGATACGGTGGGGAGCGATACGCCGCACGCGATAAGGAGCGTAGCATGGGTGTGCCGCAGGCTGTGAATTGAGATCTGCGGGAGATCATTCTTCCGTATGAACGAATAGAACCATCCGGAAAGCGTGTCCGGACATATCGGTGCACCATCAAGCCGGGTCACAATCCGCTCTCCGCCTTTCCACTTGTCCCCGAGAAGCTCCGCCTGCTCTGACTGCCACGCCCGGTAGTCATTCAGTATGTCAACCAGATCATCGGACATGTTAATTACGCGAGCCGAATTGTATGTTTTGAGGCTGTCCGTGAACGTTCCCTTCTCCGGGATATACAGAGAACTGCGGTTTATAGACATTATCCGCTTGTTGAAGTCAATGTCCGACCATTCCAGACCGCACACCTCTCCACGGCGAAGTCCGGTATAAAGCATGATATATATTGCGATCGCGTATCTGTACGGCTCATGTGAAAGAGCATCCATGACTACAGCAGCACCTTCCTCGTCAAGATAACGGCTTTCCTTGTGGATTATCCTCGGCGGCTTGGCACGCTCGCAAGGATTTTCCGACAGGAACTCCCAATCAACAGCAGTCGAGAACATAGACGAGAGTATCACCTGATAATACTGTATGGTACGGCTTGCGAGCCGTTTTCCCTCAGTAACACACTTGAACAGGCTGTCCAGCGGCCTCCCGAGATAGTCCGAGATCTTCTGTGCGCTTTTGCTTGCGATGTTTCTTCCATGTAATGCGCTTTCAACTACCGAATGACCTACTCCCGCTGCCTTTGCAAACTGAGGCTGGGTCATGCCGGACTTTTTGATAAGGGCGACGACGGTATCCCGTCCGACGTATTTGCTGTCGCAGCGCACACCTTCTTCCGCCAGACTGTTGTAGAACTCTGTAAGCTGATACGGCCTGATCGCTTTCAGCTTCATGTTGCCGAATACCGGCATTATGCGCTTCATGAGATCTTTATAGCGGCTGAGGCTTGTCGCCCGAAGCTGCTTTTCGGCATATTCCTTAAACCATTTCTCCGCAAAATCTCTGAAGCGTATGCCGGAGTCAATGACCTGACCGTTGAGACAGCGTTCCTCAAATTCGATCGCGGTCTTGTTCACAAGCCGTTCAACCTCACGAGCCGGAAGGCCTGCCGGGGGTTTGTAGGTCATAGTCTTGATTATACGCTTACCGTCACCGTCAAACCCGCAGGAAACACGTATGTTGTATCCCTTTCCGCGTTTAGTAATGCTTGCCATGTTTCATCATCCTTTCTTAAAACACGCTTTTGTGCTTTAAAGTATAATACATTTTCTTGTATCTGTCAAGTGCTTTTTGTAAATTTCCATATATAATTTAAATAGTATAGCTACAAAGGGCGAATTAACGCCCCTTGCAGTATCATGCCGGCTTATCCTCGGCATATCTTTCCCCGAACACCGCCTTGTAAAGAGCCTGCTCGTCGATCAGATACTTCTTTCCCGCCATAAAACACGGGAGCTGACCAGACTTGCACATCTGACGGATGCGGTACTCGGTAAGACCGTCGATAAGCTTTGCCGCTTCCTTGATTGTTAAAATTCTTCTCATACTTTTTCCTCCTTGAATTTCATTGTTATAGACTTTTCTTCTTTTTCTTGGGCGCAGACGGCTGATTCTGTTTTTCTTCAGCTTTCTTCCGCTCCTGTTCTTCCTGCTGTTTCCGGAGTCGTTCGGCATCAATGCGTTCCTGCTGCTGTCGCAAGAGTTCCTGCTGACGCTCGCGCTCGACCACCCTGCGGGA
Source organism: Ruminiclostridium sp. (assembly GCA_016282095.1). GTDB lineage: Bacteria > Bacillota > Clostridia > Oscillospirales > Ruminococcaceae > Ruminiclostridium_E. Next base: position 861 of record JAEEJW010000012.1, on the reverse strand, counting down.
TTTCGAGAACTCGGGGAGATGCCAGAATTTCTTGCCTTCGCAGTAATAAATGGTTTCATCATCACCGATTCGGACAACATCCCCGTCATTCAGCGAATGTGAGTGGTACAGTTCCGTAAGTATCTCCTTCAGGTCATCTGGATTAGCTTTGAGATCATAAACCCGTAGCTCGTCCTTAAACGTGTAGTCGTCAGTGTTCGCCCTGTCGCGTGTTACCGCCACGGTGGGGATAGGCTTATAGATCGTGATTTTCTGCGACTGCGATCGTTTGACCTTTTCCTGTTCCTGCTCGGACAGCCTTTCACGGACCAGTCTATCGAATTTCTGTGCATAAGTTTCACGGTCGCCGTAGGTCTTGATTATACTTTGAAGGAGACCCTCATGATTTCTCAGTTCTTCAAGCTCCTTCTGCATTTCTGCGAGCCGCTCGTTATCGGCGGCCACAACATCGTCATAACCCGATACATCATCAAGCGACGTGATACCCGCGTTCGTGAGTATAAGGCTGTCGGATTTTTTCTGCTTTGCAGAATAGCCACCGAATTTATGCTTACCGAAATATCGTCCCGCGGCGACAGCTACGATCTTTTTATGCTGTATTTCCGCCGACAGATCGGTTATCTGTGCATCCAGTTTGGTGATCTGCTCCTGATCCTTTTCAAGGAACCGCTCTACCTGACCAACACACTGGATATGATTTGACATAAGGAACGAGATCTGCCTGCCGAGAAGTTCGGTCTTGTCCTTTACTCCGGCGGCAAAGCAGATGTTTCGTGTTTCACGTTCAAAATCCCTCCGCACAAGATCAAAAATCTCATGCATTGACCGCTGCTTCGGCTGAGCGTCGAGATAATCCTGTAT
>JAEEJW010000118.1 GCA_016282095.1 Ruminiclostridium sp. | reverse complement strand
TACGCCGTCAATGTCAAGACGTGGGAACCCATACGACAACGCTTTAGCAGAAAATTTCTTTTCTATTCTCAAGGCAGAATGTATTTACAGAACGAAGTTCAAGACATTCGCCGATGCAAAACAACTCATTGATGACTATATTTACTTTTACAATCATCAGCGTATCCAGCTTAAAACAAAACTGACTCCGCTTGAATTGCGAAGCCAGTTCATTGCTTAATTTAATATGCCATAGGGGCTTTTTGTGCTGTACGCACAATTTGGGGCAGTTCACATACAGCTCGGGGCGGTTTTTGCTTGTATTTTATTATTTCTTGATAAAATGCTTGCAATTTACTTCCTTTTATGGTAATATATAAGTGCTACATTAACTGAATATTTATATGGCGAAAAACCGTACAATACCTATCGGTAAATGTACGGGCTCTTAGACTGATTAATTGATAATAGGTTGGTCAGTTTGTGTTACATCAAACGATTTATGTATCGTTTATAAGGTACGCAGCTTAATGCTGTGCACTTTTTTGTTTTTAGGAGAGGTATGAGCGATGAATAATTATTTAAGAAGTAAAATTATCGATTGGTTATTAGGCAAAAATATGTGTGAGATTTCCTATGAAGAGATAGAGAATATTATTGAAATTGATAATGTAGGCATTTCATCAGATGGAACAAAATACAATAAAGCTATGGTAATTGAGTATTTAACTAGTCGAGGCTATCCGCTGACACAGGAATATTTAGACCTTGCTTCAAAGATGTTTCCGGCGCAAGGCGAAAAAATAACTAAAAAAGAAAAAAAGACAGTAGTACATACAGATCTTGAAGATTTAACAGACGATGAAATTAAGACGTATATTGAATTGAAAATATTAGAAGAATTACATAGTCTTCAAACGGATACATTTACGTTAGAGTATGCTGTAGAAACTGTAATAGATAGTTTTTCAGGTGGTACAAACAAAAATGAATTGCAAAATTTATTGAATAAATATAGCAAAGACGGCTGGCGCTTAAAAAATATATATACAAACGAATTAGGTCATAATTCTTCTTCTATTTCAATCGGCGGTTCAACCGCTGGAACAAATGCAACAATAGATCAAATAGTATTAATATTTGAGCGACCTAAGAGAAACTAAAGTGATTTTCTTTTTTATTGAATAGCGGAGCAACATCTATAGTGTTTTTCCGGTTCTTCTGAATTATAAAGAAAGCAATTGTTAAATTTGATATTTTTGATTAATTGTACGGACATTCAAAAAGCCTCACCCCCGCCCCACCAATTCTGCAAAACAATAAAATCCACAGCCCGCAGACGGCGCTAAAAAGCTGTCTGCGGGCTGTTTTTTCGTATAAAGCCGTTCAGGCCCGTCCCGGGCGTGCGGGCCGCATCGAAGGCGAAATCACCGTGACAGAATGATGAAAATTATATCCAGCCGAACTCGTCGGCTATATCCGGGAGGTTCCCGGTGTAGTCTATGGCTTTTATATCTATCGCGATCTTACCGTATTTTTTCAGTATAAGAGTGTCCGCACCGATATCTTTGAGACAGTCGCGCATATCCTTTACAAGCTGCCTGAGGTGCCCGTCCTTGTCGGGGCTTCCGTCCCACAGGATGCCGAGCAGCTCCCCCGAGGTGCAGTATGTGCCGTTCTTGTACACGAGGAACGCGAAAAGCTCGATAGTGCGGTCGCGCCTGAAATCGAACGGCTCGCCGTCAACGAACACTCCGAACGGACTGCAGGTCACGGAGACCGGGGACTTCGGCATATCTATCGGGAAACGAAGGTTTTTTATCGCGGTCATGATGTCGAGCTCGTCGATAGGCTTGGTGAGGAAGCCGCTCGGGAAAAGCCCGTGCGCCTGCAGAGCGTACTCGGGGTGGCCGGTTATGAAAACTATGTTGAGCTTCGGGAAGCGCTTCTGTATCTCCTGCGCCGTTTCGAGGCCGTTGATTCCCGACATCATTGTCAGGTCTGAGGACATTTTAATTTTGCAGATAAGCTGACTCTGAAAAGCATACTTGATTTTAGAAAAAGTTTATGTTATAATATAATTGTATTTATGTTCCGGAAACGGGAGTTGATCGAGTGAATAAGATATATGAACTGCTTATAGAAAGCGGAATGTGGAAGTCAGTGCTGTCCGGTCTGCTGGTAACGCTGAAGATATCCGCGCTGTCCGTGCTTTTCGGGACGATACTCGGCGCGGGTATATGCAGGCTGCGCATGAGCCGCTTCAGGGTGCTGAGCCGTGCGGCGGGGTTCTATATAGCTGTGCTGCGTGGAATGCCGGTACTTATGCTGCTTATGATGATGTACTATGTGGTGTTTGCGCGATCGGATATGGAAGCGGATATAATTGCTGTCATTACTTTTTCGCTGAATTCCTCGGCGTATTTTGCCGAGCTGATGCGAAGCGCGCTGCTTGCTTCGGACAAGGGGCAGGCCGAAGCGGCAAGGACTCTCGGATTTTCGCGGATACAGGCTTTCTTTCTTGTTACACTGCCGCAGGCTGTGGATATTGCGCGGCCGGTCTATGAATCCACAGTCGTAAATCTTATACAGTGGACGAGCGTAGTGGGTTATGTTACGATAACTGATCTTACGAGAGTAATAAACACGGCATCGTCGAGGACGATGCAGCCGGTGATAATGATATGCCTCGGTATGCTGCTGTATCTGGGTATCGCGTATCTTGTGAAAGCGATATTCTGCTTTACCGGCAAAAAGAAAACAAACAGACTCAAAGGAGTAAAAAATGAAGAATAAGCTGAAAAAAACAGTACTGGCAGCGGGACTTGCGGCCGTACTTCTGATAACATCGTGTCAGGCTTCCGGCAAGTCCGGAAACGACGGTACGCCGTCCACCGATCCCGGAATGCCGGAAGCCGGTGCTCCGGTGACTGTTCATGTCGGTGTTCTTGAATCGCCTGTACCGGTTGTGGACGAGACAATAGCCGATGCGGGGGAAGATACGACAGGGTCCGACAGCAGCGCGGCGACATTCTCTTCTCTGACAGAGCTCCAGCTTTCGCTGATGAGAGGTGATGTGGATTCCGTGAAGATAGCTGACTGCACCGCAAGATATATGGCAGCGCGCAATTATGAATTCGCTGCGGCAACGCTCGATACCAAGACCCCTTTCAGCGTGGGCTTCGCAATGATGCTCAACAATACCGATGCCGGGCTGTGCGGGAGACTGTCAGAAGCTATCGCGGAGATCAAAGCGGACGGAACTATGAAAACGCTGGAGGAAAAGTATATAGACGGGTTCATCGACGGAAAAGAGCCGGAGCCTGTGGAATATGAGAATTTCAGCGATGCCGAGACGGTTACCTTTGCGTTTACCGGCGATCTTCCGCCTATGGATTTCATATCCGCGGACGGCGTTCCGGCAGGCTTCAATACTGCTCTCATATCAGAAATAGGGAAGCGTCTGCATATAAACATAAAGTCCGTGAATATCGAGTCCGGCTCAAGGACCATAGCGCTGCTTACCGGAAAAGCACAGGTCGTTTTCTGGACTCCGGTGATCGACAGTGTTACAGAGGCTATGTATCCTGACGGGATGACAATAACCGAAATTTACCATACCGAAGTACTTTCCGAAGTAAAGAGAAAGTCCTGAACAATAATATATGAACGTTATCGAAGTTAAAAATCTGTCCAAATCCTTCGGCGGACTGAAAGTGCTTGAAAACGTCAGCCTTGAAGTAAAGAAAGGCGAAAAGATCGTTATACTCGGGGGATCGGGCTGCGGCAAAAGCGTATTTCTGCGAATGATCGAAATGCTCGAAAGGCCGGATTCCGGCACTGTCAGCATCATGGGTGATGAAATAACCGCAAAGGGCGCGAAAACAGATGTTATCAGACGCAGAATGGGAATGGTATATCAGAATTTCAATCTGTTCTCCCACATGAACGTTATGGAAAATCTGTGTGCAGCGCCCAGGAAGCTGCTGAAAATGCCGAAAAAAGAAGCCGAGGAGAAGGCAAGAGGGCTGCTGCGCTCGGTCGGACTTTCCGGCAGGGAAAATGCTATGCCCGCTGAGCTTTCCGGCGGACAGAAGCAGCGTATAGCCATAGCACGCTGTCTTATGATGGATCCTGAAATACTTCTTTTCGATGAGCCTACCAGCGCCCTTGATCCTGCCATGGTCGGTGAGGTGCTGGCGACGATCCGGATGCTGTCCATGCGCGGCCTTACAATGATAATAGTGACCCACGAAATGGATTTTGCCAGGGAGATAGCTGACAGGATACTGTTCTTTGCGGACTGCGGGATCTATGAACAGGGAACGTCAGAGGACATTTTTGAACACCCGGCGAAGGAAAAGACCATCGCGTTTATCAGAAAACTCAAGACTATAAGCGAACATATAACGGATCAGCATTTTGACCTTATGCGTTTTCACAGTGATGTCCGGAATTTCGGTGACAGATACGGACTGACGTGGAAGCAGACCTACAATATCCAGCTTATCTGCGAAGAGCTGATATATGAGTTCCTCGGTGCGCTGAACGGTGTCCGTCCGGATATAGAGCTGCATCTCGAGTATTCGGAAGCAGACAAACAGATACAGCTTTCCGTTTCGTCTGCCGGTGAGAAATATGACCCGTTCGAGCACGGGGATAATGACGTTCATCTCGGTGTTACGCTGATAAAGAAGCGTTCGGCATCATATTCCTACGATTACAGCGACAACAGGAACAACGTGTGTGCGTATTTCTGATACCGTACAGGAACGGAAGCCCGATGAGGTACCTGAATAAAATACTCTCTTCTGCCGGCAGGCTGACAGAAGAGAGCTTTTCTTTACTCCGGGCGGCAGTACAGACGCGGAAGTCTGCGTACTCCTTGACAAATGCCGCGGCGGCGCGTATAATGAAGAAAATATCAGATGCGGAATAAGTGCGGAGGATATGATCTATGAACGGAAAAGAAATATCGGAGCTCTTCGGATATATGCACCCGGGCTTCTTTGATCCCGGAAACTGCGAAGATATCCCGGAAGGCGTCATTTTTCGCGAGATGATACTTCCGCTTCATGGCGGCTTCCTGCGGGAATATGAGAAGCTGCTGTCCGCCGATGTGTCATTCGGATTTTACGAAGGCAGCATCAGCGCAATAAAAGACGCAGTAGCAGCAATAGATGACGGCTGGGCCGAACTGTATGATGAGGAAAGCAGGATATACTGCGCTTTCGTAAGCGGCAAGCCCGTGAGTTTCTGCCTTCTGGACAGTATGGGAGAATACCGTATCGGAGGCAGGACGATAAAGATCGGCGGACCCGGCTGTGTGGGTACTCTTCCGGAATACCGGGGCAGGGGTACAGGACTGGCAATGGTGGAGCGCGCCACGAAGATACTGCGTGACGAAGGTTATGACATAAGCTATATCCATTACACCGCCGTGTCTGACTGGTATGCCCGGCTCGGATACCGTACCGTGCTTGAATGGGACAGGAACGGCATAATCGCTGTGCGGGGCTTTGACGAAGCCTAATCCGCGGACATAAAAAACGGGGCATTGCTGCCCCGTTGATATCATTTACGTTTCTTCGATATTGCCTTGCCGATCGTATCTGCGATAAGGAGATAAACAAACCCTGCGACTATCAGCAGGATAAGCAGGGCAAGTATCCACCACCCGCAGCCCATGAACGGCAGACCGTCCGTGAATCCGAAAGCGCCTGCGGGACTTCCCCAGTTGAGGAAGAAATAGGGATATGTGATTCCTTCCGCGAACTGCCAGCCGTTCACATAAGCTATGCCTGCATAAATGGCATAAAGCAGCGGCGGTACAGTTACCCATATGACACTGCTCTTTTTTATACCGGCACCGGAGCAGGTGACGAAGAAGTCCGCTATTGCCGCAGCCGGAACAACGACGTGGGTCAGAGTGTTCTGTATGTTCCATGCCGCGTCGCCCATAGTAGGCGCCAGAACGAAGCAGAACACTGCTCCTGTAAGGGTTATTGCAACTGCTCCGACGAATCTGATTATATACCATGCCGCGGGTATCTTCGGCCTGAACATAAGTACGAGCCCAATGAGGCTTATTACCGCGACGGCTATGTTGGACTGTATCGTGAAGAACATGAACACGTTCGCACCGCCCATGAATGAGCCTTTGCCGGCGTACCAGCTGAGGAATGTACCTATGACTGCCGACAGGAATACTGTGATCTTCAGTATGGCGGAAACGGCTTTCCGGAATTTTGAGAGTTGGTTCATGGCTGCCTCCTGTTATTTGTTGGTATATGCTGTTTTTTTATTATACTGTCAGATCATTTTCATTTCTGTCAATAATATGTCATTTTTGTCTGATATATGGAGGTTTTTATGAGTATTGAAAAGATCGGCCGCTATTCGGAGATAAAGAACCGTATCTGCGCTTATGCCGCTGAAAATAAGGCTGTTCGCGCAGTCATCGCGATAGGCTCATCGACCCGTGAGGACGTACCTGCGGACGAGTATTCGGATCTCGATCTGTTCATCGTGACAGAAGAGACGGAGAAATGGTTCTCCGGCGAGATACCGGCTCTGTTCGGGAAGGTAAGCATATCGTTCATTGAACCTACCCTCGGCGGCGGCCGTGAAAGGCGCAGCATCTACGATGATGATAAGGACGTGGATATGATAATACTGACGCCGGAGCAGTTCGACAGAGCGCTTGAAGAAGGTGTGGCAGGCTGGGTGATGAATCGCGGCTATAAGCTGCTGTACGACCCGGACAGATACGCGGAGCGGATTCTTCGTTATGTGAGACCCGAAGCTTCACATAACGCGATGTCCGCAGATGAATTCGCGAATGCCGTGAACGACTTCTTTTTCCACAATATCTGGGCGCGGAAAAAGCTCCTGCGCGGAGAGCTCTGGGCGGCGAAGATGTGCGTTGACGCTTATCTGAAAAAGCTGCTGCTCGTAATTGCAGAAGAATACCGAATCACAATGACACCGGGAGCGGATGTATGGCACGACGGACGTTTTTTTGACAGCTGGGCAGGTGAGGAAGTGCTGGCAGAGATGAAGAATTGCTTTGCGCATTACGACAGGGAAGACTGCGAAAAAGCCCTGTCTGCTACCCACAGGCTGTTCTCGCGGCTTGCACGGGCGGTGGCTGAGAAGCGCGGATATACTTATCCGGCAGATGCCGAGGCCTGCGCGGCGGCTTTCCTGAAAAAATAACGCGTTGTAGTCCGGCCGTTCGTTTAAATACCCGGCAGAGCACCCTTATCCTTGGATATGTTAATTATATCATAAACTTATCCGGCAGTCAATCCCAGGCTGCCGTTTTTCAGCAAGGCATCTGTGCGTCGGTCACAATTTTGCGGTAATATGTAGACAAAGCTACACATCAACGGCGGTGTGTAGTTTTGTTTACATTCCGGCCGGGAACTGCATATTGAAACACTCCGGAAAATGTGTTATTATAAGTTCAGAGAAAAGGAGAACAACCGAAGGATAAAGAATGAGATGATCGGGAAAACATTCCGGATCTGCGGCAGAATCCGCTCAGCACGCGATATCCGTTATCGTATTTCCCTGAAAATATCTGTTCGCCGCTCCTGACCGTGACATAAAAAAGAAGATACCGGCTCGATTAGAAACGATCCTTCATAGTTAAAAGGGAAAGGCTCACTTGCGTGAGCCTTTTCCTTTTGTTTTGTATAGTGATCATTCCGTTATTGAAGGAACAATTCTCAGTTTACCGGTGATTTCCGGGTGCTTTATGCGGTACTTCTCATCGAGCTGCGGACCGCAGGCTGCCGAGCCTACGCCTGCCATTGCAAAATCAGCGCAGAGTACAGTGTACCCGCTCTTTTCAAGCTCGAAGTTATGCTTCTTGCCGGCAAGTTCCTCCTGCGTATAGTGCGAGGCATTGAACGAGAAGCCGTCGGGATCTGTGACCCGCAGAGCCATTTTTCCGCTGCTTATCGTCATCTCCGTGCAGCCGAAATGCGAGCCGTTCTCCTGCGGGCGTATGTAATCCTCGTGCAGTTCATCCACCTTTGCAAAAAACCTGTCGAAAAAGGAAGCCTGATGCTTGTCTATGTAACTCTCATAAGGCCCGAAGCCGAGGTATTCCACATCTTCGAAACTCTCCGGCAGGAAGAAACGAAGTCCGAAGCGGGGCAGCATTTCGACCTTGTTCGATATCTCCGCCTTGCAGGAAACTTCGAGAGCGCCGTCTCCGGAGATCCGGTATACGGCTTCGACCCGTGCGAAGGGCTTGTCTATACTCCAGCCGTAGGACTGCTTCGTGCGGATAACGGTATATCCGCCCTCATCGGCAATGCTCGTATCGTAGACCTTGACAATGTAATCGTTGAGGTGCTGGGAATACCAGTTTCCGCGCATGGTGTCGTTATCGGCCGGCGCCCGGAAGAAATTGAAACTCAGCGGCTTTCCGATCAGTTTTTCTCCGTCCGCGATGATATTACAGAATTCCGCGTGCCGCTTGTCGAAGGTGTATTCAAACTTACCGGCGGTCACAAAGTATTCATTCGGAGTCTGGATCCAGCCCGGCGCTTCATAGGAAACAGGCAGAGGTTTCTTTTCCGCTGTGAATATCTTTATCTGGTCGAAGCAGACCTCTTCGAGATAACCGAAAGGCTCATAATTGCTGAACTCCGTCCTGTCGGTATAATCCTCCGGCTCGTCCTCGTCGGGATCTTCGTTTTCTACATAGCCGCCGCCGGCTAAGAACGAGAAGTGGATATAGGCATCCTGCCCGAACGTTCCTGTTGCTTCGGGTATGGTTATTTCGGTCGTTCCCATAGGCGGGACCGAGAACTTAAAGGAACCGCCGGTGACTCTGTTTCCGCCGCATCTTATCTCCCAGCAGCCGTCAAGATGCTCGCCCGCATCGATGAAGCGCAGCAAGCTGCTGATGATGAATTTTCCGGGTTCGCTGCCCGCCGTGACTCTGACCGGACGATATACCTGCTTTACTTCCAGCAGTCCTGTGTGGGGAGTCCTGTCGGGATAGCAGAGTGCGTCCATGCAGAAGTTGCCGTCGTTATGACGTTCGCCGCTGTCGCCGCCGTAGCCGTATTCCGGCTTTCCGTCCTCTGTATGGCCGAGGATAACGGCGTGATCCGCCCATTCCCAGACGAGGCCGCCGATAAGCCGGTCACTCTCCATGAATACGTTATGGTAGTCCTCAAGGTCTCCGGGGCCGTTGCCCATGGCATGGCAGTATTCACACAGTACATAGGGGCGTGTTTCATCGGTCCTCTCGAGGAACTTATGTATTTCGTCGGTTGAGGGATACATCTTTGACACCATATCCAGCACGTCGTCGGAGGTGTCGTCGAGTCTGTGGGTGCTTTCGTAATGCACAGGACGGGTGCTGTCCAGCTCCTTGACCAGCTTTGCGCCTTCCCGGAGATTTTCGCCGTAGCCGCTTTCGTTGCCCAGCGACCAGAAAATGACGCAGGGACGGTTCACGTC
>JAEEJW010000117.1 GCA_016282095.1 Ruminiclostridium sp. | reverse complement strand
TGTTATACTGTTCATGGTGACTCCTCCTTGTATGTGGTATCTCGGCTGATTTCTTTCACTTTTATTTTAGCAGAGTAATCCACGCTTTGCAAGAGGGGTCACTTCATATTATCTGATTTATCTTAGCAGTTGTATAAAATACAATGCCCCGAAGCACTTTGTAGTGCTTCGGGGCAAAACTTCTATATGGGTATCTGTTTTACTCAGTGGCAGTTTTTGTTGTGATTACAGTTCGGTTACAGAAGCGAGTAATTCTGGCAGAGCCCACAGACAATTTTTCCGTAAAGTTGAAAAATGTTGTGGTATTTGTTAATTATTTTCAGAAATGTAAACGTTTTTTGTTTAAAAATGATAAAATGTGCGATATAAATGTTAAATTTGTGATATGACAAAATTGCTCGCTTTAGTATAATGACAGTAAGATGTCGGAAAGTTCTCCCGACAGTTGAACGTGAAACAAAAAGCAGAACTCAGAACTATGAAAACGGAAAATGGAGGTACCACAATGAAAACGAAAAAGATCGTAAGTGTCATCACAGCGGCAGCCCTCTCGCTGGGTATGATCGTATCCGCAGGCGCACTTCAGAAGTTCGGCGGCAGTAAGTTCGACTCCGGCTTCGATTACTACGAGACCGACAAGTTCGAAAAGTCCAACGGCTGGTCAAACGGCGGTATGTTCGACTGCACATGGTCAGGCGATAACATCAGCTTCAACGGCGGCAAAATGAACCTCTCCATCACCGGCAACAGCTGGAACGGCTATAAGGCCGCCGAGTACCGTACAAATCAGGCTTTCGGCTTCGGTATGTATGATGTGAGCATGAAGCCCGTCAGAAACGACGGCGTCGTAACATCGTTCTTCACCTATACCGGCCCCTCCGACGGTACAGTATGGGACGAGATCGATATCGAGTTCCTCGGCAAGAATACCAATCAGGTACAGTTCAATTACTACACCAACGGTCAGGGCAACCACGAATACGTCTATAACCTCGGTTTCGACGCTTCCCAGAGCTTCCACCAGTACGGTTTCTACTGGGACAGAAGCAGTATCACATGGTATGTTGACCAGAAGCCCGTCTACACCGCGTACAACAATATACCCCAGACTCCCGGCCGCATTATGATGAACCTCTGGAACGGCAAGGGCGTTGACGAGTGGCTCAAACCCTACAACGGCAGAGCTCCCCTGACCGCCCAGTATGACTGGATCTCCTACACAGCTCCCGGCTCCGGCAGCAGCAATAACAACAATAATAACAATAACAACAATAACAACAGCTGGAACAACAATCAGCAGAACAACAACCAGCAGAACAACTGGAACAACAATAACAACTCCGGCTCCTTCAGAGCAGGCCAGAAGTACGTCATCAAGTCTGTCAACAGCGGCAAGGCTCTCGACGTATCATGGGGCTCGAAGGATAACGGCGCAAACGTTCTCCAGTACAGATACAGCGGCTACGAGAACCAGAAGTGGTACATCGAATCCCTCGGCAACGGCTACTATTCGATAAAGAGCGCCAACAGCGGCAAGTCCCTTGACGTTTCCGGCGCTTCCACAGCAGACGGCGCCAACGTTCAGCAGTGGGATTACCACGGCGGAAGCTGCCAGCAGTGGAAAATAGAGTCCGTGAACGGCAGCTGGTCTATCATCAACCGCAACAGCGGCAAGGCTCTCGACGTTTCCGGCAGATCGAAAGACGACAACGCCAACGTTCTCCAGTGGAGATACTCCGGCGCAGCCAACCAGCTCTGGACAATAGAGGCAGTCTGAACCACGGACGTAAAGAAAGTGAACTGAAATAAAAAATATCCGTACAGCGGTAAAAAAGCTGTACGGATATTTTTATAAGGAAATGAAAAGATGTGAAAAGGCGGGAATAATCAGCGCGGTCACGCCCAGGGATTGGTGCTCTCCGGAGGCCTGATGCCCACGAGAATGAACTGCTCCCAGAGATACCACTTGCCGTCCTTCGCCTTGCGGAGCATCACGAAACGCTGGCTGTCTGCGCCGCCGGAGGTGAGGAACATTTTCGCGTAACCTTCGTTCTGATAGGTGTAAGGGTTCTCGCTGACGGTGACGGTGTAAGGCTCCGAGGGCTTGTAGTCGTTGCCTGGAACGGCGCCCTTGAAGTACGATCTCGGAACGTAGTCCGCGTCACGGAACCTGTCCTTGATGAACTGATATTCGGCGGGGTTGATGCTGCGCGGACCGCTTACAAACTCGAACATCTTCATGGAGAGCGCGGGATCCTGCGGATAGAAGCACAGCGCCAGCAAGGTCATGGCTGCTGTCTCGAAGGGTGTGGAAAGAGCGGCCTGCGGCAGAGCCATGAACTGTTCGTATGTGTCGGGCAGCGTGGTGAAAACCACGTCCACGGACTTGTTTCCGGTCTGCTGCTGCGGCGCGGCTTTGCCGATGTTGTCAAAAAGTCCCATTGTTGAGAACCTCCTTATGCTTTGTATTCATAATAAGATTATAACACCAAAATCCTTTCCGGTCAAGAGAAAAGCGAAGATTTTTATTTGACAGGCGGGGCAGGATATGGTATAATATGGATGAGGATACACCGGTACTCTGTGAAGGGGGGCGTGTTTTATGCTTGAAAGGATCTTCAGACTCAGGGAACACAAGACTGATGTAAAGACCGAGATACTTGCGGGTATCACGACTTTCATGACCATGGCATACATACTTGCCGTGAACCCGAGCGTACTTTCCGCTGCTGGAATGGACAGCAGCGCGGTAATGCTCGCCACCTGCCTTGCGTCCTTCATAGGAACGCTGTGCATGGGATTTATGGCAAATCTTCCTTTCGCGCTCTCTGCGGGTATGGGGCTCAACGCGTACCTTGCCTACACTGTCGTCATACGCAACGGCTATTCGTGGCAGATGGCGCTGTTTGCGGTATTCGTCGAGGGAATCATATTCATAGTCCTCTCCGTGACCAACATCCGTGAAGCTCTGTTCAACTGCATACCGCTCTCGCTGAAAAAGGCGGTATCCGTCGGCATAGGCCTGTTCATCGCGTTCATAGGGCTCCAGGATGCCGGCATCGCGGTAGACTCGTCCACGCTGGTGGCGCTGGTGGATTTCCGTGTGAACTTCCAGACTTCCGGTATATGCGCTCTGCTTGCGGTGATCGGAACGATAGTAATGGCGATAATGTACATAAAGCGCGTTCCGGGCTCGATACTCATAGGCATCTTCGGCACATGGCTGCTCGGCATTGTCTGCGAACTCTGCGGTCTGTATGTGCCGGCGCCTGCCGAAAACTACTTTTCGCTTATCCCGTCCTTCGGCATGACCGACTTCTCGGCGCTGGGTCTCACATTCGGCCAGTGCTTCAATCTTGATTTCGGAGCCGTGGACATTCTGAACTTCGTAGTCGTGATATTCTCGTTCCTGTTCGTTGACCTGTTCAATACGCTGGGAACTCTCATCGGCGTTGCTTCCAAGGCGGATATGCTCGACGAAGAAGGAAGGCTCCCGGGTGTGAAGCCCGCCCTCCTTGCCGACGCAATAGCGACTTCCGTGGGCGCAGTCCTCGGTACATCAACGACCACCACATTCGTTGAGTCGGCGGCAGGAGTCAGCGCAGGCGGCAGAACGGGTCTCACAGCGGTGACAACGGGAGTGCTGTTCCTGGTCTCGATGTTCCTTGCTCCGGTATTCATCGCGATACCGTCTTTCGCTACGGCTCCGGCGCTGATACTTGTGGGCTTCCTTATGTTCAGCTCCGTAACGCAGATAAAATGCGACGAGGAGAACTACACCTCGGCAATCCCGGCATATCTCTGCATAATCGCAATGCCGCTCTTCTACAGCATCGCCGAAGGCATCTCCATAGGCGTTATATCCTACGTCCTCATCAATCTCTTCTGCGGCAAGGCAAAGAAGATCAACCCGATAATGTATGTACTCAGTGTACTGTTCATACTAAAATACATATTCCTGTAAAAGAAGGAGAAAACCATGGCAACATACACTCTGAAAGTTGCGGGTCTCACCAGGGAACTGCCCCTGTGCCCGGTAAACGAACATCTCGACATTGCGGCTTTCATCATGTTCTCGGACACCGAGCTTACGGAAGCCTGCGCCGCGGCGCTGCTTGAGAAGCTGCCGGATTTCGACGTGATGATAACCGCCGAATCCAAGGGCATACCGCTGGCGTACGAAGCCTCCCGCCGGAGCGGCAAGCCCTACTATGTGGCGCGCAAGGGGATCAAGGTCTATATGACGGATCCGGTTTCGGTGACCGTGAAGTCCATAACCACCGCTGATGTGCAGACTCTTCACCTCGGAAGTGGGGAGGCCGCTGCGCTGCGCGGGAAGAAAGTGCTGATAATCGACGATGTCATAAGCACCGGCGAGTCTCTTAAAGCGCTTGAAAAGCTGGTAGAAGCGGCAGGCGGCATAGTTGCCGCGGAAGCTGCCGTTCTCGCGGAGGGCGACGCTGCCGACCGCAAGGACATCGTGTTCCTTGAAAAGCTCCCGCTGTTCCCGCACTGACATAAACGCAAATGCCCCGGTCATTCCCTGACCGGGGCTTTCTGTATTTATTCCGTTTCTGCGTTCTTCGGCTTTTTCAGCAGCAGTATCATGCTGACGGCCGCGGTGACAGCCATGATCGCCAGGTACGGCAGGAAAGAAGTGACCGGCGGAAGCCCGGCAATCTTCGCCGCGGCGGTCTCTGTGCAGAATATTGAAGCAAGCACGCCGGTGCTGAGATTGTTGTTTACCGAGTGGCAGAAAGCCGCGGGGTATATGGACTTCGTTTTCTCCGTGAGCAGGGTGAGGAACGCGTTCATCGCGACGCACATAAGGCACATGAGCCCTATCCCGACGAAGGGATATCCGGGGTAGTCGGTGCCGAAGTTGTGTCCGGCCACGGTCAGCGGCGCGTGCCAGAGTCCCCAGATAATGCCTCCGGTTATAATTGCGGCAGGCTTTGGCATGATCTCCATGAGCTTCGGCATCATATAGCCTCGCCAGCCCCATTCCTCTCCGAAAGCGGGGAAGAAGAGTATCAGCGATCCCGCGAGCTGTAACAGGAACAGCCCCCATACCGGCATACCGGGTGAGACGAACGTGTCGGAAAAGCTCATTCCTCCGAGGAACAGCGCCCACATCAGTACCATGATGATGGCGTTCTCCGCCAGCTTCACGGCTGCCGAAGCAATCCACCAGCCGGTCCTGCCTTTTAAGTTCACGCCGAGGTAGGAGTTCCCGAAGCCCTCTTTTGTGACGAGCCTTGTTATCAGGTTGGCGGCGGAGGGTATCATCATACCGGAAACGCCCAGGGCATATACCGCCGTCATAACGCCCGGGTCTGTGCTTGTGTAGATCGGTTCGCCGAAGCACGCCCACATCACCGGGATAATGATGCAGAAAGGCACGAAGGAGATGCCGAGGAAAATACCTAATCTCTTTATGGTGAGTTTTTTATTGCTCATAGTTCTCCGCCCCCTTTCTGAAGAGTTTAACGGAAATGATGCAGGACACACGGTAAGCGGCAGCGGAAAAGAACGGGAACAGCCCTGCCCAGAATATGACATCTCCTCCCGAGAGCCATTCAATGAACGCCGCTGCGGGATCGTCGGCGTTTATCAGCCACGAGATGTCGCCGAAAAGGAAATAGATACCGGCGGCAAGAAAAATGAGACCGACAACGGCACCCTTTATGGCGATGCCTTTCTGGGAGCCGAAGCGTATGATGAACGGTATCTCGACAGCGTTCAGCAGGAGCCTCCAGCAGAACAGCAGAACCAGCGTGAGCGAAGAGGATACCTTTCCTCCGAATATGCAGGAAGCCGCCGTATCGCTTATGAACAGCACGAAAAGCACGACGAGGTTATCTGTCAGTATATACCAGTATTTCGACTCTACATGACCCTTGCCGCCCTGAGGCACCGACATGGCGAAGGCGCAGCAGGTCTTGTTCTCGTCAGCCTCGAACAGCATACTTGTCGTCATTGCGGGAAGCATGAACGCAAGGTAGTAAAGCAGGCCGAACACCAAAGACACCGAGCCTGCACCGGAGCTGTCCTTTATTGAATCTCCGCCTCCCATGAATACCGCGAGCAGTACCGCCGTGATCCCGCACAGCCCTGCGGTGATGAGGGAGAAGACGAACGAACTGCGGTTTATACGGAAGTTCTTGTATAAAAGTCCCGGCATTACTTCTCCCTCCTTTTGTATAAAAGATACAGTGCGGCGAATAACAGCGCCAGCATACCGGTAAATATCAACGGGGTCCAGGGACAGAGTTCCTCACAGAACTTAACGACAGTGTTGAAGGTGTCGTCCGAATCGTCAGTCCCTCTGTTGTTCCATGCGATTATCCAGATCGGCACCATAACAGTTATGAGCGAAGCCAGCATTCCCAGATCCCTGTTCCTGAGCAGGATAATCCAGATCTGCGCTATGAAGCTCAGGAAAGCGATCAGCATACATAACAGAACAAACGCGGAAAGGTCGCTGTAAGTCATTCCGTTCCCCGACAGTAAGCTGATGAGGGCTATATGTACCAGCCCCATAACCAGTGACAGGGCGGTGAATATGAAGTTCACGGTCACCTTCACCGAGGCATATTTCAGCGGGGTGACAGGCGTACAGTGCAGATACCTGTTCCATGCAGTAACCGTATCTTTTGCGATTATATCGGACGCCGTCATAATGGCTCCCGCCGACATCACGGCAGGCATGAACTTCATGAACATGACGAGAGTGCTTCGCATACGCTCCTGCACTGTTTCCGCGTCTGTGCCGGGAAAGGTGCTGCTGTCCTTCAGCACTTCGTCCAGTAACATGCCGATGTTGCCGTACCGGAAGCTGAGCATGACCAGCCAGCCGCCAAGCGCAATAATCAGGAAAAACAGCAGGTATAACAACAGTTGTTTTCTTCCGAGATAAAGCTCGCGGAAAACAAGTCCTCCGAATTTTCCGGTTTTCATTGTGTTTCCCCCTTTATCATGACCATTCCTTCTTGTCGCGGTTTACATAGAACAGCATTATTTCTTCGAGGGTAGTCTTTTCCACGGGCGCTCCGGAGTATTTCCTCACTGCCGCGGCTCTGTCCGCTGTCATAAGCTCCGCACCGAAGTCGCTGACTCTTGCGCTGACGAAATCTGCGGGATCTATGTCCGCATATTCGGCCTTCGTGCATTTCATCAGGGCGTGAGAGTCCAGAATATCGTCCTTGTAGCCCGTGAGCAGTATCTTCCCGCGGTCTATGAAGGTCACGCAGTCCGCGATCTTTTCCAGATCACTGGTTATGTGTGAGGACATAAGTATCGACCTGTTCTCGTCCATGAGGTACTCGCGGAAGATATCGAGTATCTCGTTTCTTACGACGGGGTCAAGGCCGGTGGTAGCCTCGTCCATGATGAGAAGCTCGGCGTTGTGCGAGAGGGCGGTGGCTATCTGCATCTTCATCTTCATACCCTTGGAAAACTTCGAGAGTTTCTTCTTCACAGGGAGCCCGAACCTGTCGCACAGCTCGAAGAAGCGTTTCTCGTCCCATGCGCCGTACAGTCCGGAGAACATTCTGGACAGCGCAAGCCCGTTGAAGCTGTCATGGAAGGGAAGCTCGTCGAATACCACGGCGATGCGCTCCTTGACGGCGTATTCGTCTTTTATGTGATCGAGACCCAGCAGCTTTATCTCGCCGCTGTCGATCTTTATGATATTAAGCAGGGAACGGATAGTTGTGGTCTTGCCGGCGCCGTTCTGACCGATGAAGCCCATAATGCTGCCCTTCGGAACATTGAAGCTCACATTGTCGAGTGTGAAACCGTCGTATTTCTTTGTCAGTCCTCTTATCGCGACAGCGTTTTCATATTCAGTCATTGTTATCACCTTCATACATCAGTTCTATCATTTCCTTGAGATCGTCCACGCTCAGTCCGCAGAGTTTAGCTTTTTCGCAGGCCTTTGCGATAAGCTCTTCCGTACTGCGCACGGACTCCTCCCGCAGGAAGTCTGTGTTCTGCGTTTTTACGAAGCAGCCCTTTCCCGCGAAGTTCTCGATGTAACCGTCGCGTTCCAGTTCCTCGTAAGCACGTTTTGTTGTAATTACGCTGATGCGCAGCTGAGCGGCGAGTGTGCGCATCGAAGGCAGGGCGTCCCCGGCCTTCAGCTCTCCGCTGATGATCTGCGCCTTCACCTGTGAGACTATCTGCTGATAGATAGGCTCGTCGGATGAGTTCATCAATAAAATGTCCATAGCTCCTCCGGAAAAATATTGTATATATACGATATACACAGTATAGCATATAAGATCACAGTTGTCAATAGGAAAATGAAAAAAATTCTGCATTTTTCCGGGAGTCCGGGTACTATATAAAAATAATTGCGCGTTATAAAGGGGAAAAGATGTATAGTCAAATTGCACAAACGAAAGGTGCAGTTTATTGTGCGTAATTACAAATTTGTCTGTATGAGTGGAATTTGTATTTACAATTCGCCGGAATTATGTTATGATGATAGTACAATTATTGAACATGACAGCCGCGGAAGCGGCGTCCGTATTGCCGGGAATGTGGAGTGAGTGCGCTATGGAAGACTACAAATACATGACAATAGTCGAATGGGTGAAAGAGTATATCGCCAAAAACAATATGAAGCCCAATGACCGCTTCCTTACCGAGAAAGAGCTCTGCGCCGTCCACGGCGTCAGCAGACAGACGGTAAGACAGGCGCTCATGCAGCTTGAACGCGACAATATACTCTGCCGGGTGCGCGGAAGCGGCACCTTCGTCAAGAGCGTCGCCGCGGCACCGCAGGCAGTGAGCCGCAACGTCGGCGTGATAAGCACATATTTCAGCGACTACATCTTCCCGCATATCGTCACCGGCATCGAGGGCGTGCTCAACGACGCAGGCTGCCCCATGACCCTTGCCACCACCCACAACCGCGTAGCGGAGGAAACACAGGCACTTACAAGCATGATCGCGAACGGCGTCCGGGGCTTGATAATAGAGCCGTCCAAAAGCGCCCTCCCGAACCCGAACATCGAGCTTTACCGGGAGCTGAAGCGCAGCAATATACCCGTCGTGTTCTTCAACGCCAAGTATCCGTGGGCGGACAGCCCGTGTGTCGCTCTGGACGACGAAGCGGCAGGGAAGATGGTCACCGACTACCTGTTCGGCTG
>JAEEJW010000116.1 GCA_016282095.1 Ruminiclostridium sp. | reverse complement strand
TACAATACAAGCGAGGGCTGCCTTTCGCTCATCGGCAGTCCGCGTCCGGTGAAGCGCTACAGAAGTATAAAAGTCCGCTGGCAGAACGAAAATTCCGAAATACGCATAAAGACATTTACAGATCGTCCGGCGCAGATCATCCAGCATGAGATCGACCACTGCAACGGCATTCTGATATGAGAGGATGTACCGCTTATTCCGTGCCTGACGGCGAAACGGCAGACTGAACATACGATAAAACGGATAAAGATACGGAGAGTGTCATAAGTCAGGACACCGTTCCGGAGATAACAGAACAGCCGCGCCCCGTTTTTTGAGGGCAGCGGCTGTTTTTGCGTCATTCTGCGGATTACAGATCCTTACGTCCGCATCGGGGAACGGATCATCATTCTCCGATTGCCGGGGCAGCGGTCACGTTTCGTCAAACTCGCTGACAAGAGCAGATACCGTCTGTTTCGCGTCGCCGTAGATCATCACGGTGTTGTCGTTGGTGAACAGCGGGTTCTCAACACCGGAGAAGCCCGCGCCCTTGCCGCGCTTCAGAACGAATACCGTGCGAGCTTCAAACGCGTTGATTATAGGCATTCCGTAAAGCGGCGAAGTCTCGTCGTTTATTGCGGACGGATTGACAACGTCGTTGGCGCCGATAACGATAGCAACATCGGTGTTGGGCATCTGCGGGTTCATCTCATCGGCGGTCTTTAACTGCTCATACGGAACATTCGCTTCCGCAAGCAGTACGTTCATGTGGCCGGGCATACGTCCCGCTACCGGGTGGATAGCGAAGCTGACTTCCGCGCCGTTGGCTTCGAGCTTGTCGCAAAGCTCCTTTACCGCGTGCTGCGCCTGTGCCACAGCCATTCCGTAGCCGGGTATGAATACCACGGAGCTTGCCGCTTCGAGAACGAGATACGCGTCCTCAACGGACATGGAGCGCGGTTCTTTCTGCTCGCCCGCGGCGCCTTTCTTCTTGGCGGCGCTGTTATTGCCGAACAGGAGGCTTCCGAGTGTGCGGTTCATAGCCTTGCACATGATCAGCGTGAGGATAAGTCCCGATGTTCCCACCAGACAGCCGGAAACAACAAGCACGGAGTTGCTTATCGCAAGTCCCGCAAAAGCTGCCGCAAGACCGGAAAACGCGTTGAGCAGTGAGATTATTACAGGCATATCGCCGCCGCCGATAGCTATTACCATTGTGAAGCCGAGTATCAGGAATGCTGCGGTAACGATGATTACACCGATCATTCCCATAAACGCGTCAAGTATTCCCGCAATGCTGAGGGCGTAAATTGCAACTCCCGCAAGTCCCGCGAGTGCAAGAAGAGCGTTTATGAAATTCTTCCCGGGAATATTCACATTCTTTTTGAACATCTTGCCGGAGAGCTTTCCCCATGCCACGACCGAACCGGTGAACGCTATCGCGCCTATTGCTATCGTAAGACCGAGGGCTATTGACGAGAACACGTTTATCTCACCGTCGGTAAGGTATTGTGTAAGCGCAACAAGCAGCGACGACAGACCGCCGAAGCCGTTGAACAGAGCGACAAGCTGGGGCATTCCGGTCATTTCGACTTTCTTTGCCCATATCGCGCCGATTATACCGCCGAGCAGTATAGCGGCTGCCGCCCAGATATAA
This sequence comes from Ruminiclostridium sp., assembly GCA_016282095.1. Classification (GTDB taxonomy): domain Bacteria; phylum Bacillota; class Clostridia; order Oscillospirales; family Ruminococcaceae; genus Ruminiclostridium_E. The sequence continues at coordinate 4,928 of JAEEJW010000116.1, read as the reverse complement.
GCGTTTCTGAAAATATCGTTAAAGAGGGTATCGGTTACTTTCTTTTCAAGCAGAACGGTCACTACCGCGATAAGCATACCCACCGATGACATAAGGTTGCCCTTCCTCGCGGTGTCGGCCTTTCCGAGGAGCTTTATGCCCCTGATGAAAAGTACTGCGGAGACCATATAAAGTATCGTTGTCAGTATTACACTGATGCTTTCCCAATTCACTTCTTATCGTCTCCTTTCTTCTTGAACATTTCGAGCATTCTGTCCGTTACCATATAGCCGCCGATAACATTAATCGCGGCAAGAAGAATTGCCAGGAATCCGAATATCGCCCCTACAAGTCCGTCCGTGTGCAGTGCCACCGCGGTTGCGGAAACGGCACCGACGATGGTGATGCCGGAGATCGCGTTTGTGCCGGACATCAGCGGTGTGTGCAGCTGCGACGGCACCTTTGAGATAAGCTCGACACCAAGAAATCCCGCGATCACGAATACGAATACAAGCAGTAAAATTTCACCTACAGCCATCTCACTTATCCCCCTTGAATCTTTCGTGTATTATCTTTCCGCCCTGTGTTAAGAGGCAGCCCTTCATTATCTCGTCTTCGGTCTTCACGTCGAGCTCCTTTGTTTCCTTGTTGTAGAAATGTGTGAGGAACGCGGTGAAGTTGCCGGAGAGCATCTTCGACGCATCATAAGGCACCTGTCTCTCCAGCAGGTCGCCGGACATGATGATGACGCCGTTGTCTGTGACGACTTCTTCGAACAGCTTCGAGCCTTCAACGTTGCCGCCTGTGGAAACTGCCATATCGACTACCACGGCGCCGGGCTTCATGCGGTCGAGAACGTCCTTTCCGATAAGGCGCGGAGCCCTGCGGCCGAATACTTTCGCGGTGGTGATGACTATGTCGGAGCGCTCGCAGACTTTCGCCTGTCCTTCCTTCTGCTTTGCGAGCTGTTCGGGAGTAAGCTCCTTTGCGTAGCCCTGATCCGTCTGTCCCATTTCGCCGAGGTCGATCTTCACGAAGCTCGCGCCGAGGGATTTTACCTGATCTTCAACAACGGGGCGGGTGTCGAACGCGTCAACTCTCGCACCGAGGCGCTTTGCGGTAGCTATCGCCTGGAGTCCCGCAACGCCTACGCCGATAATGAACGCGCGAGCCGGGTTTATCGTACCAGAGGGCGTTACCATCATCGGAAGTATCTTCGGCATACGCGCGGCGGCGTTCACTACCGCCACATATCCCGCCAGCGATGTCTGCGACGACTGAACGTCCATTTTCTGCGCGAGTGTGGTCCTCGGTATCATTTCCAGCGACACGGCCTGCAAGCCCGCTGCTGCCATTTCCTTCAGCAGTTCCTTCTCGTTGAACGGGTCGAGGTAGCTTAAATGCAGTGTGTTCTTCTCGATGCCCTCGATGCTTTCGGGCTTCATTATGCGCAGAACAATATCGCTGCCCTTATAGCCCTCCTCATTGGAAGCCACAAGAACAGCGCCTGCCTTCTCATAAGCCTCGTCATTGAAGCCGCTTTTTCTGCCCGTACCCTTTACCGCCCTGATCTCGTATCCCATTCCGACGAGCTTTTTCACATCGTCGGGGACGAGCGGCGTTCGGGTCTCACGCGGGTCGGTCTCCTTACATACCAGAATTTTTTTCATACTTTCTCCTTTCGGTTTTGCTTGATATTGGCTGAAATACAGCTAAACAGTACCGTGCTTCTTACACACGGTACTGTTTGTTGACAGATTCAATCCCACGCCTCGGTGTCCTGCGAATACTCGCTGTTAGCGTTATTGTCTGTAAGTTCCGCAATCTTTGCCTCACCGATATACATTTCGGGGTGTTCAAAGCTTATGAAGTTTTCCATAGGTCCTCCTATATTATATACTTTTATACAATGCCCTGTGCGTTCATAGCGTCAAGGACTTTCTCGAAGCCCGCGATGTTCGCGCCTACAACGAAGTTGTCCTTATAGCCGTACTTCTCCGCGGCCTTTGCGATGTTGTGATAAAGATTGACCATGATACCGTTGAGCTTGCTGTCAACTTCCTCGAAAGACCAGCTCAGGCGCTCGCTGTTCTGCGACATTTCAAGAGCCGATGTAGCGACTCCGCCTGCATTCGCGGCCTTGCCGGGAACGAAATAAACGCCGTTCTCCTGGAGATACTTTGTAGCAGCTTCGGTAGTGGGCATATTCGCGCCTTCACATACAGCTATCGCACCGTTGGCAACGAGCTGCTTCGCATCTTCGATATCAAGCTCGTTCTGCGTAGCGCAGGGAAGTGCAATGTCCGCCTTTATCTGCCATACGCCGCGCCCCTCGTGATATTCGGAGTTGGGACGGTATTTCTTATACTCGGTGAGACGTGCACGGTCGATCTCCTTTATCTGCTTGAGAGCAGCGACATCTATTCCGTCGGGGTCATATACCCAGCCGGTGGAATCGGAGCAGGTAAGTACCTTCGCGCCGAGCTGATGAGCTTTTTCGATAGCATAGATAGCAACGTTGCCTGCGCCGGAAACTACTGCGGTCTTGCCCTTTATGTCTATGCCGTGATCTTTGAGGAGCTCTTCGGTTATGTAGAGAAGACCGTAACCCGTAGCTTCGGTTCTTGCGAGCGAGCCGCCGAACGAAAGACCCTTTCCGGTCAGAACGCCCTCGAATACGTTGCGGATACGCTTGTACATACCGAACATATAGCCTATCTCGCGTGCGCCTGTGCCGATGTCGCCTGCGGGAACGTCGGTGTCTGCGCCGATATACTTGGAAAGCTCAAGCATGAAGCTCTGGCAGAAGCTCATGATCTCGCGGTCGGATTTGCCCTTGGGGTCGAAGTCGGAGCCGCCCTTGCCGCCGCCTATCGGAAGTCCGGTGAGGCTGTTCTTGAATATCTGCTCAAATCCGAGGAATTTGATAATTCCGATATTTACCGACGGGTGAAGACGCAGACCGCCCTTGTAAGGTCCGATAGCGGAGTTGAACTGTACGCGGTAGCCGGTGTTTACATGAACACTGCCGTTGTCGTCGATCCACGGAACGCGGAACTTTATCTGTCTTTCGGGGTTAACAAGTCTTTCAAGGAGCGCGTCTCTGCGGAACTTCTCCTCATTTGCGTCTATCACGGGTCTGATAGAATCGAGCACCTCTCTTACTGCTTGGTGGAACTCCGGCTCACCGGGATTTTTTGTTATCACCTGTTCGATGATCTCGTCAACGTAGGACATATTGAATTACCTCCAAAAATTAATGCATTGCGGCGTTACCTGTTACCGCGGCTGTGTAATGCCCGCCCGATAATGCCGCAGTGAGAATAAAAAAACGCCCGAAAAAAGCCGTCCGTGTACCCGTAAAAAGTACCGACGAGCATTTTCCGACGCCATTGCCGAAAATATAAAAACGCAAAATCACTTATATATTTTACTATACAGCTATATAAAAGTCAATTTTGCCGATGCCACAAAAAACAGACATACAGCCGCACAATTCCGACTACTTTCTGTTCTTCACTTCAAGCGGGCGCCTGCCCGTATATTTGTGGAATTCCGCCGTAAAGTAGTCCGCGGTGGCGAAGCCAAGCATACCGGCTATCTCACCGACCTTGTACCTGCCGGAAAGCAGGAGCTTTTCCGCATACCGCATACGGAACCGCTTGTAGAACTCCCCGAATGTCATTCCCACACGCTTGCGGAACATTCTCCCGAAGTAATCCTTGTTGAATCCGAAATACTCTGCCGCGTCCTGCGTGGATATGACCTTACCCTCGTTTTCGGAGATGTAGTTCTGTATCTTCTGCAGGAACAGGCTGTCTGCTTCCGTTTCCGCAAGCTCGGCAAAATATTCCCCTACAGCTTCGGTGTAACTGCCCGAAGCCTCTGTCGTTTTTATGTGCTCGACTGCCCGGAGCAGAGCCTCACGGATATTCTGTTCGCTCACCGGTTCGGTCAGACAGTCAACGGTGCCGTTAAGAAAACATTCACGAATCGTCTTCGGGTCTCCCGAACCTATGACTATACACACCGGTCCGTCCCTTATCCCGGACAGCTCCGAGGTGAAAGCGGCGGGGTCCATATCCGGAAGCTTCTCACGAAACACCACAAGATCGACCTTGCTGCTCCGTATATACCGGAGCGCTATCCTCTGCGATATTGCGTGACCTGCTGTCTCAAAACCGCATTCCCGCCATACGGAACTGCGCCTGTACCTTTCCGAAGCGTCCGGGTCGCTGTCTGCGAAAAGCAGCTTGTAACGATATTTTCCTATGTTTCTCACCTCTGCAATTCTTTTATTATTTCCTTACAGACCGCATCAATGCTGGTTTGTCTGTTCATCGCGCTGTGCAGTATATGCTTGTGCGCGTCGTCTTCGGAAAGTCCGTTGACCTGCATCAGAAGCAGTTTTGCGCGTGACATCAGCTTTATCTCGCTGTTTTTCCGTTCAAGAGCCTTTATGCGCTCTTTCATATCAGCGTTGTTTTTGGAGAACGATGTGAGCAGCTCCGCCGCAAGTCTGTAATTCGAGCGCGACACCGGTTTTTTCAGGATATACGCGTTTGCGTCGGAAAGCCTTTTTAACTGCGTTTCCGTCACGTCCTGCCTTACAAGAACGCCGAGCGGTGTGTCAAAACGTTCGTGCAGCTCCTCGATCAGAGCTGTTCCCGTTTCGTCGGCAAGAGGAAGAGAGATCAGCGCCGCAGAATAAGCGCTCATATCGAGGCAGCGTATCGAGCCTGCATCGGTCATTTCGGTGATCCGGAAAACGCCGCTGCCGAGCATTTCCGCGTATGCTTTGCAGGCGCTTTCTGTCCTTGCGGCGATCAGTATGTTTTTCATAGCTCTCCCTCCTTTCCGGGAATAACACTATTTCAGCGCAGCCCTTATCAACCCCATGTCGCGACGGCGACACCGAAGCCGTATGTTATCATGCGCGGATGTCAGGT
>JAEEJW010000115.1 GCA_016282095.1 Ruminiclostridium sp. | reverse complement strand
TTACTGCCCTCGAGTATGGCCTTCCCCCGACCGGCGGTCTTGGCTTCGGCGTAGACAGACTCGTCATGCTGCTTACCGACAGCCCCTCTATCCGCGATGTGCTCCTGTTCCCCACAATGAGACCGGAAAAGAAGTAATCATCGCTTGCGAACAGAGTTCGGCCGTTTCTGACGGTCACTCCTTCAAAAACATTAACACTTCGTTTAATAACTCAAAAAACTGCTCCTTCTGATAGTCAGAAGGAGCAGGTTTTGTTGTGGGGCAGATATCTGTCTGTTTTGAATGAAACGGACCGATCGGGAGGGGCAGTCCGTCGCCGGAGATGTTATTTCATCAGCGACTCCATTTCATCGAGAAGTTGACCAAACAGCGTGAGAGCGTCGTTGACTACTCTTGTGTCGGTCATATCGACACCGGCTCCCTTGAGCAGATCTATCGGAGTTTTTGAGCAGCCGCCTTTAAGGAATCCGAGGTAATCGTCGACCTCCTGTCTGCCGCCGTTCAGGACGCGCTGTGAGAGCGCTATCGCGGCAGCGAAGCCTGTGGCGTACTGATAAACGTAGTAGTTATAATAGAAATGCGGTATGCGCTGCCATTCGTGGTCTATTTCGGGATCGTGGAATATACCGTCGCCGAAGTACAGATCATTCAGCCCGCCGTACAGCTTGCAGAGCGCGTCGCTGGTCACGGCCTCACCGCGCGCCTGCATCTCGTTGATCTTAAGTTCGAACTCCGCAAACATGGTCTGCCGGTAGAGAGTTGTACGGAACTGTTCAAGGAAGTAGTTTATCAGGAATGCACAGCGCTTCTTGTCCTTGGTTGTTTTCAGGAGATGCTGCATGAGCAGTGACTCGTTGAACGTGGACGCCACTTCCGCCACGAATATCTTGTAATCAGCGTAGGTGACCGGCTGGTATTTGTTGGAGAAGTAGGAATGGAGAGCGTGGCCCATTTCGTGAGCTATGGTGAACTCGGACTGGAGATCGTCGGTGTGATTGAGAAGAACGAAGGGGTGAACCCGTGCGCCCGCGGAGTATGCGCCGCTGCACTTGTTCTCGTTTTCGTAGACATCTACCCAGCCGCCTTCAAATCCGCCGCGCATCAGCGAGACATATTCCCCGCCGAGGGGCTTTACGGCTTCAAGCACTGTTTCCTTTGCCTGTTCATAGGTTATCTTGTCCTCGACGTCGCTTACCATGGGCGCATAGAGATCGTAGTAGTGCAGCTCGTCAACGCCCAGCAGCTTCTTGCGCAGTTCCACATATCGGTACATTTTATCCATGTTGGCGTGAACTGCGTCTATCAGTTTGTAGTATACTTCCGACGGTACTTCTGTGCTGTCGAGGGCTGCTTCGAGGGTGTTTTCATATTTATGCACGTTTGCGTTGAACGCGAGAGTTTTCAGATGTCCGGAAAGTATGGCTGTATATGTGTTCTCGAAGCCCTTGTATGTGTGATAAAGGCTCTCAAACGCCGACTTTCTCAGCACTCTGTCCTCGTCCTGCATCAGCGGTATATAGCTGCCATGGGTGACAATGCGCTTGTTTCCGTTCCTGTCCGTCGCGTCCGGGAACTTTATATCCGCATTATCAAGGAAATTGAACACTGTGGAAGGGGTAGATGACATCTCTCCTGCCATAGCAGCTATGCGCTCTTCCTCGGGAGAAAGGATATGCTCTCTCTTTTTTCTGATACGGTCTATCGCAAGGCGGTAATGTTCCAGCCCGGGCTCTTCCTTGTAGAAACGTTCCATATCATCGTCCTCTATGGATATGATCTCCGGTACTGCGAAAGCTGCCGCGCTGCTTATCTGTACGAACAGTGCGTTCACGCGGTCGCAGTAGCCCGAATACAGGCTCACAGATGTATCTTCATCGCTCTTGCGGAACGCGTAATTGGCAAGGTCTTCGAGTATGACCGTCATATCGTCGTCGGCTTTCAGATAAGAAAGCAGATCGGCGGACGAAGACGACAGCTTTCCCGCGTAAGCGGCTATCTGCTCCGGATACCTGCCGGCAGCGTCCAGCGCCTTTTCAAACGCATCGTCGCTGGGATAAAGGTCTTCTATATGCCACTTGAATTCTGCGGATACTTCACTGCGCTTGGGTAATTTCTTTTCTTCCATTCTGTTATCCTCTGTTTCCTTTTATTGCTGTGCTGCGCTCATGCCTGCAAGCACTGAGTTTGTCGGATCGACTTTTATGGCCTCATAGTCTATCGTATACGGGAAGCGCTTCGCCCACTCATTATAAGCGGTATTCTGCGCGGCCTGGCTCTTGTTGTCCGAAAGATAGGATTTCATGCTCTCCTTTATCTGCTCAATGTCGGAATCGAGTACTGCGGCATCATCGGAATACTGAACGAAGTATATGCCGTTGGAATAGATTATCGGGTCGCTGACGCCGCCTTTTTCCGGTATGCCGTAAAGCGCATTCCTGTACGCTTCAAAAAATGAGGGAGAGTTTTTCAGAACTATCATTTCGCTGCTGCCGGAGGTGTCATATTCAGCCCGTACCTCATCAAAGGATGTTCCTCCCGCCAGCTTTTCGGACACTTCGCTGACCTTCGCTTTTATCTCGTCGGTGTATGCTTCAAGTGATGCCGAGGCCACGGTCTCAAGGTCGCCGTCATTCATAGCCTGTGCTATCTTTGCGAGGTCATCTTCGGCATAGCTTATCACTATCTGCTTTGCTGTGCGTGTACCCTCGGGAATATATACCATTGTGTATGCGTTAAGGCTCTCGTATGCCTGAGGATCGTTCTCCGCCTTGTCCTTTGCTTCTTTTACAAACTCGTCGAACATCTCCTGCACATCCGCATCGCTTACATCGCCGGTATTCTTTACAAGCTCGGCTATCACGAGATCCTGGATAAAGCGGCTTATCTCCCACTTGTAGAATATATCGCTGTCGAGGCCGCATCTGCTGAGCAGGATATCAAGCACCTCGGTGCAGAGGGCTTTCTTGTCATCTTCGGAAGCGTCCGCTCCGAGGGCCTCCTCCGAGTCGGCGTAAAAGTTGGACGCCCAATTAGTCTTTACTTCTTCTGCGTTGGATCTTATCTGTTTTTTCTGTTCTTCGGTCAAAGTGTCCTCGGTAATTCCGTATTCATGTTCCGCAGCATACAGATACATCCTTTCGAAGGTCAGGTAGCTGATAATGTTGTCACGGTATGACTCGCAGCTGCTTTTGTGCTCCTCGGACATATCATCGGTGATACCGTAGGCAACAAGGTAGTACATATATTCATTGTAGAATTCGCCGAAAGTGATGTCGAAGAAACTCTTTGCTTCCGTACCGTCGGGTACTGTTGCTATGAGTTTGTTCCTGTCGGTGTCCTTCCAGGCCGCGAAGCCGTCGGCGCCGATACCGAAGATTTTGTCCGCTATTTCAGTGGCTTTGCTGTTCGCGTTGGTCTGTACAGCTGTGACAGCGGGGTCTCCGCCGTTATTGTTGCAGCCCGTGAGCAGAAGGGAAGCCGCGATGATGACTGCCGCTGCCGCCGTGATCTTTCTTTTCATAACTTATTGTTCCTTTCGATTTTTGTTCCGCAGC
>JAEEJW010000114.1 GCA_016282095.1 Ruminiclostridium sp. | reverse complement strand
ATCGTTGTTTCCGCAAAGGTTTTATCCTTTTCTATCGTGTACGCGCAAATTGTGTAATTTGACGTATGGACATCCAGCCCGATATATGTTATACTGTTCATGGTGACTCCTCCTTGTATGAGGTATCTCGGCTGATTTCTTTCACTTTTATTTTAACAGACTCATCCACGCTTAGCACGAGGGGTCACTTCATATTATCTGATTTATAATATGATAACCCGATAACACGGAAACACTAATGGAATTGGAGGTGTTAGTATGAGTAAAGATTTGTCTATTAAAATCGATCCTTTAAAGGATATTGAATGGGATGAAGAAGAATGGGACGAAGAGACTCAAAAGAACTGGGATGAAAAAATGAAGTTGCCTGAGACCTACAAGTGCAAAGTGATTTCGGAGGCTGAATATCGCAGGCTGAAAGCACAGGGCGCATTGAATTGATTTTATAACCGCTCTTTCGGGAGCGGTTTTCTTATACTCTTACCGTTTTGCATGCGATTGCAGAGCGGTATTTTTTATGCCTTGAGGTGAACTATGACAGATGATTTCATTGAAAGGGACACAGCGTCACTACAGCGACAGTTCGCCGAGATTAACAGAAAGCTTTCCGCTATCGCGGTCAACCCGGCGGTGCTGGACTGCGACTATTATCGGTTCAAGGAGCTTGACCCGGGCGCCGTCAACGCTTACGAGTGCGAGTTCATGAGTCAGTATCCCTGGGCAGAATTCCTGTATTTTGAATAACAAAGCAAAGCTCTCATGCCGGCGCGGTATAGGAGCTTTTTTTGTTATTCGCATCAAGTTTATTTTTACCCTTTATCATAGAAATATATTGAAATTTTCAGCGTTATATGTTATAATATACAAAAGCGGATTTCCGAAGGGAGGTATGATAAGTGCTGAAAGACAGGGTTAAAACTGTGATCAGATCGATAGGCGGCACCTACGTGAAGATCTCGGAGCATGCCGGCATGGCTGCAGCGAATATCGGAAAGCTCACAAACGGCAGTCGTATCCCGGCGAGAAAGAGCTCCACCGCGTACAAGCTGGCGGCAGGAATCTACGGTTTTTCCGATGCCGAGGGAAAGCTGGAAACGCTCTGCGGCGTGATAGGCTGCGATCCCGCGGCGGGAAAGAAAAGAATACGAAAGGCTCTGCTGGACTGGCTGTATGAAGATGTTGTCGTACTTGACGACCACACGGAGGGCTTTACACAGCGGCTCAACGACATCATGAGCGTCGTCGGAGCAGGCATCCCAGAGATATGCGCCGAAACCGGCTCTGGGCACGCTCTGCTTGCCGCGTACTGCGACGGCAGCAAGATACCTACGCGAAGATCGAAATACCTGATGGGCGTCTGCGAAAGCATTTATGCCCACGCAAAGGCAGGACTTGTCATTGAACAGGTCGCGGAAATGATCGACATTCCGCCTTCTGCGCTTACCGACGGCAACGCGGCGCTTATCATAAGGGAATGGCTCATTGGCAGGAACGAGAATGCGGACGCTAAAGCCGCGGCAAGCCTGATAAAGCAGATGGTGGATCACATTTCCCCATCGTTGGTACTCCCGGATCCAAGCGAGTTCGTTCCCGAGGACGCGATAAATGAGGACGAGGAGCTTTACACCGGTATAAGCGGTCTGCAGCGCGCCGTGATACGCTTTCTCGGAAATGCCGCAAGAACTCCCGGCAACGAGCTTTTGCTGTATTCCGACCAGAGCATGGAGTGGATGCAGGAACGGTTCACGCTCAAGTGGAAGGCTCTCATGCTGGCGTGCCTTAAAAGCGGTGTCAGGATAAAAATGATACACAACATCGACCGTGAGCCGTCGGAGATGCTGTTCGCGCTGCAAAGCTGGCTGCCGTTGTATATGACGGGGCAGATCGAGCCGTTCTACCGCACTGACATAAGCGGTTCACGATTCCGGCATACGGTATTCATAAGCGGCACCGACTGCATTGAAGGCTTTTGTGCCGCAGGCTCGGAGCGGAACTGCGTTTATCACTACACAAGCGGGCGCGAGCGGGTCGCAGAGGTGCGGCGCTCCTACGAAAAGCTGACGACGGATATAAAGCCGCTGCTGCGGTTCCAGCACGGAGATTTCATGCCCCGTAAGCAATACAGAGTAAGCGACTGCGACAATATCAGGATATATATTTCCCTTAACGAAGCCGTGATTGTAAAGCTTACCGAGCCAAGATGCTCGTTCACGCTGAAACATCCGTATCTTATACGAGCGGTAACGATGTTCGCGAACGAGATGGGTGTGGAAACGAATTGTAAATAGCCGGAATATATATTTTTATGGAGGTCAATGATCTATGGGTAAGTTCTGTTCAAAATGCGGCTCCCCGATGCGGGACGGTTCAGCTTTTTGCGCAAACTGCGGTACAGCTGCGCCTCCCGACATGCCCGCACGCGGAGGTTTTTGCGGCAAATGCGGGTCTTTGCTTGACCCCGGAGTTTTGTTCTGCGGCAAATGCGGAGCATCGGTATCAAAGCAATTACAGCAATATCAGCCGTCCGTGCAGCAGGTACAACAACCACCTGTGCAGCAGGTTCAGCAGGCACAGCAGTCCGAACAGCCGAAACAGGCAGTTCAGCAGACTGTTCAGAAAGCGCAGAGCGTGGCGCAGCAGGCGATAAAGCTTACGGGTACCTACGCGCCCGCAGGCTCCGGCGAAGCCGTGCTTGATAACGCGCAGACCGCCGAATCTGTCGTAAGTGAGGTCAAAACGATATTAAACCCGTTCATGCAGCTTATCAGCGGTGTGGGGAGCTTTTTCAAGGGAATAATTAACGCGTTCAGAAACCCGAAGGCGCTGATATTCTCGATAGTCACGGCGCTGATATGGGTGCTTGTTGTGATACTGAAGAAAAACAACATAGGCTGGCTGTTCACCGACTGCCTGTCGTGGCTGACATTCGGGAACGGCGGAATGGGAGGCGGATGGGTGGCAGCCGTGGGCGGCGTACTCGGAAAGATCGCCGTTGCCGGCGGATTCTGGGCGCTGATAAACAGCGCAAAGAGCGTCGGGAACGGCGCGAAACAGTGGTTTACCTGCTTTAAGGACACATCAAACATCGGCGCTGTCCTTATGGGCGCGGGTACGGCACTTGCGTTTTACAACCTCTTCGCGTCGAGGATATCCCTTGAGGATTCCATGGCGGCGATATCGGGGATATTCCTTTCGCTTAGCGCGCTCGGAGCGCAGGGCGGGTTTATATACTGTCTCGCGCGTTCGATCATGTCAAAAAAGCTTGCCAACGGACGCATACCCGACACGGGAAAAGCTAACGCTCTCGTTTCCGGGCTCGGCATGGGCTGCACGCTGGCGGTGCCGCTGTCGATCATTCCGTTCGGCTACTGGGCTTACATACTCGGTGGACTTATGCTCGTCTGTGGTATCGTACTGCATCTCACAGTGGGGAGAAAGGGGGCGAAGGCGGTATGAAAATGAGACTCGTCAAAAGATTTATCTGCTCGGCAGCCGCGCTTGTCGCCTCCTCGCTCGCGCTGGTGAATGTCGGTTTCGCTGCAGACAAGCTGATAAACATCGAATACTACGACAACAAAGAGGGCTATAACGTAGAAGTCAGCTGCGTGCATGACAGTAAGCGCTACATACGGTGGAGCGACGAGGATGACGACGGCATAGGCGTTCATTACGCCGATTACACGGTATTTGTGCCTGAACCCGGGTATCCGACGGGAAAGAGGGCTGTGATACGGCAGAGGGCAACTCTGACCTTCGAGCTCCCGGAGGATTACAAGGCGTTCTTCACCAAGGGAAGGACCTACAGAGATCGTTATTACACCATATATTACAATGAAGACCGTGATGTTCAGTATGATGTAGAGAATTTCAGATACAAGATCTGGTTTGATTACGACGATGAGGAATACGCGAACGGCACAACCAAGTCGCCGAAACAGACGGCGGCGCGCGTTGTCGGAGATGTCTTTCTTGATCCCGCGTCTATAAATATGTACAGCGAAACGCGCGAAAGCTCAAAGACGATGGAGGAAATGATAGCCGAGCAGAAGGCAAGGTTTGAGGAAAGACGTGACTCCGAGCTTTCGGGCGATCAGTCCACATGGAAGCACGAGGCTACCGTTGATGTCAAGGAGTATGACGGCTACACACTTCTTGTGTACTATCACAGGAGCACCAGCGCCGAGGTCGGAAATGTCTACACGAACATATCATATTATAATAACGGGGAAAAGGTAATCGTTGAGCAGCAGAAGGTAGTTGAGGAGTATTTTTCCCGCACGGAATACTACTATTACTTCAAGGTACCCGAGCTGCCCCACACGTATTTTATAATGACGTTCAGTCTAAACGACGATTTTGAATACCGCATCGGAGTCAATAACCCGCTTCCTGAGGCGCAGGAGCTTTACGCCCAGTATCTGTCATGGCGTGACCGCGCGAAAGGACTGGTGGACTCACTGCTCTCCATGCGCCCCGTGATAGAGTACGGCGCCCCCGACTACTTCGACGACGAACCCCGCGAGACGAACATAAGCATAACCACTCACGCCGACGATAACGGTGGTGATACCCCCGGCGGGACTCCCAACGAGACCTCCACGGATATACCTATGGAGATATTCATAACGGTGGGCGGAGCTGCCGCGGCGCTGGGAGCGGCGGGCTCGACCGTGAGCAACAGGGAAAAACGGCGCTCCACCTTCCGGCTCGCGATAAACAAGAATTTCGGCGACACGATAATGATGAATTCATCGCCTGAATACGTTTTTGCCCGCATCATCGAGCACACGCCCGAGGGGCAGGATATACCGCGCGAAGACCTGTCGCAAAACATCACCATCTTCGCGGGGAGCGAGGGCATCAAAGTCGAACCCGCGGGAATGAACAGCGGCTATCAGTCAGCGAAGGTATCGGCTCCGTTCAGCGACAAGACCGAGGCGATCGTGTCCTTCAAGTTCTCGTATGAGATGAACTCTTTCACGAATAACGTCATATTCAAGCTCGCGGAGCCAAAGGTGAAATTCTCGCAGGAAAACATTGCACTTCCCGCACTTTACACCGAGGAAGAACCGCTGGAATTCACAGTCGAGGGTCTTGACCCCGAAAAGACTGTCATCGAGGCGGAGATGTCCGAAAATTCGAGCTACGAAGTAAATATCGCCACTACCGACGAGCAGGCAAAGAAAGGCCTGTACATGGCGATGATTCGCGATGTCAACAAGAACGAGGGCGTTCCCGGCACTTACGACGAGAACGTGCTGCGCATAAAGGCGTCCGACGGCAAGACCACCGCTTACGGACAGATAAAGATAAACCGCATAACCGAGGGACTTTACATAGCTCTCGAGGCTCTGAACTGCTACGGCGTGCTGAAGGACGGCGCCCAGAAGAACGAGGCGGGGGTATACCCCGCGGAGTCTTACGTGTCCGCGTCCACTGAGGCTAAGGCATGGCTGATGCTCGTGGATATGGAGTCCCAGCAGGTAGTCCAGATGTCGGTGTCCCCGAAGGTGACGTTCACCTCCACCCGTCCGCCCGATCTCACGGAGCAGTCCGCCGAGGAATGGGCGCAGTCGGAGCAGGAGACCATACAGATCGAGAATCTTGGCATTCTCATGTATGTCAGCGACAGGTCGGAGGGCGTATCTACCTGTAAATTCTTCTGCGGCAGCGGACTTCTCCGCGCTCCCGCAAGACTTTACGCCTTCATGGAGGCTGAGGTCGAATACGGCGAAGGCGAAGAAAAGCGCTTGTTCAAATGCAAGAAACAGGTGCTCTTAAGGAGCCAGCCAAGACGCGCAGCGGCTACCAACGCTGAACGCGCCGCGTTCGACAAGAGCGATAAAGAGATCACAGAAAAGCTTGAAAAAATAATGGACTACGTCGACAGAAACTCCTATAACCAGGATCTTGCTTGGATCTACGATCAGGCGTATCTGCACTGGGTCGGCTACGATTACGAGTATGGCTATGACATTGAGCAGGTGAACCTCGTGTTCGATATGTTCAGACTGTGGTATGACAACAACGTAATGGCTTACCGCGAAAGGGCTCAAAAGCTTGCGAACAACTACGCCGCGAATTACAGCTATTACGACGCGGTAATGGATACCTACCGCGAGCGCAGTCATCATATCCTCGGGATAACCGCGAGGATCTTTGTCGCCGTGGCATCCGGCGGAGCCAGCGAATTCGTCTTTGTGCCGATGGATGTTCAGGCGGCGGTACACAAATACAATAAGGAGCGACTGCCTGAGGAGCGCACAACGCTCGGGCAGTTCACGGCGGGTTCGATACCCGTTCTGTGGGCGGTAGCGTTCGCGTGTCTGCCCGGCGCGGCAAAGCAGGTGTTCAAGGCCGGAAAGTATGTATGCGGCAAGGCTTTGAGCGGACTCGGAAAAGTTGTCGTTCCGATGGGGAAATGGGCATACAAGATGCTGCCTGCGGGAGCAAAGGCGCTCACCAACAAGCTCGGTCAGTATGTAACGAAGAACCTCGAAAAGGTCAAGCTGCTTGATCCGAGAAAGCTCTGGAAGAAGTGGAACGGCGCTGCGAACGAGACGAACGCAAGTACGGCGAAAGCCTCCGGCAGCGCGTGGGACGACATTATGAAGATGCGTCAGAAGGGCGCGAATACGCTTGAAGAACAGCTCCTGCAGCTGGGCGACGATGCCGCGAGTCTGAACGGGTTCAAGACCGTGAACAAGCTCGCCCAGGAGATGAAGGAGCTCGGAAAGAACGGCAAGACTCTTGAAAGCCTGAAACCGCGTATACTTGAGATAATGAACGATCCTCAGGCGCTTGAACAGCTGAACAAGATGGCAGGTCCAAAGGGCATAGAGCTGCGAAAGATATTCAACGCCGTGCAGGAGGGCTATGTTTATAAGCCCACAAGAGAAAAGACTCTGAAACTTCTCGCGCAGAGGTATGGAAAGGATCCAAGCAAGCTGCGCTTTAAGAACGTTTCCTCCAATGCTGACGACGCGCTGTTCAACGGCGAGAAGATCGGCCATGACCTTGATGTCACCGTCGAGGAGTTGGTGAACGGCAAGTGGGTATCGCTCAAACAGCACGAGGTCATGGAGTGTTATCACCAGGCGTTCTGTGAATCCAACGGCCTTAGCTTTGCAAGCGGCGCGGAGGCTGTCGCAAAATCCGAATCATTCCAGCAGCATGTCTGCCAGTCGCTTGAGGATCTCGAGTTCCTGCCTGAATACGAAAAGCTGATATACAAGTCCCGCGCGGGCGAGGCTATAAACGAATGTGTCATTGACAGAGTGAAATTCACTCTGAAATACAAGGCACAGCACGCTTACGACGAAGGCGCAAAGCTTTGCGAATCATTCACAAAAGCGGAAAAGGAGCAGATACTCAAGGAACTGCAAAAGCACCTGACCGACCACGGTACCACAGGTCAGCTTGCCGAATTCTCCGCAAACACGAGGAAATACCTGCAAGGTATAGCGCTGAAGAAAGAGGGCATTCGCTGCGGCGCAAAGAGCTACAACCAGCTGCTGTGGAAGGATACTGCGGCCATGTCGAGAGGATGTCAGTCCTCCGTCTCGCTGGAAACTCACAAAGCAGGTCAGCTTTCGTTCCAGCTTACCGAGCAGACCGAAAAGCACATCAACCTGTTTGAGTACGAGGGCGCGCTTACAGCGAACGGCACTTCATACAGCAGATTTGCTGAAGGTACCGCGGAGGCTGTGGGGAAAGCCAACGCGGGTCTGCAGCTCAGTTTCAAAAAGCTGTAAACAAGTATGAAAAAAGCTCCGGTCTTTGAAGGTTTCTTTTATGCGCGCCTCGTGCGCGCTTTTGGAAACCTTCTTTACTACGGCCTGTAGTTTCCGGGGCTTTTCTTTATTGTACTTTGATCTTGATCTTAAATGTTGTGTTTCCGCATTTTAGCGACTATGCAAGACAGCCTCAGTGTACGCCGGAGAAGGAAGAGGCTATTATGCAGGCGCTCAGGCATTATGGAGTGATTTAGAGAAGGATGGTGCTAATGAGTATCAAAGCATTTTTTGTAGACTTTTATGGAACTATCGTGCATGAAGATGGTGAAGTGATCAAAAAGATCACGGATATCATATGCAAAAGCGGAAGAGTGGAAGATCCTTCGGAAGTGGATACATTCTGGTGGAAGGATTTTCAGACCATGTTTATGAATTCCTTTGGTGAAAGCTT
>JAEEJW010000113.1 GCA_016282095.1 Ruminiclostridium sp. | reverse complement strand
GAGACAACGGCTCTGCGCTCCAAAGAGGACGCTCACGATTACAGGTATTTCCCCGACCCGGATATCCCGCCCATAATCTTCACCGAGGAAGAACTGGCGGAGATAAAGGCGAAGCTCCCCGAAATGCCCGAACAGCGCAAGGCGCGGTATATGACGGAGTACGGTATTGCGGAGACCGACGCGGACAACATCATAAACGACAAGGATATCTGTGATTTCTTCGAGGACGCGATAAAGGCCTACAATAAGCCCAAAGCCGTGGCAAACTTCATACTCGGCGAGTTCATGCGCCGCATAAACCTCGGCGAGATGAGCATGGACAGCCTGAAATTCACCGCAAAGGATCTGGCGAGACTCATAGAGCTCGGAGATACGGACAAAATAAACAAGAACAACTACAAGACGATATTCGTTGAGATGATAAACAGCGGCAAATCCCCCGACGCGGTCTGCGACGAGCTTGACCTGTGGGTAAGGGACGACACTTCGGCGGTGGAGGCTGTCATCGACAAGCTGATAGCCGACAATCCCAAGCCCGTGGAGCAGTACAGAGCGGGTGAGCAGAAGGTGTTCGGCTTCTTCATGGGGCAGGCGAACAAGGCTCTCAAGGGTCAGGCCACACCGAATACTATCAAAGCAATTCTTGAACAGAAATTAAAAGGATAAAGAAAGGAACATAAGACAATGTTCACAGCAAACAAATACCGCGACCACAACACGGCGATGCTGTCGGAAGCGGACATCGGAAAAGAAGTCAGAGTTTCGGGCTGGGTGGAGAATATCCGCGATCACGGCGGTATCGAATTCATCGACCTGCGTGACCATTACGGAATGTTGCAGGTCACGTTCCAGAACAATGAGAAGCTGCTCGAGGGTATAACCAAGGAGTGCGCTGTCTCGATAAGCGGACAGATCATCAAGCGCGACGAGAGCACCTACAACCCGAAGATCGCTACGGGTACTATCGAGCTCGCAGCCGAGAGCGTTGACATCCTCGGCAAGGTAACGACTCAGCTCCCGTTCGAGATCCCCGAGTCCCACAACAGCAATGAGGACATAAGACTGCGCTACCGCTTCCTTGATATGCGCAACCGCAGAGTACACGACAATATCGTGTTCCGTTCGCAGGTAATGAGCTTCATGCGCGAGAAGATGACCGAGCTGGGCTTCCTGGAGCTCCAGACTCCTATCCTCTCCACATCGTCCCCCGAGGGCGCGAGAGACTACCTGATCCCCAGCAGAAAGCACCACGGCAGATTCTATGCGCTTCCACAGGCTCCGCAGATATTCAAGCAGCTCTATATGGTGTCGGGCTTCGACAAGTATTTCCAGCTTGCTCCCTGCTTCCGTGACGAGGACGCGAGAGCCGACCGTACACCCGGCGAGTTCTATCAGCTCGATCTCGAAATGAGCTTCGCTACACAGGAAGATGTTTTCGCGGCGGCGGAACAGGTATTCCCGGCTATACTCGAAAAGTTCGGCAAGAAGAAGTACACCCACGCTCCCTTCCCGCGCATCACGTTTGAGGAAGCTATGCTGAAGTACGGCTCCGACAAGCCCGACCTGCGCAACCCGCTGTTCATCATTGACGTTTCCGACCTGTTCGTTGACAGCTCCTTCAAGCCCTTCTCCAACAAGACAGTAAGAGCTATACGCGTACCGAAGATGGCGGAGAAGTCCAAGAGCTTCTTCGAGAAAATGGAAGAATACGCCCTGTCCATCGGCATGAAGGGTCTCGGCTATTTCAAGGTGGAAGAAGGTCTGAAATTCAACGGACCTATCGACAAGTTCCTCCGCGAGGGCGACAGGGAAGAGCTGGCAAAGCGCGCTGAGCTTGAAGTGGGCGATGTGCTCTACTTCATCGCGGACAACAAGAAGAACGCGGAGAAGTTCGCCGGCCTCATCAGAAACGAGGTAGCGGACAGAATGGGTCTTATAGACAACGACCGCTTCGAGATCTGCTGGATAGTTGATTTCCCGATGTACGAGGAAGACGAGGAGACAGGCAAGCCTATCTTCACCCACAATCCTTTCTCCATGCCCCAGGGCGAGCTTGAAGCTCTCAACACGAAGAATCCCTGCGACGTGCTGGCTTATCAGTATGACGTGGTCTGCAACGGTGTTGAGCTGGCTTCCGGCGCTGTCCGCAACCACGACATAGATGTAATGGTAAAGGCATTCGAGATCGCGGGCTACACTGAGGAAGACGTAAAGGAGAAGTTCGGCGCACTGTACAGCGCATTCAAATTCGGCGCTCCGCCTCACGCAGGAATGGCATTCGGCATCGACAGAATGATAATGCTCCTGCTCGATGAGGAAAGCATACGCGAAGTCATTGCGTTCCCGCTCAACTCCAACGCGCAGGATCTCCTGCTGGGCGCTCCCACGGAAGTCACCGAACAGCAGCTCCGCGAAGTGCATATCAAAGTGCGCCAGCGCCCGCAGGATCTGAAGAAGGAGAACCCGGCACAGTAATTCATATAAGGCAAGAGCACATTATTTTACGGAGGAAGATGAAACTATGGCTGAAGAGACGAAGTTCCTGACTTATAAGGGCTTTCCGCTTGTAAGA
This sequence comes from Ruminiclostridium sp., assembly GCA_016282095.1. GTDB lineage: Bacteria > Bacillota > Clostridia > Oscillospirales > Ruminococcaceae > Ruminiclostridium_E. Next base: position 14,543 of record JAEEJW010000113.1, on the reverse strand, counting down.
AACGGAAATACGATATATTACGGAAATATGAGCGACGAAATGGTGGCTAACATCAATATCCAGCACACCACCGAGCTGAACGGCCTTACGGTAGCCGATAAGCTCATGGTGGTGCTGATGCGCACCGCCAAGGACATCGACCCGCAGGATATGGTGGTCAAGACCAGCAACCGCGGAAGCCTGTTCGAGGCACTCGATGTTGCCAATATATGGCTTTCCAGAGCCGATTAAGCAAAACAAGAACGCCGCTGCGGGAACAATTCCGCAGCGGCGTTTTTTCTTTTGTGTTTTATTTGCTGCTGTCACTTGCAACAAGATCCTGATAGGTCAGCTGTTCGTAGTCAGCGGGGATTGAAAGCATATCGTCCTTGTCAAAAACGTTCTCAATGCGCAGCACCTTGGAAAGTGCGTCTCCGTCCTTGATATAGACGAGATTCCTGCTGTTCTTGTCGAAATAGTAAACGGTATCGTTTCCGGGTTCTCCGGTGCCTATGGACTCACAGTCATACTCTGTGCCCTGTATCGTGCCGGTGCCGGTGGTGTATCTTGCCTCTATCACTTCGCTGTATCTGAGTTTGAGAAGCAGCGAATCCACAAGTCCCAGCAGTCGGGTGTCCGTCAGCGTCTGTACATAGGCTTTCTTGTTCACGCTGTCGAGCTGGAAGCATTTGTCCTGCGCATAGACCGTGCGGGTCTCGGCACCGGACGGATCGACAGTCGAAAGCACTGCGTTGCGTGCGTCCTTGATATATACGCAGGACTTCCACTCGCCTTCGCTGGTCTGGACCGTGGTCTCAAACGACAGCGGGGACTTGCGTCTGGTATCGAGATAGTTCGCGAAAAGCGGCACGGTGTTCCGCAGATATTCCAGAGCCTCGGCGCTTGTGTCCACTTCGTCCGATGCGTACGCGACCTGCGACGTTGAGTTGTCGGAAGTCTGCGAAGCCGAAGCGGCTGTGGTGGTGGCGGGTTTTCCGCCATTGCAGCCCGCTGCTGCCAATATCATTATTGCTGCGGCAAACGCAGCTGTAATTCTCTTTTTCATAGCTGTTTCCTTTCTTTTTTCCGATCGGTATATCTTTCCCTTTTACATTAACAATATACCGCAAAAAACGCGTTATGTCAACCGTTTCCGGCAATTATCGGCTTATTTTTGCGATTATCACACCGAAGTTTCACATCATTTACATATTGCCGCCGGGCCGCTCCCCGACCACGACTCTGTCATGTCCGGAGTAGTCCCTGACTATTTCCGGCAGCAGTCCGTTTTCCCGCATGATCGCCGAGACTGCTTCGCCTTGTGTTTCGCCGGTCTCCACTGCCATGAAGCCGTTATCCTTGAGCCGCCCCGCCCATGCGGGTATCATTGCGCGGTACGGATCGAGTCCGTCCCTGCCGCCGAAGAGTGCTGTCTCCGGCTCACGGCGGACATTCGCGGGCAGCTCCCGCATCTCTGCCTCAGTGACGTATGGCGGATTGGCAAATATTGCATCGAACCGCAAATCCCCGAACAGCGTACCGTCCAGGGCATCGGCCTGTACTGCGGTCACGTCCGCGCCGTTCAGTGCGATGTTCCTTGTCAGATAGCCGAATGCCGCATCGTAGAGCTCAACGGCATAACACTTCGCCCCGACTGTCTTTGCTATGCTTATCGGTATGCAGCCTGTCCCGCTGAACAGATCCAGCACCGTACTGCCTTTGCCCAGCCGCTTTGCTGCGATATCCACCAGCAGCTCGGTCTCGGGGCGCGGTATCAGTACTCCTTCACCGACGAGGAACGGCAGCCCGTAGAATTCCCATTTCCCGAAGATGTACTGGAGCGGCTCGCCCTCAAGCCTGCGGCTCACAGCTTCGTCGATCGCCTTTTCTTCGGCTTCCGTGATATCGCCGGTCAGCGGCATGGGGCGCCCGGTGTACTCGCGTATTATCTCCTTCGCCTCAAATGCCGGGTCGAAGACTCCCGCTTCCGCAAGGGCTTTTCTTATCGTCCGCAGCTTGTCCGCGCCGCTTACCATTTGTCGCTTTCCTTATCCTCGGGGATAACGGCTTTCATCGCGGCTATGGCGGCTTCGATCTCCGAAGCGTCGGGTTCTTTGGTGGTGAGCCTCTGGAGCGCAAGTCCCGGAGCTGAAATTATGTGGGTGCATACGTTGTCATAGCGTCCGGCTATGCGGATAACTTCATAGGAAATGCCCACGATCACCGGCAGCAGCAGTATCTTGCAGGATACGCGCAGTATCATCGCCACGAAATCCGTAACCGCGAAAGCGTCAATGAACATCTGGTTGTTTATGGGGAATATGGAATATATCAGTATGCTTATGATGAGCACCAGGAAGATGAAGCTGGTGCCGCAGCGCGGGTGAAAGCGCGTCTGGGGCTTTACGTTCTCCACTGTCAGCGGAAGCCCTTTTTCGTAGCAGAATATGGTCTTGTGCTCCGCGCCGTGATATTCGTAGGTGCGGCGTATGGCTTCGGTCTTTGATACGAGCCACATATATGTGATGAAGATGATTATTTTCAGTATGCCCTCAAACAGCGACTGGAACGCCGAAAGGTCGTTCTCACCGGCCAGGTACTGCACCAGCATGAACAGCCACGTCGGCACGAAAACGAACAGAACTACGGCCAGCGCGATGCCCAGCACCATAGCTATGGTCATAACGACGTTCATCAGCTTGTCCCCGAGCTTTGCGTCAAGCCATTTCTCGAACTTGCTCATCTCTTCGCCGTTGTCCTCGTCTTCCGCCATTCCGGAAAGCTCCGCCGAGCGGGACAGGTAGTAATAGCCGTCCGCGAGCTGCGTCACGAAGTTTACCGGGCCGCGTATGAACGGCACTTTATTGTACCACTTTCTCTGTTTGTTCTCTTTTTCTTCGATAACTATTTCTCCGCTCTTTGCGCGTACTGCCATTGCGGTTTTTTCCGGGCCTTTCATCATTATGCCCTCGATCAGCGCCTGACCGCCTATCGTAGTACGGTGGAGTTTTTCTTTTTCTGCCATTTATTGTCCTTTCAGCCGAGGAACGAGCTTATGAATATCTCAAGCCCTATCCCTATGAGTATTATGCCGCCGAATATCTGCGCCTTGCCGGACAGCTTCGTGCCGACTTTCTTTCCTATCTCAAGTCCTCCGATGCAGATAACGAATGTCATCAGTGCTATTATGACCGCCGCCGTTACCGCATGGAACAGATCGTAATCCGCTATGGTGAAGCCCACCGACAGCGCGTCTATCGAGGTTGCCACACCCTGTATCATCAGAGCACCGAAGCCTACGCCGACAGCCTCTTCGCCGTCATCTCTGCCTGTCAGACCGTCGTATATCATCTTTCCGCCGATAAAGCCGAGGAGCGCCAGCGCTATCCACGGCACGAACCTGTCAAATGCGCTGAAGGCCTCAACTATAGTATGGACGCAGATCCAGCCTGCCATTGGCATCAAGGCCTGAAAGACCGCGAAGATCCCCGCGATAAGACAGGCTTTGCGGCGCTTCATTCCTGGCTCGTTCAGTCCGTTTGCCAGCGAAACGGAAAACGCGTCCATCGCCAGTCCGACGCCCAGCAGTATGCTGTTGAGTATAAATACAAAGTCCATACTTATCTCCGATCCTGTTTTTATATATAATATGAACCTGTTTGTCCGGACATCACCGTATCCGTTAATTATACTATATTTTTTTCGCTATGTCAAGCAGAAATGCCTTAAACAACTATTCTCCCCTGCCGGAGCAGGAGAGAATACGATCATCAGCTGTCTGATTCTTCCCAGTTATGCCATACGTTCTGTACGTCGTCGTTGTCATCGAGGGCGTCCAGAAGAAGACCCATCTTCTTTATATGATCCTCGTCCGTCAGAGTGGTGTAGGTGGAGGGGATCTTGGCGGGTTCCGCGGAAAGCACCTTGTAGCCCATATCCGAGAGAGCCTTGCCCACTTCGGCTACCGTGTTCGGGTCTGTGGTTATCTCAACGCAGCCGTCCTCGAATGTGAAGTCGTCGCCGCCTGCCTCAAGGATATCCTCCATAGCCTTGTCCTCGTCTATGTCCTCGTCCTCGTTGTCCAGCACCACGATGCCCTTTGTGGTGAACATGAACGATACGCAGCCCGATGTGCCGAGGTTGCCGCCGAACTTGTCGAAGTAGTGGCGCACTTCGCCCGCAGTACGGTTGCGGTTGTCGGTCAGGCACTCCACTATGACAGCCACGCCGTTGGGACCGTAGCCCTCATATACGCACTCTTCGTAGTCCGTCTTTTCACCGTCGCCGCTTGCTTTCTTGATAAGGCGGTCTATGTTATCGTTGGGGATATTGTTGGATTTTGCCTTCTGGACGAGCTGCGCCAGCTTGGAATTGCTGGACGGATCTCCGCCGCCTTCGCGCACCGCGACGATTATCTCACGGCTGATCTTGGTGAAGACCTTTGCTCTTGCGCCGTCCTTCTCCCCCTTTTTTCTCTTGATAGTGCTCCATTTGGAATGTCCTGACATATTGTAATCCTCCGTGTCCTTGCGGTATTATGCCGCTTCTTTCTGTTCTGTATTTGTATATTGCATTATCCTGTCGTAATTCTTCCAATACAGGTAATAGCCGTCCATAAAGTGCTGCACATCGTCGATGCGGATCCTGAAATTGTCCTCACGCACCGCAAAGCTGTTCAGCACGGTGCCGGGATCCTCGAACCACATGGCGTTCTCTGGGAACATAAAGTAGTTAAGTCCGTATGCCGTGCGCTTATGTAAGGTTTTGACCAGCAGTTCCGCGTCGAACTGTTCAAGATAAGCGCACTCATATCCGCCGCTCACAAGCCTGTCATACAGCTCGAATGTGGCGTTTATCGTCTCATTCGCGGAATTCTTGCCCGCCCGTGATTTGTACAGCTTTTTCAGATAGTTGTTTTCCGTCACGTTTTTAAGTCCGAATTCGAAGTATTTTTCTTCTGGCACATATTTTGTCAGCTCATTGAAAAGGTACGCTATCCAATGGCTGTTCAGAGTCTCGTATTTCTTCGCTATGAAGCAGTCCGCGGCTCTGCGGGCGGCGTTCAGGTATTTGTCCTGCCCGAGGACTTCATAAGCCTTCAGCAGTCCGTAGGAGGCCTCGCCGTCGTAGTAGACCACGACGTAGTCCTTTGCGGTCTTGTAGTTCTTTGCGTAGAGCAGGTGAGTGAAGCTGCCGTCGTACTTCTGCATAAAGATTATGCCGTTGGCGAGGGCGCGTATCAGCGAGTTGTACTTTGTCGATCCGAATGTATCCGCGTAGGTGCAGTAAGCCAGCAGAGCCAGCCCGTTTCCGCCCACGTTAAGATAAGTCTCGTCGGTCACGAACGCTGTGGTCTTGTTCTTGTAGGTGATCTTGCTTTTAAGATACGTCAGCCCGGATTCAATGACCGGCACCAGTTTCTCGTCGCCTGTCATTTCGTACTGCATTACAAGGTTCCACACCGTACCGGCGTGTCTTAATGTATTATAACCCTCGATCTCGCTGTTGTCAATGGGGTAATAGCCATAAACGAATTTTCCCTTGTGATCGCATATCGAAGCGAGATAAGACGAGCTCTTTGCCGCCAGCAATTCCAGAGAATCCCGGTCTGTGCCGAAGTCTCTTCTGCCGGTGTCGTTATACTGTCCGTTTGTAAGCTTGCGGACGAATCTGCCGTTCTCCGTGAAGTAAGCCTGAGTCTTGAAAAGCTCCAGCTTTTTCGGCACGGTTGGGAGCTTTTCTTTTCCCATGCGCGTCAGCTCCTTGTTTACGCGGGACCAGCTGAACTCGCCCTTTTCGTAGTCCAGCATACCGCCGGCGTTCAGCTGTGTTTCGAGCAGAGCCCTGTCGTAGCTGTTGTCCCCGAAGGATACGCCGTAGCGCATCGAGCCTATCATTGCGTCCTTAAAGCTGCCCCTGAATGTCGCGTATGTATATTCGGTGGAGTTTGTGACAACGTCGAGCCTGAACCATTTCGGGAATGTCCCCGCAGCTTTCAGATCACTGAATGCCGCGTTCACGGCTGTGTCGATGTCATAGGCGGCAGCCTCGGAGACCTTCGCTTTTGATTTTCCGTCCGATACCGACAGAAATACAACAGCCTTGCCGTACTTTTCAACAGCGCTGACCGTGTCTTCGTCACTTTTAAGCGCCTGTGTCACCGCGTCGAGGCGCTGTCTGTACTGTCTGTTCAGCAGAGACTCGGCGCCGGCCGGTGCGGACAGGACACAGCCTGCGGTCATCACTGCAGCTGTCAATGCCGCGATCATTTTTCTGATACCCATATTTTCTTTTCCTTTCACAGTGGATCGTCCGGTGAGATGATAATACTGAACAGCTCTCTGAGCCGCTCCTCCTCACCCGTCAGAGAAAGATATCCGAACAGCGCTTCCACCGCCGTAGCCTTGTGGTATTCGGTCTGATTGCTCGATTTCGGAGCCGTCAGTCCTGTGGAATTTCTCCCGCGGCGCAGTATATCCGCTTCGGTCTCAGTCAGCACCGGCAGTATCTTCTCGTAAGCCGCTGCCTGAAAGCCCGCTCTCGCGTATTTTATCGACTCTTCATGCAGCTTGCCGGAGGGCTTGTCCCCGAAGCTAACCACATATCGCCGCACCATTATCTCATAGACGCTGTCGCCGTAGAACGCCAGCAGCCCGGGGCTGAGGCGCTTTGCTTCGGTCTGGGTCATTGTGTCCATAATATCCTTCTATATATAATAACGTGTTTTTATGTCGTTTTGTGACACATTTCAAAAACTTTTTCCGTCGGGTATCTGCAAAAAATCAATTCACGAAACTGAACTCGAAGTCGAATATCGATACGGTATCGTCTTCCTCTATTCCCGCTTCTTTCAGCGCGTCGATTATGCCGCTGTAACGCAGCACTCTCTGGAAATACTGTAAACTCGAATAGTCGTCCATATTGACTGTCGAAAGTATCGGCGCCAGCCATTCCGCCTCGACGGACCAGAAGTGGGCGTCCTCTTTCTTTATCGTGAACGAGCGTTTTTCGGCAGCCTGCTTCTCCAGCTCCTCAAAGGTCAGCGGAACAGGCTCATAGCGTGTTATCGGCGGCAGCTTCTCAAGCTCGCCTGCGATCGCCGCCACAAGCTCCTTTGTTCCCTGTGCCGAAGCCGCCGATATCACGAAGAAGGGAAGTCCCTTCTCCTCTATGAATTTCCGGAACGCTTCTGTCTGCTCTTCCGTTGCTATGTCCGATTTGTTTGCCGCAACTATCTGCGGGCGCTGTGAAAGCTCCTCGGAGAAGTTCGCCAGCTCGCGGTTTATCTTTTCAAAGTCGTCGGCAGGATCACGGCCTTCGGAGCCCGAAACGTCCACTACATGGACGATGAGCCTGCACCGTTCGACGTGCCGCAGGAATGCGTGACCGAGTCCCACGCCCTCGCTTGCGCCCTCGATGAGACCGGGTATATCGGCCATTACGAAGGACTTTTCATCATATTTCACCACGCCGAGCACCGGAGTGATCGTCGTGAAGTGGTAATTGGCTATCTCGGGTTTCGCGGCGCTGACTACGCTGATAAGGCTGGATTTGCCCACGTTCGGGAATCCGACCAGCCCCACGTCCGCAAGGAGTTTCAGCTCCAGCGTGACATCGAAGCTCTCGCCGGGGTAGCCGGGCTTTGCGAAGCGCGGTATCTGCCGTGTCGGGGTGGCGAAGTTCATGTTGCCCTTGCCGCCTCTGCCGCCTTTTGCGACTACGACAGGCTCGTCGCCCGAGATATCCGCGAGTATGCGGCCCGTTCCGGAGTCCTTTATCACCGTGCCGCGCGGCACCTTTATCACCGTGTCGGGGGCGGACTTGCCGGAGCTGCGCTTTGAGCCGCCGGGAGCGCCGTTCTGTGCGGTGTATTTCTTCTTGTATCTGAAATCTATAAGCGTGGAAAGGCTGTCGTCCGCCTGAAACACGATGTCTCCGCCCTTGCCGCCGTTGCCGCCGTCGGGGCCGCCCGCCGCGACATATTTCTCGCGGTGGAACGAGACCGCGCCGTTGCCGCCGTCTCCCGCTTTTATAGAAATTTTAACTATATCAACAAACATTCTTCTGACTCTCTTTATTCCTGTTCATCGTCTGTCCGGCCGTAGTCTGCCGCCGTCATCACTTTTTCATATTGCCTGTGTATATTCCGTTAATGTCTTTGTAGACTCCGAATTTTTCGACTTTGTCCGCGAGTCCGGTCTTTTCTCTGATAAAGTTGAACGGCGTTTCGATTATGCCGTTGGAGCGCGCGATCTTCGTCAGTATGACACGGTATTCAAGATTCCCGCAGGTGCGGGTCTTTAAGGTAATGTCATAACACTCCGGCAGCAGCGGGAATTTCCGTGTCTGCCATGTCAGCCCCATTACGTCGTCATATTCTATCACGATGACTTCCGGGGCTTCGCCCTTCTTTTTCGGCGGGTAAGTTACGGTGAACGAATTATCGTTCGCCTTGAAATTGCAGACCTTGCCTTTCCTGATGATCGTCATGATGATAAAATACGCTATAAGCATGAAAAGCAGCGTAATAAGTCCGAAAGCTATAGCAATGAAGTTCGTGCTCATGCCTATGAAGCCCGTCGAGAATCCTTCCATCATCTTATTGCCCTCTCCCGACGCCTTTGATGCCTCCTGACGGAGCGCGTCGATGCCGCCTGCGGCTATATCGTCGGCTGTATCGATAAGATTGCCCTTCTTGCCCGCGACGTCACGGTCGAGTTCTTCTATCCGGGCGGAATCATACATTGTGGGATTGGAGCCGAGAAAATTCCCGATCGAGACCAGGTTGACGATTATGAGTACTATCCACAGAAGTATCACTGCCGCGCCGATGGCTGTTATAAGGCTGTCGGTCTTGTAGGCGACCCTGAAAGTGCCTTTTGATTCAAACCCGAAACGGTCGTTTGCTTTTCCGAACGATGTATACATGATCTCATCTCCCTCCGGAACCGGATATGCATAAAGGAAAAGCAGGACGGAAGATTTTCTCCCGTCCTGTACTTACCTGTGATTATTCAGCGGGGTAAACGCTTACCTGCTTGCGGTCCTTACCGAGACGCTCGTATTTAACTTTGCCGTCGATCATTGCGAACAATGTATCATCGGAGCCTCTGCCCACATTCTTGCCGGGGTGGATATGTGTGCCTCTCTGTCTGTAAAGGATATTGCCGGCGAGTACGAACTGACCGTCCGCACGCTTTGCTCCGAGACGCTGAGCGTTGGAGTCTCTGCCGTTCTTGGTGGAGCCCATACCTTTTTTATGGGCGAAATACTGCATACTGATCTTTAACATTTCTATCTTCCTTTCATGTCTCGTACGGTTATTCTGATCTTGCCCTTATAGTCCTCCGAGAGAATCTGAAGGTGGTCATAAAAGCCCTTGATTACCTGCTTGGCAGCTATGCACATCGCAGAACCGGGCTCCCTGAGCACAAGCATTATCTTATTGCCCTTGTCCTTCGCGTCCGCGGGAGCGAACAGATAATCGGTAATGATATTTGTGGTGAGCATAGTTGCCGAAGAAACGGCTGCGCACACTATATCCTTGCCGAAGGGTCCGGAATTGGCGTGACCCGATATCTGAAAACCCACGAGACTCTCTTCAAACCGGAGAAACTCAGCTTCTATCATCGTTATGCGTTGATAGCGTCGATCTTGACCTTGCTGTACGGCTGTCTGTGACCCTTTGCTACTTTTTCACCCTTCTTGGGCTTGTAGGTGAATACGTTGATCTTCTTGCCCTTGCCGTTCTTGAGGAGGGTAGCCTTTACGGTTGCGCCCGATACATAGGGAGCGCCTGCTGTGATGCCTGCGTCGCCGCCGATAAGGAGAACCTTGTCGAATGTAACTTCACCCTCGTCGATGCCGAGCTTCTCTACGAAGATCTCATCGCCCTCTTTTACCTGATACTGCTTTCCGCCTGTTTCGATAATTGCGTACATTTTTATACCTCGTTTCACGATCTCGCTGTGCCGGGCGCCGTCAACTCTATGACAGACTTAAAAAGAGCCCTTCACAAGCGGCTAAATCATTTTACCATATAACCGCGCGTTTGTCAATACCTTTTGCGCATATTTCTTATAAGAAAGTCAGAGGCAATACCGCCCGGTATTTGTGCGGTATTGCCTGTTTCCTGTGATATTCAGTCTTTTCCGGAGCGTTCATGTATCTGTCGTGCAGCTCTTCGTAAGTCCCGCTCAGGCGTCCGCCTGTTTCCGGAACTGCGTTCAGATACGGGAACAGATCATACGGCGCAGATCCGGCCGCTTATGTCTTCGGTTCGAAAACGACCTTCCTGATAGGCTCGATAGCGTTCAGCAGTATGAGACCGAGCACGCCGCAGGAGAGTATCTCGCCTGCGCCGACCGTCAGCATGAGGAACAGCAGTCCGTCTTCAGCGCCGTAAGCGTACTGGAGCACAAAGGGGATTATAAGGGTGTTTGCGAGAATGGGCGGAACGGGTGCGAGCCACTTGCTCACTTTTCTGCTCAGATAGTATGTCCCGATCGCGCCGATAAGTGTCGCGATGCTGCCGAAAACGATGTCCCATATAACGCAGCCTGTCAGTATGTTGGAAACGATGCAGCCGATGAACAGGCCGGGTATTGCTGCGGGAGTAAAATACGGCAGGATAGTCAGAGCCTCGGAGAAGCGGAGCTGTATGGCTCCGTTCGCGAGGCCGAAAGCGCCTGCCGTGAGTGTGAGTACCGTGTACAGTGCGGCGATAAGTGCCGCGTGTGTGATGAATATTATCTTTTCTTTCATTTAACTTATCCGAAGGCATAGTATGCCCTCTTTTTCCTTTCGTAGTTTTGTTCGCCGCATAAGCGGCAGCGAGGATTTTGCGAACTCGCCCGGGGAATTGTCCTGCCTCCCCGTCAGCAGTTATTTATTGCACCTCGGCGCCTGCGAGACTTACGGCGCTGTCGGGTTCAACCATTAATATGAATTCGTAGTTCTCGATCTTCTCCATGAGCTGTTCCGCAGCGTCCTCGGCGAGAGGCTCATCTGCCGAAACGGCATACATATCGAAGTTCTCATAGTCGTAGACCACCGTGAGCCCGAGGTCGGAGCACAGCCCGCTGACCTTGTCCTTCGGTGTTCCGGGTTCCACGGAGAAGATGAATACCTTGTAGCCGTAGCCGTCCTGCTTTGCGGGAACGTCAGGCTCTTCGCCGTCGGTCACGGCTGCTGCCAGCATCGCGCCCCCGGAGCTGAAGACGTCCACATCTGCGGAGCCTTCTTCGCCGCCTGGTATTTCGACAGGCAGCACCTCGGTAATATCGCCGGGTTCGCCCGAACCGGATATCGCGACTTCTGTGCCGATCGCGTCCGTTTCATCGGGTATCACCACCGGCATCATTGAAGTTAGTTCGGTTTTGCTTGTCTCCGGTGCCGCGGCAGTTCCGGATGCCGTAGTAGTCGCGGCCGCAGTTGTAGTAGTGGTCTCGGGAGCCGCCGTGGTGACAGCTGGAGCTTCGGTGGCTGATGTCGTTATACTGCCGGTATTTCCGCCGGAGCAGGCCGCCGCGGTCATGATAGCCGCCGCTGCGGCAAGGGTCGTGAAAAATCTGTATGTTTTCTTCATCTGCGTTCTTCCTTTCTTTGCTGTGTTCAGGGTGCTTTCACCTATAACACCGCGCGGAACGGAAAAAGGTTGCAGGTATTCTGTTATTTTATTCCCAATGCTCTGTGACCGATGTCCCTGCGGAAATGAGCGCCGTCGAAATTTATCTCCGAAACAGCCTCATAAGCCTTGTCAAGTGCTGTCTGAAGATCGTCCGCGGTCGCGGTAACGCCCAGGACTCTGCCGCCTGCGGTGAGGAACGTGCCGTTTTCCAGCTTTGTTCCCGCGTGATAAACGTAGGCTTTGCCGCTGTCGGGCTGTCCGTCCGCGTTGAAGCCGCTTATGGGCTTTCCGGTCTCATACTTCTGCGGATATCCGCCGCTTGCCATTACCACGCAGGCGCAGGCTCCGCTGTACCATTCGATGTCCAGCCTGTCCAGCTTTTCTTCCCAGATCGCCTCGATTATATCGACGAGATCTGTCTTGAGCAGCGGCAGTACCACCTGGGCTTCGGGATCGCCGAAGCGGCAGTTGTACTCGACTACCTTCGCACCGTCGGGAGTGAGCATAAGTCCGAAGTACAGACAGCCCTTGAAGGGTCTGCCTTCCTTCTGCATAGCTTCTATGGTGGGTATGAATATCTTTTCCATGCACTCGTCGGCGTAAGCCTTCGTATAGAGCGGATTCGGAGCTATGGTGCCCATGCCGCCGGTATTGAGGCCTTCATCGCCGTCATTTGCGCGCTTGTGATCCATTGAAGAGACCATGGGCTTTACGGTCTTTCCGTCAGTGAACGCGAGGACGGTCACCTCGGGGCCTGTCATGAATTCCTCGATAACGATCTCGCTGCCGCTCTTGCCGAACTTGCCGTCAAGCAGCATCGAGTTCACCGCGTCTATGGCTTCCTGCTCGTTCTGCGCTATGATAACGCCCTTTCCGAGTGCCAGACCGTCGCACTTGATAACAGCGGGGTAGGAGTTCTGAGCTTTTATGTAGGCTATCGCCTTGTCTGCGTCGGTGAATGTCTCATACGCAGCGGTGGGAATGCCGTACTTCTTCATCAGCGCCTTGGAGAACACCTTGCTGCCTTCGAGTATCGCAGCGTCGGCGCGGGGGCCGAAAGTCCTGAATCCCTTTTCGTTCAGCTTATCGACCATTCCCATTACAAGCGGGTCGTCGGGTGTGACGAACACGAAGTCGGGGCGCAGTTTTTCGGCAAGTGCCACCATGCCGTCGATGTCCGTAGCCTTTACGGGGAAGCACTCCGCCAGCTTCGAGATGCCGCCGTTGCCGGGGGCGCAGTATATCCTCCCGATCTTCGGGGAAGCCGCCAGAGCCTTTATCACCGCGTGTTCGCGGCCGCCGCCGCCTACTACGAGTATATCCATTTTCAGTTCCTCCTATGCCCAGATGTCTTCAAGTATCTCGTGCTGCACCTTTTTCGGGAAATGGCGCAGTACTTCGTTGTAGCCGCGGTCGCACATATCCCGGACTACCTCATACGGCACGGAGCCCGTGAGCTTCACGCTGTTCCAGTGCTGTTTATTCATATAGTATCCTTCGTTGATGTCCTCATGGAGCCGACGGATAGTGTCATTGTAATCCGGGGGCGCCTTTATGTTGAGCAGAGCATCGTCAGTTCCGTCGGCGCAGATCGCCGCGAACATCTTATCGCGCAGCTTGAACCGCGTCCAGCCCCACTGCTCCTGATAGTCGATCTCCACGCCTTTCTTGTTGCGCAGATATTCGTACAGGTCGGGGTATATATCCTTGCAGAAGCTCATTGTGCGCTCCTTTCAGTTCGTTTTATCACCGAATAGGAGAAATATTTGGCAGGTCCGCCTATAACCGCGTCGGTCATACCTTGCTTTATTATGACAAACTCGCCCATTTCTATCAATTGGTGTATTCTGTATTCGGTGAAAACAAGCATACGCGGCAGAAAGTTTGCAAGTATTTCGCCACATATTACACCAATACGTATTTCTTTGTTACCTGCAATCTCAAAGATATGCTCATCTATATAGTTTTCTGGAAAGTCAGTGATCTTTCCGTCCTTGAGTATACGAAGCGGGGCATTTGTTTCCTGTAACTTGTGCCACTCAACAGCGTATCGTTCATGTTCTTCTGCGGTGATGATATGACGCTCAGGTGGAGTAAAAGGTTCTTTAACAAGGTCAATATACGGCATTGCAGTGCATATATCGGAATAATTACACAGCCATATATTTTTGTCCTTGTCCGAAAAATAGTCGAGAGTTGCAAGCATACCGAGATATTCGTCGGTATCTTTGGTCGAATACCATAAACAAATGTCTTTGCTTGCTGTTGTATTTTTTTTGAACCTTTTTATTTCAATTGATTGCCAACTGGCACAATCGTCAAGCTCATACAGATACTTTCTTGTTTTATATACAAATGGGTCTTTTATATTTCCTGCGTGAAGAAAAAGGGGAGCATTGGTATAGTATTCACCTTTAATGCCAAGCTCTTGACTGAAAGTTCTTGCTGAGCCTTCTCCAGAGCCGCTGAAAAAAACATTTACCATAAAGATATCAGTGGTGGAACAGTCTTATGCCTGTGAACGACATTACGATGCCGTACTTGTTGCAGGTCTCGATAACGTTGTCGTCACGGATAGAGCCGCCGGGCTGCGCGATGAACTCAACGCCGCTGCGGTGTGCGCGCTCGATGTTGTCGCCGAAGGGGAAGAACGCGTCGGAGCCGAGGGAAACGCCCTTCATTGTAGCGAGCCACTTCTTCTTCTCCTCAACGGTGAATACGTCGGGCTTTACCTTGAAGATGTTCTGCCATGCGCCCTCCGCGAGTACGTCCATATAGTCCTCGCCGATATAGAGGTCGATAGCGTTGTCTCTGTCTGCACGTCTGATGTCGTCAACGAACTGGAGACCGAGCACCTGGGGAGACTGACGGAGATACCAGTTGTCTGCCTTTGTTCCGGCAAGGCGTGTGCAGTGTATTCTCGACTGCTGGCCTG
>JAEEJW010000001.1 GCA_016282095.1 Ruminiclostridium sp. | reverse complement strand
TTTCGGGAATGGAGATGTTCTCGCCGCGCTCCGAGAGCAGATATTTAATCAGAAAATCAAGTTTATCCATATTATCACCGCCTAAAATAATGTGAGCTGTGCATCTATCCAGCTCTCCTGACTTGCCTGATGTATGACCTCGCCCTCCCGTAGATTGCCCACAAGGAACGGCGATTTAGGGTCGTGAAGCCGCATATTCCGTCTGACATTTTCATGGTTATAATTAGCGTAACAATAGCGGCAGAGATGTCCGCAGGTGTCATAAGCGCCTATATCCGTACCGAGAACGCAGGCGCATTCTGCCCTCTGCGATTTCTTTTTCGGCACGATAAGGTTGCTTCCTATTGCAGTTTCAAAAGTCTGCTTTGTCATACAGCCGCCGCAGTCCACACCAAATGGTGCAAGGTCACTCCCTTCTGCGCAGGCTTTTATCGTGATGCCGTAACGCCTGCCTGTCTCCGCAAAGCTCTTGCCTATTGTGATACGCTCCTGCTGTGTGACCGTCCGAGCCTGCGGAAAATTGCGCTTGACCTTCTCGTACAGGTCAATGAAGCTGATAACGCAGGCGTTTGTATGTCCCGAAAGCGTTTCGCACATCTGCTCAAAGTCGGATATATGCCTTTCAAGCGTGTAGGTGCTGTCAATGAATATCGGGTCGTACCGCCAGCCCACACATTCTGCGCCGGCTGTATCTGAGAGCTTAATGAAGTCCTGCATTACCTTCTCTTTCGGCGGTACATTCGGCTCTACATCTCTTCCGTAGGGCGTGATCGTGACGAACCAGTACTGATGAAAGGCTTTGAGTTCATCGATATATTTCAGCATCGGCGCGGGGTTCTTGGTGCAGAAAGCGATACAGTCCACAACATCGGGGCTCAGTTCATAGCGTGTGATCCAGTCGGGGCGGTAAGGATTGCGCACCAACACAAAGCCTGCCCGTATCCTGTTCATGAACCACTCGGAATAAAATGCGGGAATATCCGTCCGCATACCTGTGTTGATTATCATACTCCTCACCGTCCTTTCTTGCTATTATACCATATCTATTGCATTTTTACAACGGTCAATCCTCGTCTACAATGAATACCCGACCGTCACGGCGGGGCTTGCTTTGCGGGTATTCGCCCTCGCAGTAGCCGAGCAGCACAAAAGCTCTCGCTATGAAGTTTTCGGGGATACCCCATTTTCTCAGCAGTTCTCTGCCGATGTCGTTATCAAAAGTCTTCCCTGCTCTTGCTGTAATGCACGATGCGATACCAAGCCCGGTAGCTTCAAGAACCATATTCTCCGCACAGCAGAAGGCATCGGGAACAGCATACAGAAAATTCTTCGGTGTGAAGATAATGCAGACACAGGGCGCACCTTAAAAGCCGTTCTTGATATTTTTATCGTCTATCACGCTGGGCTGTTCCTTTGAAACAAATCCGCCGATGAGCCTTGAACGGTCAAGCTTTGCGAGGTTGAGAATGCCGATCTGCTCCGCAAGCCGTTTATTGCGAACGACAACGATGATACTGCGCTGACCGCCGCCTGCGTTGGGAGCATATACTCTGGCTTCTATATTATAACCTTCCAGTCAAATCTAATGGGGATAGTTCAATCCCCTCCACCACTCCAAAATATACACAGGTCGTAATTTTCAAAAACAAAAGTAATACAGCCCACAATCGGCTTGCTTATGCCGTTTGTGGGCTGTATATACTTTTTGTCTTGTAAAGATTTGATTGCGTTCCATTAATATATCTGCACTCTGGACAGCGAGGCAGAAAAATACCGCCTGTCGCAAAAGTAACAGACGGATTGACCGCGCGGGTACCGCGCTGGCACGCCATGAAGGATTCGAACCTTCGACCTACCGCTTAGAAGGCGGTTGCTCTATCCAGCTGAGCTAATGGCGCATACGGGATAATGCTTTTCTGTTACCGCACCATAAAGGCCGGCCGCGCGTATACCGCGCTGGAGCGGGTGATGGGAATCGAACCCACGTGTTCAGCTTGGAAGGCTGACATTCTACCATTGAACTACACCCGCATTCAATGCCTTATAATGATAACACAAAATCGGATATTTGTCAAGCACTTTTTTCAAATTTTATGAAATATCGGACAGACGTCAATTTATGTTCAAAAACCTTGCATTTTTAAAAATATTGTGTTATAATATAGTGATTATACTGGGGACGTATCTACGGTTCCCCGGAAATAATAACAAGGAGGAAATATATGGCTTCGCATTATCCTTTCTCAAAAGTCACACCGGAACTTGAAGATCTGGCGGCGCTCTGCACAAAGAGCGGTAATATCTCCCCCGAGCTTTACCTTGAACATAACGTTTACTGCGGTCTGCGCGACCTCAACGGCAAGGGCGTTCTCACGGGACTGACGGAGATATCCGAGATAGTATCGAAAAAAATTGTCGACGGGCAGGAAATACCCTGTGACGGCGAACTGTACTACCGGGGCATAAACGTCCGCGAGATCATACGCGGGTTTATGAAAGACAATCGCTTCGGCTTTGAGGAAACCACATACCTGCTGCTTTTCGGAGATCTTCCGAACGAAACCCAGCTCGACGAATTCACCAGGATGATAAGCAGTTTCAGGCGGCTTCCGTCTTCCTTCGTGCGTGATATCGTACTGAAATCCCCCAGTGAGGACATCATGAACACGCTTGCAAGAAGTGTGCTGTCGCTTTACGCTTATGACGACTATCCGAACGACCTGTCTGTACCGAACGTTCTGCGTCAGTCGCTGGAACTTATCGCGCTGTTCCCGATGCTGCTGGTTTACAGCTACAATGCCAAGCGCTACTATATCGACGGTGACGGTCTGATAATCCATCGCCCGAAGAAAAATCTGTCCACCGCGGAGAATATCCTTTATATGCTGCGCGAGGACTGCAAATACACCCAGCTCGAGGCGCGGGTCCTCGATGTCGCTCTGGTGCTTCATGCCGAGCACGGCGGCGGCAACAACTCCACATTCACGACCCATGTTGTGACCTCCTCCGGCACGGATACCTATTCCGCCATAACCGCAGCGCTCTGCTCCCTCAAGGGACCAAAGCACGGCGGCGCGAACCTCAAGGTAATGGGAATGTTCGAGGAGCTTAAGCGCGAAGTTAAGAACTGGAACGACGATGAAGAGATCACCGCCTACCTGCAGAAGCTGCTCGACAAACAGGCATTTGACCGGAGCGGCCTTATCTACGGTATGGGGCACGCGGTATACTCGATCTCCGATCCGAGAGCCCAGATATTTAAAAAGTATGTCGAAAAGCTGGCGGCAGAGAAACAGATGGAGCGCGAATTCGCGCTGTACAATGCCGTGGAAAGGCTTGCCGCAGAGCTTATCGCGAAGAAGCGCCGCATTTACAAGGGCGTAAGCGCGAACATCGACTTCTACAGCGGATTCTGTTATTCGATGCTCGGACTGCCGCTGGAACTCTATACACCACTGTTCGCGGCGGCGAGAATGACGGGCTGGTCGGCGCACCGCATCGAAGAACTCGTAAATGCCAACAAGATAATCCGCCCGGCGTATATGAACGTACACCCGAGAACCGATTATACACCTCTATCGGAAAGAAAGTAATATATATCTGCCGCGGCTTTCAGATGAAGCGGCGCCGAAAGGCGTAAGACGACCGGAAACCGCCGCGTAATGAACCACACGAAAAATTCGGACAGGAGAGGAGTGAGCACACACGGATACGGAAGAAATGCTGTCCGATATATCGGATTACAAGAACTGGATAGACATAATCCCTATTGACGAAGGTCTGTCAGGCGAAAAGAAATTCCATATAACCCGCAACAACGGCGTGGAGCTCATTCTCCGGGTCTCCGGCATAGAGCGCTACAAGCGTCACTGCAAGAGCGCCCGCTTTGCGCAGTATGTGCATGAGAAGCTGGGGCTCAACATGAATCTGCCCATTGAAGTGGCGGCCTGCTGCAACGACACGCTGGTCTATACGCTCTACACATGGGTGGACGGCGTGGACGCCGACACTAAAATATGCAATCTCCATACCCCCGAACAGGCGAAATACGGCGAGAACGCGGGGGTTCTTCTGCGGAAGATACACACTATCAGCGCACCGAAGGACGTACTGCCATGGAGCGAATACTACGGGAAACGCCTCGATGAGCTCATAGGGACATACAGATACGCCGTCAAGGGCTCGTTCAGGGGTGACAAGGAAACGACCGAGTTCATAGAAAACAACCGCGGACTGCTTGAGGGGAGACCCCAGACCGCTTTGCACGGGGATTTCCGCTCAGGTAACCTCGTTGTTACTCACGGCGGAGAACTTGGCATAATAGACTTCGGCCGCTGGTGCTGGGGAGACCCGTATATGGACTTTCAGTGCATCGGCCGCTCGTGCAGCGCCCCGTTCGCGCGCGGGCAGATAAACGGCTACTTCGGCGGGGATATCCCCCACGATTTCTTCTCCCTCATGGCATACTATACCGCTGCGGACTGCATCAGGCGGGTCTGCTCGGCCTACAAATACGGCGGAGAAACCTTTGATATGGCGATAAAGGCCGCCGAAAAAACTGTCCGGGAGTACGACGGCTTCACCGCTCACGTTCCGGCGTGGTATTAAATAATGAATTGCATCGCCTCCGCCGATGATATTGAAAAACCGGCGAAGCCGACACCGCAACTGTTCATTATTCACTGTTCATTATTCTCTTTTCATTTTAACAGAAGGCTCTGTGTTCTATGAAAAATATCATTCTCACGGGTATGCCGGGCTGCGGTAAAAGCACCGTCGGCGTTATCCTCGCAAAAACTCTCGGTATGCGGTTCATCGATACCGATCTGATAATACAGCAGCAGAATCACGACCTGCTCTGGCATCTGATCGACAGATACGGAGTAAAGGGGTTCGGGAAAATGGAGGAGGAAGCCCTCCTCTCCGTTACCGACACCGAAGACACCGTCATAGCCACCGGCGGCAGCGCCGTTTTCTGTGAGCGCGGAATGAACTTCCTGCGGCAGACGGGACTGTGTATATATTTAAAGGTACCCTGCTCCGAGCTTGAACGCAGGCTGAAAAATATTAAGACCCGCGGTATCGCCGCGGCAAAGGGCATGACTGTCGAAGATATCTTCGCGGAAAGAAGCCCGTATTACGAAAAATACGCCGATATCATCATCGACTGCGGCGGTATGCACATAGAAGACATAACAGCGGTCATAGCAGACCGCGCAGGTAAAGAAAATGAGTGAAAAGATACAATACCGCCATGAGCTGAAATACCGCATAAACGGCGGCACATACCACATACTGCGGCAGCGTTTCAGAGCTGTGATGATGCCCGACGCTCACACTGCCGGGGGGCTTTACCGCGTCACGAGCCTTTATCTTGATGACGCCTACCGCACCGCCTACCGCGACAAGGTAAACGGAGCCCTGCACCGCAAGAAGTACCGCATCCGGGTCTACGACCTCGGAGAAAATGTGATAAACCTCGAAGAAAAGGTCAAGGACGACAGCATGGGGTACAAGAAGAGCACCCGGCTGACAATGGAACAGTACCGGAGCCTGCTGAAAGGCGACTGCTCATTCTTCGCGGACGAGAAATACGCCGATACTGCCGGCGGTGACCTGTTCGCTTCGGACTCGGCGGTCAAGGTGATGCCCGCTGTGATAGTCGATTATATCCGCGAACCCTACGTCTGTTACGCAGGCAATGTACGGATAACATTCGACATGAAGATAGCGGCGTGCACCAACAGTCTCGACCTGTTCGGCGCCGATAACGTTTACGAAACAGTGATGCCCGAGAACGAAATAGTTCTTGAAGTCAAATATGACAACTTCCTCCCGGCACACATCGGCCAGCTGCTGACCGGAATAAACACTACCGAGGAAGCGGTCTCGAAATTCATACTTTGTTCAGACAAACTGGGCGAACACCGCCCTTTGAAAGATATTTACCGGAGGTAACAGACTATGCAGCCCAAGCTCATGAGCATTGTTGACGAAGCCATAGCGCTTTTCGGCGACGACCTTAAATTTTCCGCCCTTACACCCGCCGCTATACTCGCGGCATTGCTGACCTCTCTCGTATGCGGAGTCATCATCTATCTCGTTTACCGCTTCTGCTACCGCGGAGTTGTATACAGTGACAATTTCAACGTGCTTCTTGTGATGATAACCTCGATAACCGGCTTCATCATCATGACCATAAGCTCCAATGTCGTGCTGTCACTCGGTATGGTGGGCGCACTGTCAATCGTGAGATTCCGTTCCGCCATAAAGGACCCGCTGGATATAGGCTTCCTGTTCTGGTCGATAGCTTCGGGCATTACCGCAGGCGCCGGACTTTATTTCGTAGCTCTGCTGGGAACCGTTGTTATCGCTGTGATCTACATACTCTTCTCGATGTTCAAGAAGACAAAGCGCAATTATCTGCTGATCGTGCATTATGACGATCCGGCGGAAGACAATGTGAACGCTGTGCTCGGCGGAATGAAGTACCGCCTCAAGAACAAGACCAAGACCGGCGATCACAACGAGATCACTATCGAGATCAAAGTGAAGAATAACGACACATCGGGACTTTCCCGCTTCAAGGGCATCGATGGCGTGACTTCCGTTACCCTTCTTGAATACAACGGCGAGTATATGAACTGACACGGCGCGTCATCCGCCTGCCTGTTCCGCCCCGCTGCGGAGGCGTGTCCGTACAAATAAATAAACTCATATCTGTTGAAAATAGCTATT
>JAEEJW010000112.1 GCA_016282095.1 Ruminiclostridium sp. | reverse complement strand
TCAGGTAAAAATGGAATTCGATGTGTCCGACAAGGACACACTCACGGAGGATACCGTGAAGTCCATGGAGATCGAGACCATACAGAAGGCACAGGCCGAACTCGACGCGGGCAGTACGGGCAGGACACTGTTCTACTGCGTAGGTCATTCAATCATAAGCTACACACTCGACGATTACAAGATCATAAGCCTTGAAGGACACAAGGGCGACAAGGCAGCCATAGAACTTGTGGCGGCATTCCTGCCCAGCATCGTTGTCGAGGGTCTTTACTCCGTAATGGACATCAACGAACTTGAGGTCACCAGCCTCACGCTGGAGCCTATCGCCGCGATGAACGTCATCGTTCCGCCTGAGATAAGACTCATAAACATCGCGCTTATAGATATAGGCGCAGGTACCTCGGATATCGCGATAGCGAAGAACGGCTCGGTAGTAGCCTATGCCATGGCGACAACGGCAGGTGACGAGATCACCGAGGAGATAATCCGCACATACCTTGTGGATTTCAATACCGCCGAAATGATAAAGCAGGCCTGCTCCAACGAAGAAAAGCAGATAGAATACAGGGACATACTTGGCAGGACGCATACCGTATCTCCCGAAGATGTGTCTGAAATGATGAGCCCCGCGGTGGATACCCTTGCCGAGACGATATGCTCTGCAATAAAGGATGCCAACGGCGGTTCGCCGGCGGCTGTGTTCCTTGTGGGCGGCGGAAGCCTTATCGAAGGCCTCACTCCGCTGGTAGCCGACAAGCTGGGCATCGACGAGTCCAGAGTTGCCATAGGCGGCGGAGATTTCCTGAAAAACGTGGACGAGCGCGGAGCCAAACTCGGCGCGGAGTACGTCACACCCCTCGGCATAGCCGTGACTTCGATGCTCAATCAGGGTTACGATTTCTCCGTTATCACAGTCAACGACGCCAAGGTGCGCGTATTTGACACAAAGCAGCTCAGCGTTTACGAAGCGCTTACCATAGCCGGCTACAAATCCAATGAGATCATGGGCCGCAGCGGCAGGAACCTTTCGTTCACCCTCAACGGAGTCCGCAGAACAGTAAAAGGCAGCGCCATGACACCCGCCGAAGTATTCGTGAACGACCGTCCCGCGTCGATAATGACAAAGGTGACACAGGGTGACCGCATACGCATAACTCCCGCCACGAGCGGACAGAACGCCACCGCGAAGCTCTCCGATGTGGTAGGCTTCTCGCGCTTCAATACGGGCAAGGTAAAGTTCGGCGGCGAGGAATATGAGATCGGACTTCACGCTCTCGTAAACGGCGAGACCAAGGATCCCGATTATCTGATACAGCCCCTCGACAGCATCGAGACTTCGGGTATCGTAACATTCGGCGATCTGATGAGAGTAATGGACGCGGGACTTGAAGGCATGGAATACCGCATCGGCGAAAACCTCATCGGCGAGGATTATATCCTCTGCGACGGCGATGTCATCACAGCCTACGACCTGTACGGCAACGTGATAGGCGAGGCTCCCGAAGACGACTACCTGCCCGTTCAGCCGGAAGCTGCCGAAGAACCCGAACCTGTTCCCGAGCCCGTGAATGAAGAGCCCGCCGAGGCTCCCGGCAACGCTATCCCCTTCAACGGCCCCGGACTTACCGTGGAGATAAACGGTGAAACAATGACGCTCCCGCCACGCAACGGCGAATATATACTGCTCGACCTGCTCAACAGCATCGACATCGACCCCGCCGTTCCGAACAGCGAGATAGTCCTGGAAATAAACGGCAAGCCCGCCAATTTCAGCAGCTACCTGAGCAACGGCGATAAGGCTGTCATAAAGGTACAGACCCGCAGTGAAGACGAGGAAAGAAGAACCGCCAAATGAAGAAACGACTGACGGCGCTGTCGCTGGCGGCGGTCACGCTGCTCTGCGGCTGCACGGCGGAGATCGACTACTCGAAGGTCACTCTGCCCCCCGAATATACCGAGGCGCCCGCCGATCCGGAAGACGATCTTGACATCAAGAAAGACGCGATGCAGGAGACCGCCATTCTGCCCATGAATATCACCAAGGACACTTACCGTCCCGCCGAATACATAGTCTCGCCAGAGGAGTTCTCGGAGACCGTGCAGGCCGAAGCCGCCGACAACGCCCAGACCTACACCAACAGCCTTGAAGGCTGGAACGGTACCGGCTTCATCAGCCTGACCGACCACGCTTACGCCACTATTCCGGTGACCGTTCCCAGCTCCCAGCACTACGACATCACCGTAAGGCTCAGCTCAAACGGCGCGAAGGCTGCCGTATTCACCGGCGGCGTCCGGGAAGTTGACAGTCCCGACGGCGAATACAAGACCATAGACGGCACTCAATGGGGCGCGGTCTATGCCGGCCGCGGCGAGGGCTTTGAAGAGTGTAAGCTCAGGGGCGTGTACCTGAACAAGGGCGAGAATACGGTAACTATACAGGCGCTGATCGGCACGGCATATATCGACGAGATAACCGTGACCAACGGTTCAACCGTGCCGAAGCTCGCCTACGAGATATCCAACGCCTGTGTCAATCCCAACGCCGGTATGCCCGCAAAAACGATCAAGCGCTATCTTGCGGACGTTTACGGCAACCGGGTGATCACCGGGCAGTTCTGCTCCGCAGGCACCAACACTGAGATAAACGCCATATATATGTCCACGGGAAGATACAGCGCGATACGCTTTGCGGACATAGGCATCTTCTCCGAATATTATCAGGGCTCCGACAAGAACAACGACTACGAGATAGATACGGCTATGAGCTGGTGGAAGAGCGGCGGTCTTGTGGGCTACACATGGTACTGGCAGTCCCCGATGAGTGACAATCCCTCGGCTTTCCGCGAGCTGACGGATTTTGACATCAGACGCGCCGTGAGCGAGACCGACGCATCGCAGATGACTCCCGCGATGCTGGAAGCCAATTATCAAACAGGCCGCATAAGCAGCGAATGTGTGGCGCTTATAAACGATATGGACGCGGTAGCTCAACAGCTGAAGCTGCTCGACACTGCCGGAATACCGGTGCTGTTCAGACCTCTCCCCGAGGCGGGCAACGGCTGGTACTGGTGGGGAGCGGACAGCGAGAGCTATCTGTGGCTCTATAACCTGATGTTTGACCGCTTTACGAAGTTTCACCAGTTATCCAATCTCCTGTGGGTGTGGGACGGCGAAAGTCCGCAGTTCTACCCCGGAGACGACAAAGCGGATATCGTAGGCATGGATCTCTATACGAACTATGATATTTCCGGAAATGCCCGTATGCTGGACGCTATCGGCTACACGATAAAGAGTAAGGCCACTGCCCTCACCGAGTGCGGCAGAATACCCGACCCCGATATCGTAGCACGCGACAATGCCTTCTGGCTGTGGTTCGCGCTCTGGAAAGGCGATTATATCATCAATTCCAACGGCTCTGTCCATTACTCCCATGTCACCGCCGAACAGCTCGACCGCGCATATAATAACGAGCTGTATATTACCCGTGACGAGCTGCCCGATTGGGAAAGATATTAGTCTCTGCCGCCGCTCGAGTTTAGTCGCTGACGCTTGAGTATGGTCGCTGACGCTTGAGTATGGTCGCTGACGCTTGAGTATGGTCGCTGACGCTCGAGCCCGGGGGAAAACTTTTTTGAAAAAAAGTTTTCCCCCGGACCCCCTTTCAAAAAACTTAAACCACTTCGTTATTAAATTAAAAAGAAATCTGCTCCTATTGTAATTAGTAGGAGCAGATATTTTTATGTTTTTCGGTTACTTTTCCTCGAAAAGGGGTACTACATAACGGGTAGCAAGGCGGCGGGGTACCCCCGCGGTC
>JAEEJW010000111.1 GCA_016282095.1 Ruminiclostridium sp. | reverse complement strand
TCCCCTTATCGATCCGACTATGCAGTCCATAAGCCCGCAGGTCAGGTACAGCGTGCAGACGAGGCTCATACGCACAAGTCCGGCTTCTATCACATCGGGGCGGCTGTCATAAATGCTCAGCAGCGGCCGTCCGAACAGGAATGCCAGGTTCCCGAGCACCAGTCCCGCCACCGCGGCACAAGCACAGGATATAGCAGCTATCCGGTTTATGCGGCTGTATTTTCCGGCACCCACGTTGGCGCTGGTGAAAGTCAGTGCGCCCTGCGAAAACGCATTCATAGACACCCAGATGAAACCCTCGATGCTGGAGGCGGCACCGCTTCCCGCCATCACCACCGGCCCGAAGCCGTTGACCGATGCCTGTATCACCACGTTCGACAGGGAGAACAGCACACCCTGAAAGCCTGCAGGAACGCCGATCTTCAGCATCTTCGCAACGGTCTGACCGTCAAGGCGCAGTTTACGCAGCTCGAGTTTCAGCGGGCCTTCCTCCTTCATCAGACAGCGTATTATCAGGAATGCCGAGATGCACTGCGATATAACGGTCGCCAGTGCCACGCCGGCTACATCCATCTGAAATACGATGACGAACAGCAGATTCAGCAGTACATTGATGACGCCCGCGAAGGTCAGGTAGTACAGCGGCCGCTTGGTATCGCCCTTTGCGCGGAGTATCGAGCTGCCGAGGTTGTAGACAAGCATGGCTACCATGCCCGTAAAGTATATACGCAAATACAGAGCTGAAAGCCCGATAACTTCCGGCGGGTTCTGCATCAGTGCAAGAAGATCGTCCGCAAACAGACAGCCGACTGCCGTAAGCAAAAGGCCGCTCACTGCGGACAGCAGCATCGAGGTATGCACCGTCCTGCTGACCCGCTCGTCGTCCCGGGCGCCGAGATAGTGCGATGTCAGGACATTCGCACCAGTGGACAGCCCGAGGAACAGATTGGTCATAAGGTTGACCAGCGAAGCTGTGGAGCTTACTGCCGCCAGTGAATGTTCTCCGGCAAAATTACCGACCACGATGATATCTGCGGCATTGAACAGAAGCTGGAGTATGCTCGACAGCATCAGCGGCAGCGAAAGCCGCAGCAGCTTCGGCAGTATGGAACCGCCGGTCATATCTATGCCGTTCTTTGTTTTCTGCATTTATAACTCCTTTCGGGAACCATGCGCTCTTGACAATAACTCCGCAATAATATATAATCAATAGCGGAGGGAACGCGAGATGAAAATATACTGTATAAGCGACGATCAGATATACCGCGTGGACAGTTCCCTGCCTAAGGCACTGGAATGCGGCAGGATAAAGGACTATCTGAACGCTGTCAACGAAATGAAGAAGCGCGACGAATGGAAGACCACCGGCAAAGGCGCCAGATTCATGAACGTCGAGGAAAAATTCTACGATACCGAGAGCCGCTTTCTCCGCTCATTGAGCACGGACGGCGAACGGCTGATTTACACCACATACATAGACGGCGTGGGCGGCATCTATTTCAAGGATACCGGATCCGGCGACGAGACATATATCGCCGCCAACCTGAACGCCGACCCAGGCAGAGTCTCCGTAAGGAACGGAAAGTACTGCATTGATGCGGGCGAGGGTGCCTACGAACGGCACATAGCCATGCTCGACCCCGGCAACGGCGGCGTAGACCAGATAACCGAGGGCTTCACCAGCGAGAGCTGCCCGTTCATTTCCCGGAAAGACCCGACGAAGATATATTACTCTGCCATAGGCTACGCCCAGAGCAACGCGGGATTTGTGCAGGAAAAGAGCGCCAGCTCGATATGCGTGTATGATTCGGTTTCCGGCTCGCTCGAAGACGTTGTCGCAGACCCTGTATACGACTATATGAAGCCTGCGGACACTGAAAACGGCGACCTGTACTATATCCGCCGGAAATACGAGCCTATGCGCCGGAAATCCAACATCGGCAAGGATATACTAATGTTCCCGGTGCGCCTTGTGAAAGCCATAGGCGGATTTTTAAGCATCTTCTCCATGGTATACGGCGGCGAGCCGCTCCGCACAGGCGGCGGAAATCCCGCCAAAAGCAGGAACAGGGACGAACGGGACCTGTTCGTGGAGGGGAACCTCATAAACGCAAAGAAGATATCCGAAGCGCAGGCCAACGGCGACGAGGCTCTGATCCCGTCGGAATGGGTGCTCATAAAGCGTTCGCCGGAGGGTTCCGAGACTGTTGTCGCAAAAAGTGTCATGGACTACTGCCTGCTCGACAACGGCACGATAATCTACTCCGACGGCAGCTCCGTGCGAAGAATAACCCCCGGCGGCACATCGGAAAAGCTCTGCAAAATGAAGCTCGCCAACTGCATCACCGTGATAGAGTGAGAACGGCAGTTCTGCCGCAAAGGCACTGCGGGATCCGTTTCAGCGGTCACGGAAGGCCTGATATTTTAACATTCATTTCATAGAACTGCTGCCGAAGCCGAACGGCAGCAGTTCTTTCATTGTGTGCGCTTCATAACCGCCGTCCTTATCGCAGCATAAGACCGTCATATCCTCCCCGAACTCGTAAAGGAACTGCCGGCACATACCGCAGGGCGTACAGATCTCAGCGGAACTTCCGATAACGGCAGCGGATTCTATGGATCGTGCGCCATCCGAGACAGCCTTTGCGGCAGCAGTACGCTCGGCGCATACCCCGCAGGGGTACGAAGCACTCTCAACATTGCAGCCTGTATATATCTTGCCGCCCGCCAGCACTGCGGCTCCCACCCTATATCCCGAGTACGGAGCATAGGCGCGCGAACGCGCCTCCGAAGCGGCTTTTATCAGTTTTTCGGCTGTATTCTTATCCATATCGGCACCCCATTCCTTGTATGTTACAGAAATTATATCATATCAGGGAGAAAAATGCAATGGAAGAAGAAAACAAAAATTATCGCCGCTGCCTCAGACAATATCGGAAGTGCGGAATCTGTAGCCGAATCGCGCATATATCACATTTACACAAAAAATGAGGGTATTTTTCGTACAAATCAACAAATTGTACTCTGCAAACGCGAAAAGTACCATATCTTGGCATTTTTTCAAAATTTTCATTAAAAATTTTAAAAAAATACTGGAAATCCGGAGAAAAATATGCTATAATAATTGTGTTATACAGATGACCGTTGAAAAGACGCGCTCCGCGTTTCCGGACGGACAGGCTGTGAAACCAATTCAATACACAGGAGGACAAATCCAATGGCAAAGAAATACTGTTACCTGTTTTCCGAAGGTAACGCAGACATGAGAGAGCTTCTCGGCGGTAAGGGCGCGAACCTCGCGGAAATGACCAAGATCGGTCTCCCCGTTCCCCAGGGCTTCACAATCACAACAGAGGCTTGCACACAGTACTACGAGGACGGCAGAAAGATAAACGACGAGATCATGGCTCAGGCTATGAAGGGCGTTGAGGAAATGGAAAAGATAAACGGCAAGAAGTTCGGCGACAAGCAGAACCCGCTGCTCGTTTCCGTTCGTTCCGGTGCAAGAGCTTCCATGCCCGGTATGATGGACACAATCCTCAACCTCGGTCTTAACGACGAGGTTGTTGCCGCTATGATTGCCGGCAACCCCGATCCTACATTCGAGCGCTTCGTATATGACTCCTACAGACGTTTTATCCAGATGTTCTCCGATGTTGTTATGGAAGTCGGCAAGAAGTACTTTGAACAGCTCATCGACAAGATGAAGGAAGCAAAGGGCGTTAAGTTCGACGTAGAGCTCACAGCCGCTGACCTCAAGGAACTCGCAGGTCAGTTCAAGGCAGAGTACAAGAAGCAGCTCGGCAAGGACTTCCCGTCCGATCCGATCGAGCAGT
>JAEEJW010000110.1 GCA_016282095.1 Ruminiclostridium sp. | reverse complement strand
ATTCATAATATGGAATGAAGATAATTCAGGAAATTTTCCCGTCGGGATAAACAAGGAGGAAAAATGGAAAAGAAAAGGATACTCAGAAGAACAGCGGCTATCGCAGCCGCGACGGCAGTCGCTGCTTTGAGTTGCGTGCCGGTATATGCGCAGAAAAAAACTCTGACCGCGGACGACATTGTTGCCGCGATTCATAAAGCGGATAAAGTATCTCACACGAGTATTATGAACAGCATCACGGTCGAGCCCGATTACGATTCGCGTCAGCCTGTCGTTGACACCTCGGGTCTGCCTTCAAGCTTTGATCTGAGAGATGTTGACGGCAAGAGCTATGTCTCTCCGGTCAAGTCGCAGTCCCCGTGGGGTACCTGCTGGAGCTTCGGAGCCACTGCGGCCGCAGAAACGAGTTTAGCGTACGACTACGGACATGATTTCAACGCGAAGGATACCAATGGATTATTCGATCTGTCGGAGCTTCAGCTTGCGTGGTTTGGCCGTACTCACCTTCCCGCTGACTGTGAGAAATATCCCTCACAGTCAGGCGAGGGGTATTATGTGATCGCCGAGGAAGACGACGATCCCGCCGACATCAGCGAAAAGACACTTGATTTAGGCGGCTTCGGGAACTACGCGACCACAGTGTATTCGGCGGGGATCGGTCCCGTATCCGAAATGATCGTTCCGTATGCTCCAAACTTCGATAAGGATTACTCCAAGATAGGAGTCTTTGCCATAAGTATAACAGACGATGGTATCATTGACGAGCAAAACTCCGTGAGATTAGCTTATTATGTCAGCGACGTCAATGTCGGAAAACTGGATGATCTGTGGACAGCTGCCGGCTATGAGAAAACGGATCCGGATACTGTATCCGCACTATTCAATATGTTCGACGAAGGAGAAGATGATATTCCTGACGAATTTTGGGGCTTGAAACTGTTTGCGGTATCGGATCGCGAGGAAGCCTATGACTGGGCTGTCAGTGAAGACCTCCGTTTTGTTTCCATGTACCACCTCAAGGACGGCAATATACTCCCGAATCCCGCGCTTACAGACAAAAACGGCGGGTATGTATTCAACCGGACGGGTATTGACGCGATAAGATCCGAGCTTGTCAGAGGAAGAGCGGTAGCGATCGCCTTTTTCGCCGACCAGTCTATGCCCGGACAGGAGCCTGACGAAAACGAGGTCACATACATGAATTTCGTTGACAAGGACGGAAAACCCAGTAAAAATGATCTTGCGGACATCTGGGCGCACTACACCTACGACAAGGATTACGATCCTGCCGACTCTTCTTCCGTGAACAAGAATATTATCGCCAATCATATTGTCTGCATAGTGGGTTATGATGATAACTTCCCGAAGGAATACTTCAACGACCCGAAAGGCACTATCGGCGGTGACGGAGCATTTCTCGTGAAGAACAGCTGGGACAGCTATGACCCGTCAGACCCAGATTCCAACGTAGCTGACGCGTGGGGCAACGGTGGTACAGGTTACTTCTGGCTCTCCTATTACGATCAGAGTATCTGCTGTGCTGAGAGCTTTGATTTCGACACTGACGAAGATACAAAGGATGTCCTTCGCAACATTGATATGTACGACTTCTTGCCTGATATGGAACAGGCATATTTAAAGTTTGACAGCGATGTGTATATGGCTAATGTATTCGAGGCAAAGAACAACTGTTCCGTGCGTTTCATAGGTCTTGAAATGCCGGAAGCGGGAACAGATGTGGAGTACAAGGTCTATCTACTTGATCCCGAAGGAAACGACCCGGTCGACGGGATCCTTATGGCGGAAGAAACAGGGCATTTCAATTACGCGGGCTATCACACGATAGATCTTGGCAAAACATTGTTCATTCCCGCCGGAATGAAGTATTCCGTTGTTGTGAAAGCATCCTGTGACGGAGTAAGCAGGCTGATCTATTCCGAGGATATCAACAAACGCGGTGCTGAATACTATGGCAAAGAACAGTTTAAGGTTTATGCCGAGACCGTTGTAAATCCCGGGGAGAGTTTCGTCGGCATCGGCGATAAATGGACGGACTGGGCAAAGATCATCGGAAAAGTGCACAAGCTCAATAAGAAACTCAACAATGACGGCTTCTGCTACGACAATTTTGCGATAAGAAGCTATCCGCAGACCGAACTGTTTACCGTAGTGAACAAGAGCGATGCCGAACAGAATAACGAGATACTCCGAGAGGGCGATGTGCTCAGGGGTACAGTCAGCGTGACCAACAATACGGATTACGATTGCCCCGACGAAGTGGAAATTGAGGTAGTTCTCTCCATAGGCGAGCTCGGAGAGAACATTGACGCCGCAAAGTTCATCGGTCTGAAGAGCGGCGAAACAAAGTCTGTAAATTACAGCTATATTGTCACTGCCGCCGATGTAAAGGCGGGTAAGATCGAATGCACCGCGTCGCTGAAGATCGAAGGGGTCGAATTTGATATCGACCCGCTGGAGGAAGGATTACTTACTGTCACGGTAAGCACCGCCGCGAAGCCCGACACCAACCCCGCCACCGGCACAAGTGCTCCTGCGGGTGCGGCTGTGCTCGCGATCCTTTGTGTCGCTGTGATCACGCACAAACGCAGAGCATAAAGATGCAAAACGGAACTGGAACTACGGAATGTCTGTTTAATACTAATTCCTGTTCAAAATATTAAACACCTGCCCTGACGAGATCAGAATGTAAATGAACTGCTGTGCCGATACGGTAGATAT
>JAEEJW010000109.1 GCA_016282095.1 Ruminiclostridium sp. | reverse complement strand
TGTTCTCGGCTCCCGGAAGAACGGAGATATGCGGCAACCACACCGATCATCAGCACGGCTGCGTGCTGGCGGCGGCTGTTGACCTCGATATAATCGGCATTGTCGCGTTCAACGACGAGAAAATTATCCGTGTCCAGTCGGCGGGTCACAACATGAACGTGGTCAATATCAGCGACCTTGCCCCGCAGAAAAATGAGGAGGGCACTTCCGACGCCCTGATACGCGGCATGGCGGCAGGCTTCCGCAGCAGAGGCCTGAATATCGGCGGTTTTGATGCCTACACCACATCGAACGTTCTCGGCGGCAGCGGTCTGTCGTCCTCGGCGGCCTTCGAGGTGCTGATCGGCACGATCATAGACAGGCACTACAACAACGGCAGGGCCGGCGCCATTGAGATAGCAAAAATGGGTCAGCTTGCGGAAAACGCCTACTTCGGCAAGAAGAGCGGCCTTATGGATCAGACGGCAAGCTCCGTGGGCAGTTCGGTATTCATCGATTTCGAAAACACCTCCGCTCCGAAGGTAAGCGCGGCGAAGTGCGATCTCGAAGCCAACGGCTATGAGCTGTTCATCACCGACACTAAGGGCAGTCATGCCGACCTTTCGGACGAATACTCGGCTATCCCGTCGGAGATGATAAGCGTCGCAAAGCAGCTCGGCCGGGAATGGCTCCGCGCAGCCGACGAAAACGAGTTCTGGGAGCGGCTTCCCGAGCTCCGCAAGATATGCGGAGACCGTTCGGTGCTGCGCGCAGCCCATTTCTTCGATGAGAACAGGCGCGCCGTCAACGCGGCGAAAGCCATCGAAAATAACGATATGCAGGAATTCCTGCGCATAGTCAGAGAGTCCGGGGAGTCCTCGGCTCTGCTGCTCCAGAATCTCTACGCCTGCAAGGCTCCGCAGGAGCAGGGCATAACCACCGCTCTTATGATGAGCCGCCGTCTCCTGGGCGGCGAGGGAGCCTGCCGCGTCCACGGCGGAGGCTTCGCCGGCACGATACAGGCATTCGTTCCCAAGCACCTGGCGGAAACCTACCGCACCGGCATGGACAAGCTGTTCGGTGAAGGGAGCTGCCATAAGCTCCGTATCCGTAACTGCGGCGGCATCGAGATAGAACCGTAAGTCCGGCGTATTTATCCGTGCATGATCCCGAAGCGCTCCAGATGCAGATCACATGACACCGTAAATTCCGCATTCTCCAGCGCCTCACGGTAATTCCCGGCAACAGCCTTCCACATCTCCGGCGAATATGAGCGTATCTTGTAGGACAGTCCGGCAGCATCCGCCCCGTACCGCTTTATCGCTTCCAGAAACAGCGAAACGCGCGCTCCAAGCTCCGCCGCCGCGATACGCTCCACCGCCTCACGTTCCCCGAAAGGGTCGGAAAGCTGGGTGCTGACGATCTTACAGTCAGCCGACAACCGAACATCAAAGCGCATCGCGCCGTTCTCAATGGACGGCGCGATCTTTGCGTCTGTACCGTAGACCGCGAGACATACGTCCTCGCCCCGCAGCTTCACCGTCATCTCGCAGGTCGCGCCTTCGTCGGTCAGCAGACAAAGCCCCGACATTGCACCGGGCGGCAGAGTCCCGGCGAATCTGTCTCCGGTGCAGAGCGCCCCGCCAGTTATCGTAACCGTGTTTCCCTCTTCGGTGAGCTCCGAGCCGCAGTCAACGGCTTCAAGCATCGGAAGGACTACGCTCCGCGTGGGCTCACAGAGCATCTCCGCCGCTTCGTGAAGCATCACGGTCCTGCTCATTCCCAGGGCTTCCGCGTTCTTCATCAGGCCTTCGAGCTTTTCCACCGAGGCGTTGCCCTCGGAAAACTTCACGTTCAGGATATCGGCGGCAGTCGTTTCCGAAACGGCGATATAAGCGCGGGGATTTCCGCTGTAATGTGACGCCGCGAAGCTCAGCGAGTCCATGAGGTCAAAGGCGGCGTCCTTCCCGAACACGATAAGCCCCGCCGAGCCCGGCATAACGGTCTTTCCGCAGCTGTAAGATGCGGCTCCGAGAGCGCTCTCAATGGTCATACCGCTGCCGGATACAGTGACGGCGTTCGGCTGTGAGCTGTCTATTGCGGTGGTGCCGCCGGTTGTGTCGGTGTTGAAGTACTGGAGAGTGACCGTATAGCCGTCACCTGCGCGGTCGATGCCTATGGCCTCGGCAATGGCCAGCTCGTTGAGTTCGGCGTGCGCCGAGCAGCCCGAAAGAATGACCGCAGCAGCGAGGATAACGATAATAAGCCGTTTCATGAGTGTTTCCTCCGTTTCCCTATGAGCGTCAGCGGCGGTATTATGACTGCTGCCGCAATAAGGGGCAGGCAGGCCGCGGACAGTCTCTGCACCGGCGTGAACAGCGCCGGATAAACCGTGAAAAGTTCCGAAAGCCCGACAGAAACCGCCGCAAAGATGAGCGCCGCGATATCGGCGCTTTTTCCCCTCGCAAAGCAGGCAGCCGCAGTTTCACGGAAAGCCAGCGAGATCAGGGCAAGCCTTATTATCGCCGCCATGACCCACAGCATCACATCGATGCCGTTGATCCGGTGCAGTACCCTGATATCTGCGGTGGAGGACAGCGAGTAGAACGGCAGATCGAGCCGCGACACCAGCTCCCCGAACACGGTAGTGCCGAGGAACGTCATCAGCAGCAGTACAAGGCAAGAGACCGCCGCATAAGCCGCGAAAGTCCTGCCGTTCTTTCCGCCGGCGCTTCCGCCGAGCACAGCCAGCACCGGAAGCTCGCAGTTCCGTGCGGTCTCCCGGAGTACCTGCGCCGGAAGGCTGTCCGGGTCATCCACCGGAGAGGGGTACAGCCTGTCAAGGTCAATGTCCGGTATCAGCGCGAGGCTGATAACGAGCATGAACAGCGCGAACAGCCCTGCGGTCACCACCGCCGCGCGGACTGTGGGTCTTATGCCCTTGTGGACAGCGAACAGCAGCGCCGCCCCGATGAACAGGTAGAAGTACTCCGACGGCGCGGCATCGAATATGGTGCCGGAAGTGTAGTAATGCGCGCGGAGTCCCGTTTCTGCCGCACTGTAAAGCAGGTACAGCGAGAACAGCGCTCCGAGAAAGCCTGTCAGCGCGCCGTTTCCGGACACGGCGCCGAAAAGCCTGCCTCCGGTGCGCTTCGTCACAAAGTACAGCGACATGAAAAGCACCGCCGTCAGCGCGAATGACAGCACTATGACGGTAAAGCGCTGCATACCGTAGGTATGGTATTCATCCGGGAGCGAGGCGGCTTCGGCAAATATACGCGACACCGCGAGAGCCGCCGCAAGTTCCCGGGCTCCGGTCTTATCCCTCATGCCTGTGCACCTCCGGAGCGTTCTTTCCCAGCACGTCGGGCTCGGTCTTTCCGAGTTCATGCCAGTCCGCCCTGAACAGAGTGTCCCGCATACCCGCGAAGGAGAACGGAGACAGCGGCGCCGTGAACGGCACTCCACAGGTCTCCAGCGAGCATACGCTCACCAGCAGTACGAAAGAGCCTGTAGTCAGCCCGAAGAGCCCGAACATTCCGCCGAGCAGTATGAACCCGAATCTCAGCAGAGATATCTGATTGTTGAGGTCGGAGATGATATAGCCGGATATCGAGGCTATTGCGACGGTAAGGAGCATCGGCGCGCCGACCAGTCCCGCGGAAACCACGATATCGCCTATCACGATGCCTCCGACTATGCTTACCGCATGGCCGACGTTGGACGGAAGCCGGAGCCCTGCCTCCCGCATTATCTCGTAGAAAATGTCAAGAATGACGCACTCGGTCAGTACGCTGTAAGGGGTCAGAGCCTCGGCTGCGGCGAGATTGCGGAGCAGCGGGTCCGGGATAAGCTCCGGATGGAAATTCGCCAGTGCCGTATAGAATCCCGGCAGCAGTATTGCGATAAAGAACGCCGCGTAGCGTATCAGACGGATGAAGAATGCAAAGACGGGCTTTTCCACATAGTCGTCCAGCATTATGAAGTTCTCGCTGAACAGCTTCGGGACGTACAGGGCAAAGGGCGAGCCGTCGATTATGATCCCGATGCGGCCTTCGTAGAGTTTTGAGACAAAGGTATCGGGACGCTCGGTAGCGCCGACTCCGGAAAAAAGCGGGTGTTTTTCTTCCAGGAAGGGCTGCACGAAGCCGCTCTCCAGCACCAGCGACAGCGGCAGGCGTTCAAGCCTGTCCGTGACGGCTTTCAGCAGCTTCCTGTCCGTGCGCCCGTCCATACTGCAAATGCAGATCTCGGTGTTTGAAACACTGCCGATCTTCATTGTCCGCAAGGTCAGCTCCGGGGACTTGACGCGCCGCCGGACAAGGCTCATATTGATGTGCAGAGCCTCAACAAAGCCCTCCCGCGAGCCGCGGATATTGCGGTGATTCTCGGGCTGAGCCACGGCACGGGTCTCGAAGCCCTGCGCTCCCACCGCATAGCCCGTCCCCACTCCGTCGATCAGTATGACGCAGAACCCCGCCAGCACCGCCCCGATGACCTCATCGGCAGTCGTCACGGGCTTCTCGTCACAGGCCAGCAGCAGTTCGCCCCCTATCATAGCGGCAAGGCGCTCCGGCGTCACGTTTCCGTCAATCTCCGACAGCGGCCTGTACACAAGATTGGCAGTGCGGTTCGCGTCGATCTGCCCGTCACAGCACAGCACGCAGATGTCGCAGCCGCCCGCCTTCGCGTATTTCACCACAAGATCGCTGCTGTTCTTCATTACAGCCCGTATGTTTATTATGTTCTTTGTGAGTTCTTTTTCAAGCATAGAGTCTTCCTTTCAGTGTCCGAGAGCCGCTCCCAATCCGTTCGTTACATTCAGCAAATGGCGCGTCTGTGCCTCGCAGCCGTTAGTTTCGTGCAGTAGTCGCTGACGCTTGAGTTGCCTCCGGCGGCCAACCCCTTTAAAAAGGGTTTGGATCCCTAAACAAATCGCTTCGCCTTGCAGATTCGATAGGTAGTACGCTTACTCCGGACTGCGAGGCAGAAAGCCGCCCATAGCAGAATGTAACAGACGGATTGACAGCGGGGGTACCCCGCCGCCTTGCAATTGTGTACTCATTTACCAAGTAAAGGCGTACTGCCTGCCCCCGCTGCAAGGCGAAGCGTTTTAAGTTTAGGCCAAGCCCTTTTTAAAGGGCGTCATACTCGAGCGTGAGCGACTACTTGTTCTCGTTGTTATCAAGCAGGTACCCCGCCGTATGTTAGTTTTTACCGGCAATGTATAAAAAATACACCCCGCGTAAAAAATAACACAGAGGTGAGGCTTATGCTTATTATAATGATAAGAACGGTGATACTGTATCTCGTTGTGATAGCAATGATGCGGTTAATGGGTAAAAAACAGCTCGGAGAACTCCAGCCGGGTGAACTGGTCACAACTATACTCATTTCCAATATAGCCACGATGTCCGTCGAAGACCCGACTATCCCGATGCTGCTGGGCATCGTGCCGATACTGACCATAGTGTGCATCGATGTGTTCGTGTCCGTGATAACACTGAAACTCCCCCGCCTGCGCACCGTTATAGCCGGCCACCCGAAAGTCATAATCTCCGACGGCGTGATAGACCGCCGCGAGCTCGAAGAACTCCGCTATACGATCGACGACGTTCTCACCGCCATGCGCGGAGAAAATATTTTCGATATCAATGAGGTGCGCTGGGCAATCGTCGAAACCACCGGCAAGATAAGCTTCTGCCGGAAGGAAGATCACCCCGCCGACCCGCCCGCCGTAGTAATACGCGACGGCATCACAGAGCGCAGCGGCATGGAACAGGCAGGTCTCGACGATAAAGCGCTGAATAAGATACTCCGTGACCGCGGCATTTCCGCGGAAGGTGTCTTCCTGCTGACTGCCTCAAAGGACGGAGCCTTCACGCTGATAAAGAAAGATGAGGTGAGGAACGGATGAAACGCGCCCTTATCTGCGCCGTGATATCCGCAGCCATGGTTACCGCAGGTACGGCGCTGTATATCAACACCGACATGGTGATAGACCGGCTCGATTCCCGCCTTGCCGCTCTCGCGGAGAACAGTGCCGATGCCGCGGAGGAGGCCGCCGCCATATCCGCGGAATGGGAGGATTTCTGCGCCTCGGATGTGTTCCTGACTAATCTCGAGGGCGCCGCGGAAATATCCCAGACGCTGATAAGACTCACAGCCGCGGCAATCTGCGACGCAGACGATGTCCCGGAGGAATGTCTTACCGCCCGTTACCAGCTCGCTCACTTCCGCGAGAGCCGCAGGCTCTGCATAGACAGCATATTCTGATCGTCCCGGCGGTTTACGCCTATGACCGCGCCTGTGCAGGCGGCCAGCAGTGCGCAGACTGCCCTGCCCGGCAGTCCCGCGCCTGTGAAATTCCCCGTCAGCAGCGACACCGCCGCAGTCAGAGACAGCATAAGCGCCCCGCATACCGCGCCGGAGACAAGGCCTTTATGCCGCTTTATCAGTCCGCATACAAGCCCGCTGACAAAACAGCCTGCCGCATACGCCAGCACCGCCATTCCGCCCGCCATATCACGCCTGAACCCGACAGCGTACGCGGCCAGCGCGAACAGTGCCGTCAGCGCCGCCGATGCTCCCGTTCCGCACAGCGTGGATATGATGTATGTAAGGATATGTTTTTTCATCGCGTTATCTCCTTTCCCGGAGACATAAACAAGTCCCCCATAGATTATATGGGGGACTGTCTGTTTTATACTTACAAGCCTAAATTTTCGTTCAGCGTCTTTATCAGTTCCTCGATGTCGATAGGCTTGGCTATATGTGCGTTCATGCCCGCTTCGGTGCATTTCAGGACATCTTCCGTGAACGCGTTGGCAGTCATTGCAATTACCGGTATCGAGGCAAGAACCGGATCCGGCAGGCGCCTTATGCGCTGTGTGGCCTCAAAGCCGTCCATTACGGGCATCTGTATGTCCATGATGACGCCGTTATAATATCCGGGCTCCGATCCCGAGACCATATCGAGAGCCTCCTGACCGTTGGCGACGGTGTCCACCGTGAAGCCGAGCCTGCGGAGTATCTTTGCGGCTATCTCACGGTTTATCATCACGTCGTCCGCCAGCAGCAGGCGCATCTCCGAGAAATCGGGCTTCCTGTCAGCGGAGTTTTTCGCACTGTCGGCGGCATCCCCGCCGGAGCTCTCCGGGCAGGCGCATTTCCTGAACGCGAGAGTAATAACGAATTCGGTGCCCTTGCCGGGGGCGGTGTGGACGGTTATGGTACCGCCCATAATATCTATTATGCTCTTGGTGATCGCCATACCGAGACCTGTTCCCTGTATGCCGCTCACCGTGGAGGTACGCTCACGCTCAAAGGCTTCAAACACCTTCTCCGCAAACTCCTCCGACATACCTATGCCGTTATCCCTGACCCTGAGCTCATAGTGGCACACATCGCCGCTGTGCTCACCGGTCTGCCTGAGCGTAACGGTCACGCTGCCGCCCGGGGGAGTGAACTTGTATGCGTTGCCGACAAGGTTTATGAGCACGCGGCTGAAATGGCTGCGGTCACACATGACGCCGTAGTTATCCGCTTCCCCGCAGGATACGGTGTAGGTTATATCCTTCTCCGACATCTGCGTAGAGAAAAGGTCGCGGATATCGTTCATGACGCTGCGCAGATCGGTGGGCGCGAGAGTGGGCTCCAGCTTGCCGCTTTCTATGCGGCTCATTTCGAGTATGTCGTTTATGATGGTAACAAGGTGTTTGCTGGAATTCTCGATCTTTGCGAGATATTCCCTTGTTTCCTCATGGGTGAGTTTCTCGTCCTTGGCGATCCCGATATAGCCGACGATAGCATTCAGAGGCGTCCGGATATCGTGCGACATATTCGAGAGAAAGGCGCTCTTTGCCTTGCTGCTCTCCTCCGCCTTTATCTTCTGCGCTTCCATATCACGCTCGCGTTCGTTGAGTATCCTGTATATATTGAAGATGACGATCAGGGTGAACATTATCAGCAGCATCTGTATGAGACTGCTCCGTGTCAGGGTGTCGTCGATTCGCTCAAGCTGTTTGCTCAGATGTGCGGTCTCCTCCGCGGCGTCACTCTCGCTCATCACCACACCGTGTTCTGCCATTTCATCGGTATAGTAGCTGCTTACGCTGTCAACAACGGCCTGCGTTTCGGAAATAGATACCTGCCTTACCCACATAAGCGAGGTGAAGAATATCAGGAACAGCAGAGCCAGCCACACGACAGTGGACGTACCGAAGCGCCGGTTCTTGTCCCTGCCGAATATGGAGCGGAAGTACACGATGCCGATTATGCCCCAGAATGCCAGCAGCAGGTAAGATTCGGCGGAAAGCGCGTTGCCCGCCACAAGATCCGGTATCAGCAGCAGCAGGCATATAAACGCGGATATTACCACTCCGGCGATACCGAATATCCTGATCCTGCGGTTGCCGCTGACCTTTGCGCATTTGAATGCCGCCGCCGACGTATAGGCGTAGGCTATGGTGGTACCGACTGTTATGACATCAACGACCCAGCCTATGGCGGTCCTGCCGAGGAACGGTATCACAGCCGAAAAAGCAAGTATCGCCGCTATGGCCGTTCTCGGTATGCCCTTTGGCGTAAGCCGGCTGAGGAGCGCGGGGAAGAGACCGTCCTTGGACATGGCATACAGCAGTCTGGCGGAAGCCACGATACTGCCGATGATGCCGGTGCATACCGCACCCAGCAGCGCGGCCGCAAGCACGATGAGTCCCGTGTCGCCGCAGGCAGTCTTCATAGCGTAGAATACCGGCATACTTTCAATGCCGCTGCATGAACCGAGATCCGCGATATACTGCGACCAGTCCGCGTAGCCCTCCGGCTGTGATGTGGCGGCGATCAGGACGAGAAGTATGTATGTTACGGCGCCCGCGATTATGGCGGTCACCATTATGACAAGTATGCGCTTTATAGGGAATCTGTATTCCTCGGTGGAATTGGACACCGATTCAAAGCCGACGAATGCCCAAGGGGCCAGAGCCGTTATGCCGAGTATCTGCGAAACGGCGCTGCCGTCGTCGGCAAAAGCGGGGCTGAAGATGCCCGCGTTGTTGCTGCCGTTTATCACCGCCAGCACGAAGCACAGGATAACACCGAGGAAAAGCGCTCCCGCGAATATGATCTGTAGCCGTACCGCGGCTTTGCTGGAGATCATGCATACAGCGCCGAACACCAGCATCACCGCAAGCTCGGCGAGAACTTCACCGAGATAGACATCGTATCCGGCTATGGTATACATATACCCGAACTGAAGGACTCCGCCCAGCATGCTCCGCGCGACCAGAGCCAGCGCCGTGACGTTCGCCCAGAGTATCGACATATAGGCAAGCACCATGAACCACGCGCTCAGGAAACCGTGATCGCCGCCGAAGGTCTTTTTCGCAAAGGCGAAAGTCCCTCCCGCGTCGGGGCAGAAGCGCATCATATAGCGATAGTTGACCGCTATGACGAGCATTATCAGTCCGCCGATCACCATACCCGCGACAGTTCCCGCAGGACCTGCCATAGGCAGAAATGTCGTGCCGGGCATCATGAACGCGCCCCACCCGACTATACAGCCGAAGGACAGCGCCCATGCCGCCGCCGGCGATATGTATCTGGTCAGCGTGCCGCTGTTTGCAGCGCCGCTGTTATTTTTATCCAAAGTAATACTCCCCCTTGCGGCGATCCGGCGCAATGCCCGCGCTGTCTGTCCGTCTGTCACATACTGCCCCGCAGCCGTTATTTTCTGCGATATATTATATCATAAGCCATGGAAAAAATCAACAGAAAAGCCCTATTTCCCGAACAGACTTCTGATGAAATCATAGAGCGCAAAACGGAACTCTATACCGCCTTGCCCGGTGCGCAGACTGTCAGCGGTAAGGCGGTCAAGGCGTTTCCTGCGCTCGTAAAGTTCCCGGCGCGGCAGAACGGTCTTTTCTGCTCCTGCGGCTCCGATGCACATGGACGGATACAGCACACACCACCAGTTCCGGCCTCCGCCTTCCCCGAGGACTATCCGCAGGGCGCGGTAATTCCCGGAGGGCAGAGTAAGACCGGCGTAGGCTCTTGTGGGGAAGCCGGCTTCTCCTACGGAAACAGAAGCCGCATATCCGCACCCTCTGCCGGCGAGATATCCACCGACACGCTCCGCGATGTACCCGGCGTTTTCCTCCGCTGCCGCTGACGCTTCGTCGGCAGTTGCACAGTCCGCAAAGATGCCGGAAAGGTCGGTGAGGATATAGTCCCTGACCGCGTACTTGACGCGCTGATCTTCCGGCGAGTCGGAATTGGCGATTATGTGCAGCCGGAATGTGCTGTCGTACAGCTCCGCACACTCCCGGGCAAAGTCCGCGAACAGAGCCGTTATTATGGCGAATGCCGTCCCGAGGAGCAGCGCTGTGTCAATGAGCTTTTCTCTGTTTGTCATTATTATGAACCTCCGTGATGTCGTATGTTTTGCAATAACATTGTTGGATAAATTTCATTTTTTATGCGTAACAGGTTGATTTTGTCACTGATTTATGATATAATAGTAACGCAGAAAATGACAGCTGCGGGACGGATCAGCGGCGGGGAGCGCCCCGCCGCAGGTACCGCGCCGGAGGAAAGGACACAACATTATGGCAAAAATGAATGCAAACTTTTTGAATCTGAAGAAGAGCTATCTCTTCATAGAGATCGGCAAGCGTGTACGCGAATACATAGCCGCGCACCCTGACAACAAGATAATCAGAATGGGCATAGGCGACGTTACCCTGCCGCTGGTTCCGGCTGTTGTCGAGGCTATGGAAAAGGCTGCGAAGGAAATGGGCGTGAAGGAAACATTCCGCGGCTATGAGGACAGCGGCCTCGGCTACGATTTCCTGCGTGAAGCTATCGCCGCCTACTATAAGAAGAACGGCGCGGACATCGCTCCCGAGGAAGTCCTCGTCAGCGACGGCGCAAAGTCCGACTGCGGCAATATCGGAGATATCCTCTCCGCAGACAACACCGTGCTTATAACAGACCCGGCATACCCCGTTTATGTGGACGCCAATGTCATGGGCGGCAGAAAGGTCATTTTCGCCAACTCCGACGAGAGCAACGGCTTCGCGGCAATGCCCGACAAGTCCGTAAAGGCCGATATCATATATCTCTGCTCCCCGAACAACCCCACGGGTTCCGCCTACAACAAGGAACAGCTGAAAGAATGGATAGACTACGCCCTCGAAAACAACGCGGTCATCATCTATGACTCGGCGTATGAGGCTTTCATCAGCGACCCGTCGATTCCTCGCTCGATCTTTGCTGTTGAAGGCTCCAGAAAGTGCGCTATCGAGATATGCTCGCTGTCCAAGACTGCGGGCTTCACAGGTGTGCGCTGCGGTTATACGGTTATCCCGAAGGAGCTCATGCTCAAAGCTCCCGACGGCTCGGAGCACAGCTTCCGCGACCTGTGGATACGCCGCGAAGGAAGCAAGTTCAACGGTGTTGCATACCCCGTTCAGCGCGCAGCCGAAGCTGTGTTCACCGAGGAAGGCCAGAAGCAGACAAAGGCTGTCATTGCCGAATATATGAAGAACGCAAAGGTGATCGCAGATACTTTCGACGAGATCGGCATAACCTACACAGGCGGCAAGAACTCGCCCTATATCTGGTTCAAGTGCCCCTTCGGCATGGGAAGCTGGGACTTCTTCGACAAGCTGCTCAACGAAGCAGAGGTTGTCGGCACACCCGGCGAGGGCTTCGGCAAGAACGGCGACGGCTGGTTCCGCCTCACCGCGTTCAATACTCTTGAAAATACCAAGGAAGCCATGGAGCGCTTCAGAAAGCTCTGCGGAAAGTAAGCCATGGAAAATGACAAACCCCGGAATAAAATTATCACGGCGCTGACATGGGTACTCCGTGCGGCACTGATACTTGTCTGCGCGGGTCTGCTCTACACGTTCATTTACACTATGAGCCTCGGGCAGGTGAACCACGGCAATATCATAGGCTGCATATATTTCGGCGGAGTGATACTGCTGATCGGCATTTATCCGTTCATCAGGAAGAAAAAGCCTCTGCGCATCGCGGTACTGATATGCGGAGGGCTTGCGGCTCTTACCGCGGTATTCTTTGCGGTGATATCGGCGTTTATCCTGTCGGAGATGAACCACGGCGAGGACAGCGCTCTTGCCGTTTCTGCGGACGGAACTCCGCAGACGGTGATCGTTCTCGGCTGCATGGTGCTGGACGGCGAACCGTCGCCCATGCTTGGTATCCGTCTGCAAAAAGCGGAAGAATACCTGAAAGCTCACCCGTCCGCGGTCTGCATAGTCACTGGCGGAAAGGGCAGCAACGAGGAGATATCCGAGGCAGAGTGTATGTTCAGGGTACTTACCCGGAACGGCATAGCCGCAGACAGGATATATAAGGAGGACAGATCGGTGGATACCACCCAGAATCTGCGCTTCTCCACCGAAATAATCGAAACCGAGGGCCTCCCGAAAGATGTCGTCGTGGTCAGTGAATGTTATCATATCTACCGCGGCGTCAGACAGGCAAAGCTCAACGGCCTCAACGCCTGCGGCATCTACCCCGATCCCGCCCCCGTGCTCATAACCATGCCCAGCTATTGGGTCAGAGAGATCTTCGCCCTCAGCAGAGATTTCTTCTTCGCCTGAGCATGAAGAGTGTCGCTTGCGCTTAAGAACGGGAGTAAGAAGCCGCTTGCGCTCAAGAACGAGAATAAGAAGTCGCTTGCGCTCGAGAACGAGAATAAGAAGTCGCTTGCGCTCGAGTGTGACGCCCTTTAAAAAGGGCTTGGC
Source organism: Ruminiclostridium sp. (assembly GCA_016282095.1). Classification (GTDB taxonomy): domain Bacteria; phylum Bacillota; class Clostridia; order Oscillospirales; family Ruminococcaceae; genus Ruminiclostridium_E. Next base: position 7,250 of record JAEEJW010000109.1, on the reverse strand, counting down.
CTAAACTTAAATCGCTTCGCCTTGCAGATTCGGTCATGTGTACTCCTGCTCCGGACTGCGAGGCAGAGAATGTAAAAAAGCAGAATATACCAGACGGTTTGACAGCGGGGGTACCCCGCCGCCTTGCTACCCGTTATGTAGTACCCCTTTACCAAGTAAAAGACACTAAAAGCATAAAAAATACTGCTCCTATTAATAACAATAGGAGCAGATTTCTTTTAATTTAATAACGAAGTGGTTTAAGTTTTTTGAAAGGGGGTCCGGGGGAAAACTTTTTTTCAAAAAAGTTTTCTCCCGGGCTCGAGCGTCAGCGACTAAACTCGAGCGTCAGCGACTAACTGAGTCCGAAGCTGACGGAGAGGGCATTATCGACGCGGTGCATATCGGAGGAGCCGAGCTCTCCCATGCGTTCGCGGAGGCGTTTCTTATCCAATGTACGGACTTGTTCGAGAAGCACTACGGAATCCTTGGCGAGGCCGCAGCTCACGGCATCGAGGGATATATGTGTGGGGAGCCGCGCTTTCTCCTGACGGCTGGTGATGGCGGCGGCTATGACAGTCGGGCTGTGCTTGTTCCCGATATCGTTCTGCACTATGAGAACGGGACGTATCCCGCCCTGCTCGGAGCCCACAACGGGGCTCAGGTCGGCGTAGTATATTTCTCCACGTTTTACGGTCATACTGATTACCGTCCTTTCGGTTTATTTCTTGTCTATATTTTTAACATCGGACAGGAAAATATACAGCACGGGCAAATATTATCCGCTTTCTTTTTTCCTTACTACATTCTATTGATATTCCTTGATTTTTGTCACCTGCATAAGCCCTAATTTTTGTACAGGTATTGATTTTTGCGGCATTTTATGTTATACTGATTATATATATAGAAAGACAGGATCATGGATTTACGGGACAATGAGGACCGGTATGCTTGATATCAGGGACTGAGACGGAGGTCATATAAGCAATGAATTATGTGAAAACCAACGACGGAAAAAAGCTGACTGTATCTCTTGTGGGTGAAGTCGATTCCATGAATACTCCCGAAATAGAAAACCGTCTTCTGAAAGAGATCGACGGCGTCACCGAGCTCGTATTCGACCTCGAAAATCTCGATTACATCTCCTCCGCGGGTCTGCGTGTGCTTCTCCAGATGCAGAAAATGATGAAGCCCATCGGCTCAATGGTCATCGTAAACGCCAAGGAAGACGTTATGGATATATTCAAAGTTACCGGATTTGTCAGACTGTTTACATTTCAGTGAGATATAAAATGAGAAATAAGAAAATAATCGCGGGTCTGCTGGCTGTTATAACCGCTCTGGCGGCAGGCTGCAAAAACGAAGGCAAGGCCTCCCCGGAAACGACGGGAGATCTTGCCTGTATTCATGATAAGAGCAGGATAGAAAACGGCACCATACTCCATGCGTGGTGCTGGTCATTCAACACCGTCGCGGACAGTATCGAGGATATCGCCGCGGCAGGCTACACCGCCGTTCAGGTGTCTCCGGCAAACGCCGTAATCGAAGGCGGCAGCGGCGGTATGCAGCTTATGGGACGGGGCAAGTGGTACTACCAGTACCAGCCTACCGATTGGACCATAGGCAACTACCAGATGGGAACCGAGGACGACTTCAGAAATATGTGTGACAAGGCCGAGGAGTACGGCATAAGCATCATAGTCGATGTTGTACCGAACCACACAGCTGCGGATATAAGCGCGGTCTCGGAAAACCTCATAAACGCGGCAGGCGGCATCGATAAGCTCTATCACGCCAACTACAAGAAGCGCATATCGAATTACAGCAGCCGCATCGAGTGCACATCCTATTCCCTGACAGGACTGCCGGACGTGAATACCGAGAACCCCGCGTTCCAGGATTACTTCATAGCTTATCTGAACAGGCTCATTGCCGACGGAGCAGACGGTTTCCGCTATGATACCGCAAAGCATATAGCTCTTCCGGACGATCCGCAGGTGGACGAAAACCTCCCGAACAATTTCTGGGAGCGTGTTACTACCGGGATCGACGACGCGGCAGGCATATTCAACTACGGCGAAGTGCTCCAGGGCGACAACGACAGGCTCGAAGCCTATCGTGAAGCCATAGGCTGCACGACCGCCTCGGACTACGGCAAACAGCTCCGCGGTCTGCTGATAGGCGAGATGCTGAACGCCAAAATGCTTACGGGCTTCAAGGTCGGTGACAGCGAAAAATGTGTCACTTGGGTAGAATCGCACGACAATTACACAGACGGCAGCAGCGCGGCTCTCGACGACAGCAAGATACTCCGGGGCTGGGCAGTCATCGCGGCGCAGGGCGGCGGGACTCCGCTGTTCTTTGACAGACCCTACGGCGCGACGGGCTACGACCGCTGGGGCGGGATGAACCGCATCGGAGCGGCAGGCAGTACCCTCTACAAGCACCCCGCCGTGGCAGCGGTGAACCATTTCCGCACGGCTATGAACGGCGAGCCCACCGAGCTGGCAAACTGCTCCGAAAATGCCGCGCTCCTGATAAACCGTGGGGCAAAAGGTACGGTGATCGTGAATTCCAAAGCGAACAAAGATCTCGTAATTTCCGCGCCCACAGCCCTGCCGGACGGGACTTATCCCGACCGCGGAGGCATGAACGGAGATTTCACTGTCTCCGGCGGCACTCTCACCGGCAGTCTGAAAGCCGGGAGCATAGCTGTACTCTATAACGAAGGGTATAAAGAGCAAAACATTTTTCTGAATGTATGGCTCGAGACCGATTCTTTCGTGAATGACAAGACTTTTGAGGTGACGCTCCATTTGTCCGGTACGGACCCCGGAAACTGTGAGCTTGACGACGGAACCAGAATAACATACTCCGACGGCACGAAGATAAAGCTCTATCCCGATACGAAGTGGGTAAGGCTTTCCGCTGAAAACGAAGGCGGCAGAACAGTGATGACGTATTATTTCACAAAGCGGCAGACAGTCCCCGCCGGCGCGCAGTTCGGCTTTGAAAAGCCCGAGAGCTGGGGAGATACGATATACGCCTATATCTACAATGAGAGCGGCGCCTCGCTGCGCAAGAACGCAGTGTGGCCGGGCAAGGAAATGAGCCGCTCCGATGACGGAACTTACACCTACACCCTTGATGAAGAGTGGGACAGCGCCCTTGTCATTTTCAGCGACGGCAAGTCCCAGTACCCCGCCGCCATGGAGCCCGGGCTCGAACTCGCCGAGGGTATGATATACAGCGTTCCGCAGCAGTAAATAAGAGAGTCGCTTGCGCTCGAGGCGGCGAGCCGCCGCTCCCAATCCGTTCGTTACATTCAGCAAATGACGAGTCTGTGCCTCGCAGCCGTTAGTTTCGTGCAGTAGTCGCTTACGCTTGAGTGCCTCCGGCGACCAACCCCTTTAAAAAGGGTTTGGATCCCTAAACAAATCGCTTCGCCTTGCAGATTCGTCCATGAGTACCACTTTTGAAATACTCCGAACTGCGAGGCACAGACTATAAAAAGCAGAATTCAACAGACGGATTGGGAGCGGCGGCTCGCCGCCGGATTGACAGCGGGGGTACCCCGCCGCCGCCGACTTATTATTAGGCTATTGACAAAAAACGACAAATATGTTATAATTCAAAATGACCAAGTAATAAAGCCCATACGGACAGGCGGGTCAGATGCCGAGGCAGCATAAAAGCTGCATTATTGATCGAGTTAAAAGCTCGAATTTTATAAGATGATAACTTTATAATCAGGATCACTTGTGAAACGGTCAATAAGCACGGCAGAGTCCGAAGGTATAATCAGTTTATACGGACAAAGACTATTCGGAGTGATACGATAATGTATCACTCCTTTGTTTTTAAGTGAGATCGCTATGGATATTGAAAGACAAAGATCAGCGCCTGTCTATGAGGCGCTGGAAAGATTCAGAAAACAGCGCGTCGTTCCTTTCGATGTGCCCGGACATAAGCGCGGCCGCGGTAACCCCGAGCTGGTAAAGCTGCTCGGTGAGCAGTGCGTTTCCCTCGACGTCAACTCCATGAAGCCGCTGGATAACCTCTGCCACCCCGTTTCCGTCATATATGAAGCGGAACAGCTTGCAGCAGATGCCTTCGGCGCGGCTCATGCCTACTTCATGGTAGGCGGCACCACGTCGGCTGTGCAGAGTATGATACTTTCCGCGTGCAAGGCAGGAGATAAGATCATCATGCCCCGCAACGTACATCGCAGCGCCATAAACGCCCTCGTACTCTGCGGAGCCGAGCCCGTCTACGTCAACCCCGACGTCGATAACCACATCGGCATCGCTTTAGGCACCGAGACCGGACAGATACGCAAAGCCATGGACGAGAACCCCGACGCAGTCGCCGTGCTGGTAAACAACCCCACATACTACGGTATCTGCTCCGACCTGCGCTCTATCGTTAAACTCGCCCATGAGCGCGGTATGCTCGTGCTGGCGGACGAGGCTCACGGCACACACCTCTACTTCCATGAGAAGCTCCCCGTCTCCGCAATGGAGGCAGGCGCTGATATGGCAGCCATCTCCATGCACAAGTCCGGAGGAAGCCTTACCCAGAGTTCGCTGCTCCTGCTCAACGACACGGTCAATACCCGCTACGTCGAACAGATAATCAACCTCACGCAGACAACGAGCGCTTCGTACCTGCTTCTGTCAAGCCTTGACATATCGCGCAGAAACCTCGCCCTCCGCGGCCGCGAATCCTTCGAGAAAGTTTCGGCTATGGCGGAATACGCACGAAGTGAGATAAACTCCATAGGCGGTTACTACGCCTACGGAAAGGATATAGTCAACGGCGGCAGCATCTTCGACTACGACGTGACCAAGCTGTCCGTATATACCCGCGATATGGGTCTGACGGGCATCGAGGTATACGACCTGCTGCGCGACGAATATGACATACAGATAGAATTCGGAGATATCGGCAATATACTCGCCTACATCTCCATAGGCGACCGCATACAGGATATCGAAAGACTGGTGGGAGCGCTGGAAGATATAAAGCGCCTCTACTCAAAGCCCGTATCAAGACAGCACAACGCCGAATATATCGCGCCTATCGTTGCGGCGACACCGCAGAAGGCATTCTACTCGGAGAAGGAGATGCTGCCCATACGCGAGACAGCAGGACGTATCTGCGGCGAGTTCGTAATGTGCTACCCGCCCGGAATACCGATACTCGCGCCCGGTGAGCAGATAACCGAGGAGATCATCAGCTACATCCTCTATGCGAAGGAAAAGGGCTGCTCGATGCAGGGCCCGGAGGATCCGGAAATATCAAAACTTAACGTTCTGATATAAATGAACAGTGAACAGTTAAGGTGTCCGCTTCGCGGACGTATTGAAAATTCAGCAGAGCAGAGGCAGTAAAGCAATGGATTTTTGGTTTTCTGAAATGCATACATCAAACGTGAAGATGTCGATAAGGGTAGAAAAGCAGCTTTTCAGCGGCACCAGCGACTTTCAGCGCATCGACGTGTTTGATTCACCCGAATTCGGCAGGTTCGTCACCTCGGACGGCAGCGTTATCTTCTCCGAACAGGACGAGTTCACCTACGACGAGATGATAGTCCACGTTCCCATGGCGGTACACCCGAATGTACGGAAGGTGCTTGTCATCGGCGGCGGCGACGGCGGCGTAGCGCGTGAGCTGTCCCATTACGACGAAATCGAACAGATAATCGTGGTGGAGCCGGACGAGATGTTCGTCAACGTCTGCCGGGAGTTCTTCCCCGACAATGCCAAGGGTCTCGACGATCCGAGAGTGTCCGTAATAAACCGCGACGGCCTGCGGGTACTGCGCGGCAAACAGGACGAGTACGACCTCATCATAAACGACAGCACGGATCCGTTCGGACATACGGCGGGACTGTTCACGAAGGAGTTCTACGGAAGCTGTTTCAAGGCGCTCCATGAGGACGGCATAATGGTATATCAGCACGGAAGCCCGTTCTTCGACGAGGACGAGGAAGCCTGCCGCGCCATGCACCGCAAGGCATACAAGTCATTCCCTATCAGCCGCGTGTATCAGGCGCACATACCGACCTGCCCGTCGGGTTACTGGCTGTTCGGATTTGCCTCGAAGAAGTACCACCCGCTGCACGACCTCGACGCCGCGCGCTGGAATGCACGCGGTCTGAAAACATGGTACTACACCACCAATCTGCATACGGGCGCGTTCATGCTGCCGAAGTATGTGGAGGACCTGCTTGAAGAAGAGGAAGGAGCCGAGAAAAGATGAGTATTATGACCTTCAAATCCGATACCCCCATAATATATTACGACGAATCAATAAAATTACATCTGACGCTTACCGCCTCGTGGGAAGTGGAATCCGAAGCGAAGAACGAATACGAAACCAGCACGATAAAGCTCTTTGTCCTGAGCACGCTGACGGATATGCTACGCGAATACCAGCGCTCGGTGCCTTTCAGAGACCTGTCACTGAAATATGACGAGATAAGCTTCATGATATCGGAAAAGCTGACGGCGAAGATGCAGTTTCCCTGTCAGGCAAGGCTGACGGCTCTGACTCCCGACGACAGATCGGCGCAGATGATGAAGCTGATAGCCGAAAAGGAACGGCTCAGTGACCCGGCGGTCATGGCCGCGGAGTATGAAAAGGCTATGAGGAAGGCGCAGGAAACTGCGGAGAAGAACGGCCTGAACATACAGGATATAGTGAATCAGCCGATGCCCGATCTTCCGCAGATGCCCGACAGCATAACAGACCCGCTGGAGCGCGCGAAGGCGATGTCGGAGTATATGGATAAGCTGAAACAGACTGCTGTTTCTCCTGCCAGTCCCGAGCCGAAGGCAATGACGCAGGAGGAGCAGAGGAAAGCCATAATCGGCGGTATGCTGAGCGACGACAGGTCTTATAAACCGAATGCGCCGGCTCAGGCAGGTTCTATGGGCGCCAATACAATGGCGCAGTACAGGCCGAAATTCTGCAAACACTGCGGCACCAAGCTGCCGCCGACGGGGAATTTCTGCGGGAACTGCGGGAAATCTATATTATAACAGACCCGATTCTTTCTGGGGTTTGTCTGTTATATTCTGCTTTTTTACATTCTCTGCCTCGCAGTTCGGAGTTTATCAAAAGGGGTACTGCTTACCGAATCTGCAAGGCGAAGCGTTTTAAGTTTAGGCCAAGCCCTTTTCAAAGGGCGTCATACTCGAGCGCAAGCGACTCTCTACTCACTCGAGCGCAAGCGACTCTCTACTCACTCGAGCGCAAGCGACTCT
>JAEEJW010000108.1 GCA_016282095.1 Ruminiclostridium sp. | reverse complement strand
CCCCACTTATCTGGACGCAGACAGTGCAGCGGTTCCTGTTAATTCCGGCGGTTTTGTTCAATACGGGTCCGAGGTGCAGATAACGAAGAAGGAACGTATTATATATTGGGTGACACATTCGCTCGGTGTTGCAGCGGCTGCTATCCTTATCATCGGTGCTGCGGTGCTGCTGATAATGAATTGGGATAAGATAGCGGTGAGGGAGCCCGCTGTGATCGATGCCGCAACAACCACGTTAGCTGCTTCGGAAAACGACGATACAGCGACGCTGTACGTCCCCGATATTATACCCGAGGAACTCCTCGCGCTGACGATGCCGAGCAAGACCGTTGACGGCAAGTGTCTGCGACTTGTGTGCGATGAAGCGCAGCTTACAGAAGGCAGAAGTCCAGTGTGCAACACGCGTGATGCCCGGGTAGAGATAGCCGACACCGCGACCGGTCAGGCTATCGCGAGCGCGCAATTACTCACCCGCGACGATACCTTCGAGTGGGAACGCGGTATAGAGCTGAAGCTGGCGAAGAACCGCAGAAACGGGTATTGGGGACTTGTGTTTATGCCGCTTGACAGCGGTGAATATATGATGACCCCATATGTTTTCACTGCGGACGGCAAGTTCGACTTTGACCCGTACAATATTCGCACGGTCAAGAGTCCCGACGATGTGACGTTTACGGGAACAGACGACAGCGCCGTTGGCATTGAGATACGGGGCAAAGGCAATTTCGGGTTAAATGATACTGTTGTGACATACGACGACAACACGCCGTATGACCGGCTGTACCGCGGCGTACCCGCCGAAAATATACGCGTTGACTGCGATATCGAAGGCACCGACCTTTACGCGAGTGTGCGTCTGAACGAAATAACCGTCGGCGAGGACTACAGCCGCGTTGTACGCTCCGCCGAAAATGCGACCGTCACGATACACCCCAAAAACGGCGACGGAGAGCTTAATTTCGGTGAAGAGATGCTCGTTACAAAGGGCTACGAAAAAAACAACTGGGTTCTGCAATTCGACACAATGGGCAGCTTCAACGTCATAGCTTACACGCTCGATGCCGAAAATTTCGGCAGCAAAATGGCAGTCATACTTGTGGGCGTACCGCTGTACAAGCGCTTTGCCGTGACGGTCTATGCGTATGACGGCAGACAGCTTGAACGCATACGCGACCTGTTCATCGATACCGAGCAGCCGCTTGAAAGCATCGTGAGCGACGGCAAGGGCGGTTTGACATACCATGACATTTACACGGGCGACAAGAGCATAGTGCTCGACCTTGAGCACTTCACCTACACCGACCGCCTTAACGGTGAAGCCAAGGAAGCCGCTGAGCAGCTTCGGAAATTCGCGGAGAGCGGCAACGGCTTCGCGTACCCGATAGACGTTGGCGGCGGGCTGTACACTCTTCGGTACAAGGGTAACAACACCTTCACCGTGAAGCCTGATATGAACCATTCCGATGTATATGCAATCACGGACGGCACAGTGAGCGAGATAGGCTGCGCAAACGGTTGCGGCAACTATATGATAGTAAAAGAGACCAACGGTACCGGCACATGGGTGTATTCCGGACTGTATTATGACTGCTATGTGGCCGAGGGCATGAGTGTTGTCGCGGGTGAAGCGATAGCCGACGCGGTAGATGAGATAACGATAATGTACAACAAGCCGATAGAGCATATCCCCTATGAAAATCCGATGATACTGCCGGACGAAAGTGCCGTCGAGGTCACGGAGGGCGAGCCTGCGCCCTCGGAGAGCCTATCGAAGTTCAACGCGGATAATACACTGACACAACGATATCTGGACTGGGCAAAATGGTGGTCTGATACGCATGATAACCGGTATGAACGGTACAAGGTCGGGGAATTTCTCGATAGCTTAGGCGTTGACGGGTTGAAAGAGCTGTTCTTCAAAGGATATTTTCTGAATAGCATAACGGTCACTGACGACTTTGCAGATATAGACGGCTTTGGCGGCGTTGACAGTAGTGCGGCAAAGACTGTGATAAGAGTTCCGGAGCCGGACAGGGATAGTGCGTTCACAAAGCTGTACTCGACAGGCTTCACCTATGAGAGCTTCCGCAAAGCTTGGCTTGACGTGTTTACTGAGGAATGGGCGAACACTCTGTTAAATCAGCATGCCGGAACTTTCTACAAATACGGTGAAGAGCTGTATTATCAACCTACTGCGGCGGGCGGCGACCTGACGCTTGTGCACATCGACTATCTACTGCAAACGCAGACCGACGACGAGATCGTGTTCCTGTCGAAGTGCTACCACGTCAAGCTTGGCGAGGATCCCGTCTATGACGAGATGCAAAACGACAAATACACGGTCTCATACAACAAATATCGGATTGTCAGGACGGACGATGGGTGGCGGATAGCCTTCTCGGACACGTTCTATCACTGGCGTTGAATAACAAGGGGCAGAGGTTATCCCTCTGTCCTTTATTTTGACTGTTGCAATCCCCGCAAAATTGCGCTATAATAATTTCAGAAAAATTTTTGAAAAAAGTGTTAGGTTTTGGTATATTTTCTTGTCTTTATATGTAGAGAAGTTCAGACGGGAGGACGGAAATGGACGACGAAAAGATAATCGAGCTGTATTTCGCACGCTCGGAGGACGCAATAACCGAGACGGACAGGAAATACGGTGAATGCTGCCGGAACACGGCATACGGTATTCTCGGAAGCCGTGAGGACAGCGAGGAATGCACGAACGATACATATATGAAGGTGTGGAACGTTATCCCGCCGCAGAGACCGGCGAAGCTCGGCTCTTTTGTGCTGCGTATTTTGCGAAACCTTGCTATAGATATGTTCAAGAGCCGGAAAACTGCCAGAAACGGCAGCGGCTACAGCGCAGTCAGCT
>JAEEJW010000107.1 GCA_016282095.1 Ruminiclostridium sp. | reverse complement strand
GACTACCCGTGTTCGGACATATCGCAGTATCTTGGTTTCGGGACGGAGAGCCATTTTATCAGTGTATTCAAGAGTTTTACGAAAGTAACTCCGGGGGAATACCGGGAGCGTTTCTACCGCACGCGGTGGGGTGACCGGCGGAGTACCTCCGCTGTCAATCCGTCTGATAAATCCAGCAAAGGGTAAATTTCTGCCTCGCAGCCGTTTTATTCTACAATTGTCAAGGGGGCTTTCCGGCGGGGTACCCCCGCGGTCAATCCGTCTGATACACTCAACTAGTTAATGTTTTCTGCCTCGCAGCCGTTTTTTTCTGCTCAATATTTGTGGGGCTTTCCGTTCGCCCCACACCCTTCGGTCACAGCCGATAGATACTGCATTTTTGTGGGGCTTTCCAAATCGCCGTTGACCGCTTAATTGCGCGCGTCGTGCGCGCTTTTGGGCGGTCACTCACTGCATCGTGCAGTGACCACACCCTTCGGGTTCGCTGTTGGCAGATACTTCTATTTGTAAGGGGGCTGTTTGTTCCGTTTACAGCTTCGGGAACTCATAAAAAACGAAAAAGTCTCCTTTTCGGAGGAAAGGGAGGCTTTTCCGGGTAGGATTTATATACTGAAATTTTTCTGGCGAGGTTCAGTTATGCGTGGAGTTCAGCTTCTTTTTCTGGAAGCGAACGCGAGGCCTGCTGCTGCGAACATACCGAGGAGAGCGCCGCCGAGGTCTTCAACGCCTGTTGCGGGGTTACCGGAAGCTGCTGTTGTGGAAGCTGCTGCGGTATCGGCTGCGGGGGCTGCATCTGCTGCGGGAGCGGGTTCAGCTGCTGCTGCGGGAGCGAGGGTCTCGCTGTCGGAGAAAGTGAGCGAACCGAGGGTTACGCCGTGGCCCATGAAAGCCATACCTGCAACCTGGAGGTGTTCGAGCTCTTCAGCGGGGATAGTGAACTTGATTTCGGTCTGACCGGGTTCTACGGGGTAGGAATCGCCGCCTTCGGAGAGAGCGGGGCCTACGAGGTTATTGATGAACGGCCAGCCCGTATCGTTGATCATGGGCTTTACGCACCAGTAGTTATGTCCTTCGATATCGGAGAGGGACTCATCTACTGTGAAAGTGAGAGTGAAGACGGAAGAAGTTGTAGCGCCCTCGAACTCTTCACCGGGGACAGTGGTGCTTACGCTCCAGCCTGTTTTGAGGTCTTTGTTGAGGTCATAAGCGAATGCGCTTACTGCCATTGCGGATACTGCTACTGCTGCAGCTGCGACTGATGCTAAGATCTTTCTTAATTTCATAATGATCGTCCTTTCCTTAATAAAGATTTTTGGTTTTTGTTCCCTTACGGTAATTACAATATACCACAAAACTGACGCGGTTTATATCACGACTTTAACATTTATATCATTATTTTGTTATAAATACACAGCAACAAAAACAGCTCCTCTGTATTTCAGAAGGAGCGGTTTTCGTTTTTCAGTATTTTTTATGGCGGGGTACCCCCGCTGTCAATCCGTCTGTTAAATTCTGCTTTTTAAAGTCTGTGCCTCGCAGCCGTTAATCTCTTCTATTTCGCGGAGGGCTTTCCGGTCGCCCTCCGCACCTCCTTCGGGGTACGCATTTTGGTAGTTTTTCAAAAGGGGTACACATTACCGGATCTGCAAGGCGAAGCGATTTAAGTTTAGGCCAAGCCCTTTTTAAAGGGCGTCATACTCAAGCGTCAGCGACTCTTGTTCCCGTTCTCGAGCGCGTAGCGCGACTCTCTTCTCACTCGAGCGAAGCGACAAATCGCACGGCGGCGGTAGCGGCGACAGCGCCATCGGAGGCAGCGGTGACGAGCTGGCGCACGTCTTTGGTGCGGCCGTCGCCTGCGGCGAAGATGCCCGGGACGTTGGTGAGGCAGTCCTCGCCTGCGGAGATGTAGCCGGCATCATCAAGGGTTATGAGCTGCGCGAAGCCCCGGTTCTCGGGGACTCTGCCGATAGCCACGAACAGGCCGTCCACGGGGATTTCGCGTGTTTCGCCCGTGAGCTTGTCCGTTACTTCTATGGCGGTGAGGCGCTTGTCGGCTATTAATTTCGTGACGTTGCTGTTGTAGACAAATTCCACGTTCGAGCGCTGTTTCAGCGTGTTCACCGTGGTCTCGTCTCCGCGGAACGAGTCGCGGCGATGCACGATATACACCTTTTCCGCAAGGTCAGCAAGATAGAGCGCGTCTTCAAGAGCCGTGTTGCCGCCGCCTGCCACGGCTACCGTCTTGCCGCGGTAGAACGCCCCGTCACAGGTGGCGCAGTAGGACACTCCGCGCCCTACAAGGCCGTCCTCGCCCTCGATGCCGAGCTTGCGGTTCGCGGAGCCTGTGGCGATTATGACAGCTTTGCATTCGTACTCGTTTTCGGTGGTCTTTACCTTCTTGCAAGTTCCGCTGTCCGTGATGCCCACGGCCTTCTCGAAAACAAATTCTGCGCCGAGAGCTTCCGCCTGCTCGTAGACCTTTGTCGCAAACTCAAATCCCGAGATATGGGCGGCGACAGGATAGTTCTCGATGTCGGGAGTGTTGATTATCTGCCCGCCGTAGGTGAGGGCTTCAAGCACCAGCACGGACTTTGAAGCGCGTCTGGCGTATATCGCGGCAGTCATGCCTGCCGGGCCTGCTCCGATGATGATGATATCGTACATAGTTCCCTCCTGCCGTATTTCGTCAGCCGTTGATGAACTTTATCAGCTCGGGTCTCGGTTTCAGACCTACGCTGCGTCTTACCTCGGCACCGCCCTCGAACATCACCAGGCACGGGATCGACGATACATTGTACTTGTACGCGATCTCGTCCTCGTTGTCGATGTTCACGGAAACCACCTTCACATTGTCCAGCTCCTCCGCCAGCTTGTCCAGCGTTGGTTTGAGCATCTGGCAGGGGCCGCACCAGTCGGCGTTGAAATCAACGAGCACGGGCTTGTCGGACTGTAATACTTCATTTTCAAACGTTGCGGCAGTAACTTCTTTCAGCATGGTTCATTCTCCTTTTGTGATATTTTCAATGAGTTTTCCTATCAGCCTGCCGAGCTGCTCGCTTTCGGCATCCGTAAGGCCGCAGCAGGCGCGTATCTTGTCGGGGACGTGCAGAGCCTTTTCCCGGAGCGCCCTGCCCTGCTCCGTCAGTGTTACATTCAGGACGCGCTCGTCCTGCTCGGAGCGCCCGCGTTTCAGCAGACCCTTGCTTTCGAGCTTTTTCAGCACCGGCGTCAGGGTGCTGGGGTCCAGCATCAGGGCTTTTCCCAGCTCCCGGACGCTTGCGCCGCCCATTTCCCAGAAATACATCATCACGACGTATTGTGTGTAGGTGAGCCCGATATCATTCAGCACCGCGTTGTATCTTCCGGTCAGCTCCTTTGAACAGATGTAGAGCGGAAAGCAGAGCTGATTCCTCAGTGAAAGCGGGTCGGTTGTGCTGCCGTTCATATCAGCTCCGCGATCTCCGCGTCCATATCCTCGGGCTTGAAAGTGGGGTCGTGGCGCTTTACGACGTTGCCTTCACGGTCAACCAGGAACTTCGTGAAATTCCACTTGATATCCCCGGGCTTCTTGCAGGTCGTGCTCAGGGGCTTTATCATATTCATAGCAGCCTTGTTCTTGAGACCTACCACCTCTTCATCGGGCTGCTGCTCCTTGAGGAATGTGTAGAGCGGATGCTCGGTCTCACCGTTGACATCTATCTTGGACATCTGCTCGAACTGCGTCTGATAGCGGCCTGTGCAGAATTCGTGTATCTCTTCGTCAGAGCCGGGAGCCTGATGACCGAACTGGTTGCACGGGAAGTCGAGGACTTCAAAGCCCTGCTCATGGTACTTTTCGTAGAGCTTCTCGATGCCCTCATACTGCGGTGTGAAGCCGCAGCCCGTTGCCGTATTCACCACCAGCACTACCTTGCCTTTAAGCTCCGCGAGGTCGAGTTCGCCGCCTGCTCTTGTCTTTACCTTGTTGTCATAGAATCCCATAATTCAGATCTCCTTTCAGATATTATCCATTTTCCGATATAAGCTCCGTTGTTTCGGAACCTAATCGTTTGCTTACAAATGAATTATATCAAATTAAATTGGATTTGTCAAGAGGTTTCCGAAAAAAATTTTCAAAAAACCGGAATTTTTTTACAGACCCTCATACTGCCTGAATACCCGGGCTTCTACCTCGTCGGGATCGTAGCTGGGTCTTGCCCGGGGTCTTACCGGCTGTGTCAGCTTCTTATGGGCTTCTCCGGAGGCAGAATCCCTGTCTTCCCATACCCTGATCGCTGCTTTCCAGTCCTTCATAGGGTTCCTGCCTACTTTCCAGCCGTTGGTACTGTAATAGTCAATGAACTTCTGCGGGTCTATGCTGTTATTCCTCTCATTGCAATAATTCCGTACCTGTTCGTAAGTCGGAGTATTAAAATCTTTCTCTCCTGTCGTTGTCGTTGTTGTTGTCAGCCCGTCAGGGCAGGCGTCAGCCGCTGATGTAAGCGGCTGCGCCTCACTCTCACCAACAACTACAACAACATTTTCAGGAGCAGTATCATATTCATTATCAACAACAACAACAATATCAGTATCAGTATCATTCTCATTATCATTATCAGTATCATTCTCATTATCATTTTCATTATCAGTATCATTTTCATTATCAGTATCATTTTCATTATCATTATCAGTTGCATTTGCCTGCTTTTGTATGCATTTGCCTGCTTTTGCAGATTTAGCCGCAAGAGAACGTTTCTTGCATACTTCCTGATACTTCTCGTAATCCTCGTCAAGACGGAGGCGTATAAAAGAGAACGCCATTCTCACGCTGCCGGAGACCGATTCCATATTCAGCTCCATACCGTTGGTATAGCGGAGTATCAGCATTATAAGATCTGCCTGCTCATCCTTCGGCAGTATCTCGAAATGGTGAATGTAGTCGTTGTACATCACGAATGATTTCTTTCTGTCTGTCATAGTTTTCCCCTCCCGGTACTATTCTATTATACATAATATCACACTTCGGCGGGACATACAATGACATCTGCGCGGTTTACTCCGCTCCTGATTTTTTCGCGGAGCCCGCGCCCCGGTATTGTCCCGGACAGTTCCGGATAATTTTTATATTCTTCTCCATTGATTTTTTCTGCTATATGTGCTATAATATAAAAACTATACATATAAAAATGGAGAGATACAAATGGATATCGTAAAACAGATAGCAGAAGAACTGAAAATACGCCCCGCACAGGCCGAAGCGGCAGTAAAGCTGCTGGACGAGGGCAACACCATACCGTTCATCGCCCGCTACCGCAAAGAGGTGACAGGCGCGCTTGACGACGTGGTTCTGCGTGACCTGTCCGACCGCCTCACCTACCTGCGCAACCTTGAAAAGCGCAAGCAGGAAGTCCGCGAATCTATCGAATCCCTGGGCAAGATGACCGAGGAGATAGAAAAGGATCTCGCGGAAGCCGTGACTCTCGCCGCCGTGGAGGACATCTACCGTCCCTACAAGCCCAAGAAGAAGACCCGCGCCGGCATCGCGAAGGAGAAAGGCCTCGAACCGCTGGCGGAGTTCATTCTCGCGCAGTCCAAGGACGATCCCGAAGCCGAGGCGCAGAAGTACATAAACGAGGAAAAGGGCGTCACGACTGCGGAGGAAGCCATAGCCGGAGCCCTCGACATCATCGCGGAGAACATCTCCGACGATCCCGAGATACGCCGTATACTCGGCGGGCTGTATGACCGCCATGCCCTGCTGACCTCGAAGAAGACGGATACCGAGACCGAGAACCAGTCGGTCTATGAGATATACTTCGATTTCCGCGAAGCCGTCACGAAGATACCCACGCACCGCATACTCGCGGTTGACCGCGGCGAGCGCGAGGGCGTCCTCAAAGTAGCCGTGGAAGTCGATACCGACGAGATGATCTCGACTATAAACAGCCGCTACGTCACCGGCAAAGCGGGCAACAGGAACTCCGATCTTGTGGAGGAAGCCGCCGCGGATGCCTACAAGCGCCTTATTCACCCGTCCATAGAGCGCAGAGTCCGCAACGATCTGACGGAAAAGGCCTGCACCGCCGCGATAAAGGTGTTCGGCGAGAACCTGCGCCAGCTCCTTATGCAGCCGCCCGTGAAAGGCATGGTGACCATGGGCTTTGACCCGGGTTACAGAACGGGCTGCAAGATAGCCGTTGTTGACGAGACGGGAAAGGTGCTTGACCACACGGTGGTCTACCCCACTATGCCGCAGAACAGGACTGCCGAATCCCGCGCAAAGCTGACTTCGCTGATAAAGAAGTACGGCATAACCGCGATATCCATAGGAAACGGCACCGCAAGCCACGAGAGCGAAGTATTCATAGCGGATATGATACACGACATGGGGCTGCCGGTGAGCTACATGGTGGTCTCCGAAGCGGGCGCGAGCGTTTACTCCGCGAGCAAGCTGGCGCAGGAGGAATTCCCGGATTATGATGTTACGGTAAGAAGTGCGGTCTCGATAGCGCGCCGCCTTCAGGATCCGCTGTCGGAGCTGGTGAAGATAGAGCCGAAAGCGATAGGCGTAGGCCAGTACCAGCACGATATGCCGCCCGCGCAGCTTTCCGAGGCTCTGGGCGGCGTAGTCGAGGACTGCGTGAACAACGTAGGCGTTGACGTGAACACGGCGTCTGTGGCTCTGCTGTCGTATGTGGCGGGCATAAACTCGGGCATAGCGAAGAACATCGTTGCCTACCGCGAGGAGAACGGCGGCTTCACTGACAGGAAGGAGCTTCTGAAAGTGGCAAAGCTCGGCAAGAAGACGTTTGAGCAGTGTGCGGGCTTCCTGCGCGTGCGCGGCGGCAAGGAGCCGCTGGACGACACGGCAGTCCACCCCGAGAGCTACGAAGCGGCGAGAAAGCTGCTTTCTCTTGCGGGGGTAACGGAAGCCGACCTGAAGGGCGAGAACTCGAAGTTTGCCGCGGAGAAGATAAACGCGGCGGTGAATAAGCTGGGTCTCCCGAAGGCGGCGGAAGAAACGGGTGTCGGCACCATGACGCTCACGGATATGATAAAGGAGCTGATGAAGCCCGGCCGTGACCCGCGTGACGAGCTTCCGAAGCCCATGCTCCGCACGGACGTAGTCGATATCAACAGCCTGAAAGAGGGCATGGAGCTGAAAGGCACAGTCCGCAACCTCACCGACTTCGGCGCCTTCGTCGATATCGGCGTGCATCAGGACGGCCTCGTCCACATCTCCCAGATGAGCAACAAGTTCATCAAGCACCCGCTGGAAGTCGTCAAAGTCGGCGATATCGTCAACGTCCGCATCCTCGGCATCGATACCAAGAAAAACCGCATCTCCCTCACCATGAAAGGCTTGAATTAGAAGAGAGTCGCGCTACGCGCTTGAGAAGATTATTATTATTTTTTGGCCTACGCGGCCGGCGCCAGCGTGACGCTGGACCCAATCGCTTCGCCTTGCAGATTCGGTAATGTGTACTCCTACTCTGGGCTGCGAGGCTGAAACCCGCTCTTTACTGGATGTAACAGACGGATTGACCGCGGGGGTACCCCACCGCCTTGCAGCGGGGGCAGGTAATGCGCCTGTTGTGTGCATCAGCTATGTACAGTAAAAAGAAAACTGCTCCTTTGTGACTGACAAAAGGAGCAGTAATTTTTTATGTTTGCGATTGCTTAACCTTGTAAAGGCGTACTACTTAACGAATCTGCAAGGCGAAGCGTTTAAAGTTTAGGCCAAGCCCTTTTCAAAGGGCGTCAAACTCGAGCGTAAGCGACTCTCTTCTCACTCGAGCGTCAGCGACTGAACTCAATCTTTCTTACCGCCGAAGAGGCCGCCGATCTTGTCGAAGATGCCGGAGACGCTGTCAACGCCGAGCTTGGCCTTAACGCCGTCAACGACGCCGTTGATGATGTCGTCGGGGAGGTCAACACCGATGATGCCCTCGACTGTCTGAACGGGCTGCTTCTGGAATTTGTCCATGAGGTCGGGCTCTGCCTGTACCTTTGCTACTACTTCGTCAATCTTTGCCTTGATGTCCATGATGATTTTTCTCCTTTGTGTTTATAATATGCGGCTTTGCCGCTTATTGACCGTTGTTCGTCCTGTAATACGTCTGCGCGAGATCCTTCATGTACGCCGCGTTCTTCGCGGTGAAGTGCTTCTTCTGCGCACGCCACTTCCAGTTGCCGCCAAGCGTTGAGGGAATGTTCATTCTCGCTTCGTCCCCCAGCCCTATGATGTCCTGCATCGGCACTACCGCAAGCCCCGCTTCACTCTTGTACAGCTCGCGTATCATGGTGCGGTTCATCTTCTCGAAAAGACGGGGTTTAAGATACTTCCTGCACATGGCGCGGCTCTTCTTGTCCGCCGCCTTGTACCAGCCGAGCACCGTCGAGTTGTCGTGTGTTCCCGTGTAGCAGACACTGTTCTGCGGATAGCGGTGCGGCAAGTGGTCATTGTCGCTGAACTCCGGATTGAAGCCGAATTGCAGCACCCGCATTCCCGGAAAGCCCGAGGCTTTCAGCAGCTCCTTGACACTGTCAAAGATGTCGCCTAAGTCCTCCGCAATTATGGGAGGTTCGCCCAGCGCTTCACGCACCGCATTCCAAAGATCCATGCCGGGGCCGTTCTCCCACTTGCCGTTCACCGCGGTCATCTCCCCCGCCGGTATCGCCCAGTAAGTGTCAAATGCCCGGAAATGATCGATGCGCACGATGTCGTACAGCTTCGCCGCCTTCCCGATACGGCGTATCCACCACGCGTAGCCGTCGGCTTTCATAGCCTCCCAGTCGTAAAGCGGATTGCCCCAGAGCTGCCCCGTCGCGGAAAAATAATCCGGCGGCACACCCGCCACGCGCTTCGGACGGCAGTCTGCGTCCGTTTCGTACAGCCCCGTGTTCGCCCAGATGTCCGAGCTGTCCGGGGAAACATATATCGGAATATCGCCTATCAGCTTTATGCCGTTGCGGTTCGCGTAGCTTTTGAGCCTGTCCCACTGCGCGTAGAACGTGTATTGCAGGAATTTCCAGAAGCCCGTCTGCTTCGCGAGCCGCTCCGACGCGGCTTTGAGAGCTTCGGGCTTACGGAGCCGCACATCGTCGCTCCATTCGTGCCACGATACGTTTCCGTTTTCTTCCTTCAGCGCCATGAACAGCGCGTAATCGTCCAGCCAGCAGGCCTCTTCCTTCACGAAAGCCAGATACCCCGCGTTCTCGCTGAAGTTGAGATACGCCTTTCGCAGCAGCTCCATCTTGGTGCGGGTGACCTTCTCGTAATCCACGAATGACGGGTCCGCGCCGTAGTCCGCGGCATCGCACATCGCGGCGGTTATGAGACCCGACTTCACCAGGTCGTCCAGGTCTATCAGCAGAGGGTTCCCCGCGAATGTGGAGAACGACTGATAAGGCGAGTCGCCGTAGCCCGTGGGGCCTACCGGCAGTACCTGCCAGTACTCCTGCCCTGCCGAAATGAGCCAGTCAACGAAACGCTCGGCCTGCTCGCCGAATGTCCCGATGCCGTAGGGTGACGGCAGGCTCGTTATGTGCATCAGTACACCGCAGCTTCTCATACAAAGTCCCTTGCCTTCTCTATAAATCTCATGAATGCGGCCTGTCCGGCTTCGTCACGCTTGAAAACGCCCGCGTCCAGCAGTACCTGCTCGAATACCGCGCCTATCTCCTGTTTGAGTATCGCGTCGGCATTGGCTTCGTTCGCTTCCGGGTGACGGGCGATGACGCCTTTCAGCCACTCCGCATGGCCGGAGAGCTTTTCGTCGCCGGAGATGTCGGTCTTTTCCAGCATTGCCTTTTCCAGCAGCTCCAGCTCGGGCGCAAGCCTTGCGGGCAGCACAGCCAGACCCATTACTTCTATCAGGCCGATGTTTTCCTTCTTGATGTGGTGGAGCGACGGGTTCGGGTGGAATATGCCCAGCGGCCTGTCCTCCGAAGTTATGTTGTTGCGCAGGACGAGGTCGCACTCGAAAAGGTCTCCCTTTCTGCGCGCAATGGGGGTTATGGTGTTGTGCGGAACTCCGTCGGTCTCCGCGTACACGCCGACGGTCGGGTCGGAATACCCTCTCCAGCAGCGCAGCACCGCGTCACAGGCTTCTCCGAGGCGCTTTGTACCGGTGCTTTGCAGTCTTATGACGGTCATAGGCCACTTTACTGTGCAGGCTTTGACCTCCGGGAAATGCGGCAGGTCGAACGCGGTTTCGGCGGGAGCCTTTTCCATAGCGAAGGTATATCTGCCGCCCTGGAAATGCTCATGTGAGAGAATGGAGCCGCCGACTATGGGGAGGTCTGCGTTTGAGCCGACGAAGTAATGCGGCAGGGTCTCCAGCACGCCGAAGAGCTTGCCGAACACGGCCGCGTCTATCTTCATGGGGATATGGTCGTTGTTGAACACGATGCAGTGTTCGTTATAGTAGCCGTAAGGCGAATACTGGAACCACCAATCCTGCCCTGCTACTTTCATACGAATGGGGCGCAGGTTCTGTCTTGCGGGGTGAGTGAGGGTGCCGTGGAAGCCCGTATTTTCGATACAGAGCTGGCAGGCGGGGTAAGCGG
>JAEEJW010000106.1 GCA_016282095.1 Ruminiclostridium sp. | reverse complement strand
TTCCAGGAGACCACAAGAGTCCTCACCGATGCCGCTATCCACGGCAAGGTAGACCACCTCATCGGTCTGAAGGAGAACGTCATCATCGGTAAGCTCATACCCGCAGGTACGGGAATGAAGAAGGAGACCATGGACGAAGAATCCGCGGAAGAGACCGAGCAGACAGAGGCAGAGACAGAAGAAACCACAGTTTCCGAACAGTAATATTCCGCAGCATCTCCCGCAAAACCGCGGGAGATGCGCTTTTCAGACGGAATATGATGTAATTATGCACAAAAAGGCGCATTAAATATTTTCTTAACGGGCAGAATGTACAATGTTTTCAAATAATTTTTGAAAGTATTGACTTTTTGTCCGTTTTTGTGTATAATATTTAATATTGCGGACTATACCGTGATGAATATTTTATTGGAGGTGAAATGAATTGCCAACCTTTAACCAGCTTGTAAGAAAGGGAAGAGAGGTTTCCGAAAAGAAGTCCAAGGCACCTGCACTCTTAAAGGGCCTGAACACTCTTAAGAAGGCTCCTACAGACGTAACAGCTCCCCAGAAGCGCGGAGTATGCACAGCTGTAAGAACCGCTACACCTAAGAAGCCTAACTCCGCTATGCGTAAGGTAGCCAGAGTAAGACTCTCCAACGGTTATGAAGTTACCGCTTACATTCCCGGTATCGGACACAAGCTCCAGGAGCACAGCGTTGTCCTCATCAGAGGCGGACGTGTAAAGGATCTCCCTGGTGTACGTTATCATATCGTACGCGGAACACTCGACGCACAGGGCGTTGACGGAAGAATGCAGGGCAGATCGAAGTACGGCGCTAAGCGTCCGAAGGCAGGTAAGAAATCGTAAGCGAAACAGATGATCGCCCCATAAGAGGTTATTATATAATAGTTGCCTCGAAATGGCTGGCGGGAGCAGTGGGCGGAAGACAATTCCGATGCTCACATGACGCTTTCGAGTACCGATGAATTCGTTTTGCAGTTTTCAGCAAAAACTGCGCAAATTTATGAAGGAGGGAAGTAAAGTGCCAAGAAGAGGTAATGTACCTAAGCGTGATGTACTGCCGGATCCGCTTTACAATTCGGAGCTGGTGACAAGACTCATCAACAACATCATGCTTGACGGCAAGAAGGGTGTAGCCCAGAAGATCGTGTACGGCGCATTCGAGATCGTAGGCGAGAAGACAGGCAAGGAACCCCTTGAAGCATTTGAAGAGGCAATGGAGAACATCATGCCTCAGCTCGAAGTAAAGGCTCGCCGTGTCGGCGGTGCAACATATCAGGTCCCCATGGAGGTTCGTCCCGAAAGACGCAGAACCCTGGGACTCCGTTGGATCACCCAGTACAGCAGAGCAAGAAACGAAAAGACGATGAAGGAAAGACTCGCAAACGAGATCCTTGACGCTCTTAACGGACAGGGCGGCTCGTGCAAGAAGCGCGACGACACCCACAGAATGGCGGAAGCTAACAGAGCATTCGCACACTATAAGTGGTAATTTCGGAACGGAGGAAATATGGCAAGAGACGTAACGCTGGAAATGACCCGTAATATCGGTATCATGGCGCATATCGACGCGGGCAAGACCACCACTACCGAACGTATTCTTTACTACACCGGAATCAACCACAAGATAGGCGAAACACACGACGGTTCTGCTACAATGGACTGGATGGCGCAGGAACAGGAGAGAGGTATCACCATCACCTCCGCCGCGACAACAGCTTACTGGAAGCAGCACAGAATCAATATCATCGACACCCCCGGCCACGTTGACTTCACAGTAGAAGTTGAGCGCTCGCTCCGAGTTCTCGACGGCTCCGTAACAGTCTTCTGCGCTAAGGGCGGCGTTGAGCCCCAGTCGGAGACAGTTTGGCATCAGGCTGATAAGTACAAGGTACCGAGAATGGCTTATGTCAACAAAATGGACATCATGGGCGCCGATTTCTATAACGTCGTTCAGATGATGAAGGACCGCTTGAAGACAAACGCAGTCCCGATCCAGCTCCCTATCGGTTCCGAAGATACGTTCAGAGGAATTATAGACCTCGTTGAAATGAACGCGGACATCTACTACGATGACCTCGGCAAGGACATGAGAGTCGAAGAGATCCCCGCCGACATGAAGGAGATCGCAGAGAAGTACAGAACAGAACTTCTCGAAGCGGTATCCGAACAGGACGAGGAGATAATGAACAAGTACCTCGAAGGTGAGGAGATCACCACAGAGGAAATCAAGAGATGCATAAGAAAGGCTTGCATAGCCAACGATATGGTGCCCGTTACCTGCGGTACATCGTACAGAAACAAGGGCGTTCAGAAGCTCCTTGACGCTGTGGTTGACTATATGCCTTCTCCGCTCGATATCCCGCCTATCAAGGGCGTTAACCCCGAAACAGGCGAGGAAGAAGAGAGAAGAGCAGGCGACAATGAGCCGTTCTCCGCACTCGCATTCAAGATCGCAACAGACCCGTTCGTAGGTAAGATCTGCTACTTCCGCGTATATTCGGGCGTTGTCGAGGCCGGTGCAAGCGTCCTTAACGCAACAAAGGACAAGAAGGAGCGCATGGGACGTATCCTTCAGATGCACGCAAACCACAGACAGGATCTTGAAGTCTGCTACTGCGGCGATATCGCAGCAGCGGTCGGCGTAAAGAATACAACAACGGGCGATACACTCTGCGACGAGGATCACCCGATCATACTCGAGTCCATGGAATTCCCGGATCCTGTTATCGATCTGGCTATCGAGCCCAAGACCAAGGCAGGTCAGGAAAAGATGGCACTCGCACTCGCAAAGCTGGCTGAAGAAGACCCCACATTCAAGACATGGACAGACTCCGAAACAGGTCAGACCATTATTGCAGGTATGGGTGAGCTTCATCTCGAGATCATCGTTGACAGACTTCTCCGTGAGTTCAAGGTAGAAGCGAATGTCGGCGCTCCGCAGGTCGCTTACAAGGAAACAATAACAACCGCAACCGACGTGGATACCAAGTACGCGCGTCAGTCCGGCGGTAAAGGTCAGTATGGTCACGTTAAGCTCAAAGTCGAGCCCAACGAGTCCGGTAAGGGCTATGAGTTCGTCAATGCCGTTGTCGGCGGCGCTATCCCGAAGGAGTATATCCCGGCTGTTGACGCGGGTATCCAGGGTGCGATGCAGGCAGGCGTTATGGCGGGCTACCCGGTAGTTGACCTTAAGGTAACGCTGTACGACGGTTCTTACCACGAGGTAGACTCGTCCGAAATGGCGTTCAAGATCGCGGGCTCCATGGCTATCAAGGAAGCCTGCAAGAAGGCTAACCCCGTAATCCTCGAACCTATCATGAAGGTAGTTGTTATCGTTCCGGAAGAGTACATGGGCGACGTAATCGGCGACCTTAGCTCCCGCAGAGGCACTATCCAGGGTATGGACGACAGAAACGGCGTTAAGCAGATCAATGCTCTTGTTCCGCTGTCCGAAATGTT
This sequence comes from Ruminiclostridium sp., assembly GCA_016282095.1. GTDB lineage: Bacteria > Bacillota > Clostridia > Oscillospirales > Ruminococcaceae > Ruminiclostridium_E. The sequence continues at coordinate 291 of JAEEJW010000106.1, read as the reverse complement.
CGGCTACTCCAACGACCTGCGTTCCAAGACACAGGGTCGTGGTCAGTATGTAATGGAACCCAACAGCTATGTTCAGGTTCCGAAGAACATTGCAGACAACATCGTAAACAAGAGATCCAAGGATTAATATTTTTTAAAAATTTTCAAAAAAGACTTGTAATTTCAGAAGTTTTTTGGTACAATATACCTATGGGAATTTTTTGAAGTTACCATCAAATTTTAGGAGGATTAAACAAATGGCAAAGGAACATTTTAACCGAACCAAACCCCATGTAAACATCGGTACTATCG
>JAEEJW010000105.1 GCA_016282095.1 Ruminiclostridium sp. | reverse complement strand
ACTTGCAGCAGGTAGTGCCTTCGGGAGTGGTGTTCGGATTTTCGGTGATCGGGAGCGAGAGATTTGTGACATCGTCGTTGATACCGATAGTGAAGCGGGGCTTCTCGGTATTGTTGTAAACGGAGATGATCTGAGCGGGAGTAACGTCCTTGGAACCGAGACCGTATCTGCCGGTGTAAACGGGAACGTCCTGGAACTTGCCCTCCTGCTTGAGGGCCGCAACTACGTCGAGGTAGAGCGGTTCGCCTATGGAGCCGGGCTCCTTTGTTCTGTCGAGTACTGTGATCTTCTTTACAGTGGACGGGATAGCCGCAGCGAATGCGGAAGAAACGAACGGTCTGTACAGTCTTACCTTTACGAGGCCGACCTTCTTGCCCTGCTTGAGGAGGTAGTCGATAGTTTCCTCGATAGTATCGTTTACGGAACCCATAGCAACTATTACCTGCTCCGCGTCGGGCGCGCCGTAGTAGTTGAAGAGCTTGTAGTCGGTACCGATCTCGGCATTGACCTTGTCCATATACTCGGTAACGATTCCGGGTATCTTGTCATAGTAGGTGTTGGAGGCCTCTCTTGCCTGGAAGAAGATGTCGGGGTTCTGTGCCGAACCGTGGAGTACAGGCTGCTCAGGGTTGAGAGCTCTGCTGCGGAATGCGGCAACAGCGTCCTTGTCTACCATCTTGTCGAGTGTATCGTAATCCCATACCTCGATCTTCTGGATCTCGTGAGATGTTCTGAAACCGTCAAAGAAGTGGATGAACGGAACTCTGCCCTTGATAGTCGAGAGATGAGCTACTGCGCCGAGGTCCATAACTTCCTGAGGATTGGTGGAGCACAGCATAGCATAGCCTGTCTGACGGCAAGCGTAGATATCACTGTGGTCGCCGAATATCGAAAGAGCGTGGGAAGCGAGCGCACGCGCCGAAACGTGGATAACGTTCGGAAGCAGCTCACCTGCGATCTTGTACATATTCGGGATCATCAGAAGGAGTCCCTGCGAAGCGGTGTATGTGGTCGTGAGAGCACCTGCCGAAAGGGAACCGTGTACAGCACCTGCTGCGCCGCCCTCGGACTGCATCTCTACGATCTGCACTTCCTGACCGAAAATGTTCTTTCTTCCTGCCGTTGCCCATGAATCCGTAACTTCAGCCATTACGGACGAGGGAGTAATGGGGTAGATAGCCGCTACTTCCGTGAACGCGTACGACACGTGACCGGCAGCGTTATTACCGTCCATTGTAAGTTTTTGTCTTGCCATTGGAAAACAACCTCCTTTAATTTTAGCGGCCCGGTTCTGGCCTCCGCGCCGCGCTGCATTACCCTTCCGTGACTTTCTGACGCTGTTTCGTCATACCCTCTCAAAAGCGGTATGCACCATATCAATATCATACCACATTTTTACCAATTTGTAAACAGTAAAATTCAATTTTTTCTCGTTTTTCGAAAAATAATCATCTCTCCATTGACATATCCTTTATAATAGTGTATAATATTAACACATGATCATACTGAGGCGCAGAGCCTGCGCTCCCATTACGCAGATGTTTTCTTCGAGCAGCGGGCATTTCGCCCGTATTACATTCTTATATTTATTACCGGGGTGTGGCGGCGCAGAGCCCGCGCTCCCGATACGCAGCTGTTTTCTTCGAGCGGCGGGTATTCCGCCCGTATTATGTCATCCATATTTATTGCCGGGGTGTGGCGGCGCGGAGCCCGCGCAGGCAATACGCGGTTATTCTTCATAAAACGACGAGTTTATCGCCCGTATTACATTTCTACATTTATACCGGGGTGTGGCGCAGTTGGTAGCGCGCGAAGTTTGGGACTTCGATGCCGCAGGTTCGAATCCTGTCACTCCGACCAGCGGGGAACGCCCCGCGGCGAATCCGCCTATGGTTTTCCGTAGGCGGGTTATTTCTTCGCCCGTATCATCGGAGTTATCATAAAATCTAAACCGTTTGGCACAGACATGCAGCGTGACGCTGCACCAAAACCGTATGGAAGTTACCTTCTATACGGTATTTTTCTGCCGCGCTGCCCGGAGCCCGGATATGATCTTTATAACAGAAACAAAAACCACCGGTCTCCCCGGTGGTTTTATCATATCACTTGATGGTCTGTTTGAGTGCGCTGCGGGCCTTCCTGACGTCAATGATGTCGTTGGAGAGCAGCTCCTCGACCTTGGTGAGCATATTGTCCACATACTTGTTGGTCATATCGCGGAGCTCCTTGGTCTGCTCCTGCGCGGCGGCATTTATCTCGTTCGCTTTCTGCGTCGCCTGACGGACGATCTCCTGCTGCGATATCAGCGCTGCCGCACGCTGCTCGGCTCTTGCAATGATCGCCGAAGCTTCGTTCTTCGCGTCATTTATGATCGTCTTTCGGTCGTTCACAAGGTCACGGGCCTGCTTGATCTCGCGGGGAGTATTGAGCCTTATCTCCTCCACCAGTTCGCGCATCTTCTCAACGTCGATCAGTGACTTCTTGTTTGTGAAAGGCACGTTTACCGCCTTATCGAGCATATCGTCCATCATGTCCAGTGTTTCTTCGATACCCATTTTACTTGTCCTCCTTCGCCGCTGTTATCAGCAGTCTTTTTGTTATATCGTCCTTTATCGATTCGGGAACGAACGGCGAGATATCGCCGCCGAACATTGCTATCTGACGCACCATGCTCGACGAGAGGTAGGTGCTCTGGCTGTCCGCGCACAGGAACACTGTCTCCGCTCTCGGACAGAGGTGCTTGTTGACGTGAGCCATCTGGAACTCCGTTTCAAAATCCGACATTGCGCGGAGTCCTTTTATTATGATATCGCAGTCGTGCTCTTTGAAATAGTCCACAATAAGACCGCTGCAGCTGTCAACCTGCACATTCGGTATATCGTAGCAGACCTTGCGCAGGAACGCCGCTCTCTCATCAACGGTGAAGCTCGAACTCTTGTTCGGATTCACGGATATCAGCACGATGAGCTGGTCGCACATCTGCGAAGCACGCTTTATTATCTCAAGATGCCCGTTGGTAACGGGATCGAAACTGCCCGGATAAATGGCTTTCTTCATCATTCCTCGGTATCCTCGCTTTCCTGCTTTCTTCTGTATACGGTGAGCGCTATCTTTCCGTATTTGTAGGTCTTGGAGACCGTGAAGCCGCCCTCTTCCTCGGGGAGCCTGCATTCGATCTCATGCTCGCAGACGATTATGCCGTCATCGCTCATAACTTCCGTGAGCGCCGGCAGCGAACGCTGTATCAGTTTCTTACCGTATGGCGGGTCAAGCAGCGCAATGTCTATTTTTTCCCGCACGGTCCGCAGAAATGCGGAGTTCGGCATATTCACGACTTCCGCGCTGTCCGTCATTTTTGTGTGGGCAAGGTTGTCCTTTACCACCGCTATGGCTTCACGGCTGCTGTCCACAAAGTAGCATTTCTTCGCACCGCGGCTCAGCGCCTCGATGCCGAGCTGTCCCGAACCTGCGAACAGGTCGAGCACCACAGCGTCCTCAACGTCGAACTGCACTATGCTGAACATGGCCTCCTTGACCATATCGGCGGTGGGGCGTATCAGCTCGGTGCCTTCGAGGGACTTCAGCTTCATGCCTCTTGCTTTTCCTGTTATAACTCTCATAACTTATCTGTCTTTATCCTTTCATCTCAGAAGGTCTCCTGCACGAACAGGTGCAGTTCCTCCGCCGTTTCACGGCTTATCTTCGCGGCCTCCATAAGCTCTTCGACCGAGGCTTCCTTTATGCCCTGCTTTGTCCTGAACGTCTTCAGCAGCGCAAGGGCTTTCTTCTCCCCGATGCCGTTCACTTTCGTGAGATCGAGCTCATACTGGGTCATTTTGTGTTTCTTCCGCTGGTAATTTATCGAGTAGCGGTGCACCTCGTCCTGTATTTCGGTCAGCATCTTAAACAGGTTCTTGTTTGCGCTGACCTGTATCTCGCCGCCGTCTGCGGCTATCGCTCTTGTGCGGTGCTTATCGTCCTTGACGAGACCGAAAAGCGGCACATCTATTCCCATTTCGCTGAACACCTCGCGGACTGCCGCCACATGACCCTGTCCGCCGTCCAGCAGGATAAGGTCGGGGCGCTCGGAGAAGTTCTCGTCGCCCTCCAGCAGCCGGGTGAAACGTCTGCGCAGGACTTCCTGCATACAGCCGTAGTCGTCTATGCCCACGACGTCCTTGATGTTGAATCGCCGGTAGCCCGCCTTGTACGGCCTGCCGTTCCTGTAGGTTATCATTCCCGCCACGCGGGTCTGTTCGCCCATGTTCGATATATCGTAGCTCTCTATCAGTACGGGTATCTTTTTCAGCCCGAGGAGTTTCTGCAAATCCTGCAAAGCGGTCACTTCACGGCTCGTCCTGCCTACCCGCAGAGCGAGGTATTCGTCCGCGTTGCTCTTGGCGAGAGTGGTGAGCACCAGATTTTCACCGCGCTTCGGCACAGTGATGTTCACCTTATGTCCCGACACGCTGCCGAGGTATTCGCTCAGCAGGTCGTTGTCCTCGGCGTCACCGTCCAGCAGTATCAGCTTCGGTATCTCCCGGCCGTTCTCATAGTATCGCATGAGGAATTCGGTGCGTATGACATCGCCCTCGTACTCGTCGCCGATGAAGTAGTTTTCCTTATCTATGAGCTGTCCGCTGCGGTATTTCACCACTGCCGCGGCTGTCAGCCCGGCGTTGTGGGATATGGCGAACACATCGCAGCTTATATCGCGGTCGGAGCGGATGGACTGCACCTTTGCAGCGCGGTTTATGGCGGCTATGCGGTCGCGGAGCTTTGCTGCCCGCTCGAATTCCAGATTTTCGGCGGCCTCGTTCATTTCGGCTGTCAGGCGCTCAATGCTCTCCTTGCTGCCGTTTTTCAGAAAATCCACAGCCTGCTTTATTATGTCCGCGTACTCTTCTTTTGAAATGCAGCCCTTGCATACGCCCATACAGCGCTTGATGTGATAGTTGAGGCAGGGGCGCTCTTTTCCGAAGTCCCGCGGGAACTCCTTATTGCAGGTGGGGAGCATGAAGATGCGGTTGGCTTCCTCTATCGCCTGTTTGACTACGAAGGAGCTCATGAACGGCCCTATATAGGTCGACGCGGGGTCATCGTTGCGGAATGAGTGCATTATCCTCGGGTAATCGCCGCCGGTCAGCCGGAAATAGCTGAATCCCTTATCGTCCTTCAGAAGTATATTATACTTCGGGCTGTGCAGTTTTATAAGGCTTGCTTCCAGCACAAGCGCGTCCAGCTCGGTCTCGGTAACGATGAAATCAAAGTCGTATATCCGTGAGACCAGCTTATACGTCTTGGCGTTGTGTGCTTCCACCGCGTGGAAGTATGAAGTCACGCGGTTTTTCAGTATCTTCGCTTTTCCGATGTAGATTATCTTCCCCGATTTGTCTTTCATCTGATAGACTCCGGGGTGCATCGGCAGCTTATTCGCCTTGTCGCGCAGATAATCGAGACGTTCAAACATTGTACCAGACTCCCCCGTCCGCAGTAAAGAAAAATATACAGATATATAATATCACAAAATTCATAAATTGTCAAATGGTAAAAAGAACCGCCCGGCGCGGGTACCGCGCCGCTGTCCGATAAAATATAGGGTACCTCTAAAAACCGCTTTGAAAAGAGAAAATGAGATAGCTGCGTCGGATACAAGGAAAGCCGACGAAGCCGGGCTGGCGCCCGGTTAGGAGGTTTGACGCCGTAGACGGCGTGGATAGCTCTTTTTCTCTCAAATTGGGTTTTTAGAGGTTCCCTATACTTTTATTAAAAAAGGCTTGCAAAAAATAATAAATTATGGTATAATATGATAGGTATTTTATTTTCTGCGGCTGGAACCGCATTTTTGGAAGTGTATTTATGGCATTTGGAATCTACAATTACAGAAAGACCGGAAGCGGAGTAAAGAAAGGCGGACCCCAGAAAAAACCGTTCTTTCTGTTCTGGGAGATCTTCGGAAATAAGTTCTGGAAGTTCTTTCAGATAAATCTGATTTACGTCGCCTTCTGCATACCGATCGTCACGTTCGGCCCCGCCACGGCGGCAATGACCCAGCTCATGCGCAAATTCACAATAGGTGAACCGATATTCGTATGGCATGAGTTCTGGACGGCATTCAAGAAGAATTTCAAACAGGCGCTCTTCATGGGCTCGATAGATATTATCCTGCTGGTACTGCTGGCGTTCAATCTCAATTTCTACGCCGCGGCACTGATGAACGCTTCGGAGTTCCAGACAAAAGCGCTTCTGGCAGTATCGCTGGCTATGGGCTTCTTCGTGGTGATGATGCATTTCTACATCTACCCGCAGATAGTCGCACTGAACCTTACACTGCCGAAGATAATCAAGAATTCATTCATACTGATGATAGTCGGCTTCAAGCGCAGCTTCGCGGCATTCTTCGCGTGGCTCGCAATAGCGGCGCTTATGGTGCTGGGCTACCCCTATTCGATAGTAGCCATGCCGCTTATCCCCTTCGCGTGGATGAGCTTCATAGCTACATTCTGCGCCTACCCGGTGATACAGAAGCATATAATCGACCCCTACTACACCGCCCGCGGCGAGAAGAACCCCGAATATTCGCGGTACGATAACAATGAGGAAGCCGTATTCGAGGATATGGGCGGCTCCGAGGCTCCGACAGAGATACCGAAAGAGCGTAAAAAGAAAGCCGACAGCGGCGTAAAGTTAAAGACAAAAGGAAAGATCATAAGATAAGAAGATATACGGCCACAACAGACTTTATACGGAGAAAATACTATGAGAGCAGATCTGCATTGTCACACCACATTATCCGACGGTTCCCTCGGCATAGAGGAGGTCATTGCGCAGGCTAAGCGCAACAAAATCGACGTTCTGTCCATTACAGACCACGATAACCTTGCTTCCACCTCGCGCGCCGTAATACTCGGACAGCGCTACGGCATTCGCGTTCTGCCCGCTGTCGAGATATCCGCGGTGGACGGCACCCGCGGCAGAAAGGTACATATTCTCGCTTATATGCCCCACAAGCCCGACCGCCTCGAAGGTCTGTGCCTGCGCACCACGGAAGCGAGAAGGCAGCTCGGAAAGAAAATGGCTCTCAAAGTCATATCGGAATACCCGATAGCTTTCGAGAATATACTTCGTTACGCAGCAGGCGGCAAGACCATATACAAGTGCCACATAATGCACGCCCTCATGGACTACGGCTATACCACAGAGCTTTACGGCGACGTCTACGACAAGCTGTTCAGCGCAATCGACGGCCTGTGCGCCGAAGAAGTGAGACAGGAGATCGAGCGCGTCCCGGATGTGCGCTTCGCGCTGGAAATGATACACTCTGCGGGCGGTACCGCGTCTATCGCACACCCGAGAGTATATAACAGCTTTGAAGTAATAGAAGAACTCGCTTCCCAGGGTAAGATCGACGGCATCGAGGTCTATCACGAAAGCGCCGACGAGACCGAGGAGGAACAGCTCCTCGACCTGTGCCAGCAGTACGGGCTTCTCCCGACCGGCGGCTCGGATTTCCACGGATTCTACAATCACTATGCTATCTCGCTCGGCTACAAGTTTACGCCCGAGCAGTCTGTCCGCGCAATAATAACAAGAGGCGAAAATCTGAATATTTAGGACTGCGGGGCAGATTCCCCCGACAGTGCCGCAACGGTACCGGACGGATCGGGAGCGCGGGCTCCGCGCACAAGGGGCGAAAATCTGAATATATAATAATATCAAAATATAAAAAAGAGGAACAAAGGAAATGGATGTAAAAGAAGAAGCACTCAAAAAGCACTATGAATGGCAGGGCAAGATCGAAGTGATCTCCCGCGCACCTATCAACACCCGTGAGGATCTGTCGCTGGCATATACGCCCGGCGTCGCTCAGGCCTGCCTCGAAATACAGAAGAAGCCGGAGCTTTCTTATGAGCTGACAAGAAGAAAGAATCTCGTCGCAGTCATAACCGACGGCACCGCTGTGCTGGGCCTGGGAGACATAGGCGGCCTTGCAGGTATGCCGGTAATGGAAGGAAAATGCTGCCTGTTCAAGGAATTCGCAGGCGTTGACGCGTTTCCGCTCTGCATAAAGAGCAAGGACGTGGACGAGATCGTACACACGATAGAACTGCTGTCCGACAGCTTCGGCGGCATAAACCTCGAAGATATCGCGGCACCGCGGTGCTTCGAGATAGAGCGCAAGTTAAAGGAAAAGCTCGATATCCCGGTATTCCACGACGATCAGCACGGCACAGCCGTAGTAGTAGGCGCTGCGCTGATAAACGCCGCCAAGTGTGCAGGCAAGAAGCTGGCGGATATGACAGTCGTTATCAACGGCGCGGGAGCCGCGGGAATGGCCATAGGCAATTTCCTGCTGAGCCTCGGCATAGGCGACCTCATAATGGTAGATCTCTGCGGCATAATAAACCGTGGGGACAGCTACGAGAACCCTGCGCACGAAGACATCAAGAACCGCTCGAACAAGAACTGCCGCAAAGGTAAGCTGGCCGATGCCATGAAGGGCGCGGACGCATTTGTAGGCGTTTCGAGGCCGAAGCTCGTTGATGCGGATATGATAAAGAGCATGGCGGAAAAGCCCATTGTCTTTGCAATGGCAAACCCCACTCCCGAGATAATGCCCGACGAGGCGAAAGCCGCGGGTGCCTTCATCGTAGGTACCGGACGCAGCGACTTCCCGAATCAGATAAACAATGTCCTTGTGTTCCCGGGACTCTTCAAGGGAGCTCTCGCTGTGCGCGCAAAGCGCATAACCGAGGAGATGAAGCAGGCGGCGGCATACGCTATCGCCTCCATTATCCCGGACGATGAGATAACCCCGGAAAACATCATCGTGAGCCCGCTTGACAAGCGCGTGGCTGACACCGTTGCAAAAGCAGTCGGGGAGGCTTACAGGGAGTGAAGATAGTATCGGTGGATTTCGGTGACAGCCACACCGGCATCGCGGAGTGCGACAGGCTGGAAATGATAGCCACGCCTGTGTGCATCATCGACGAGCGCCGTTTTGAAGTCTGTGCCGACAAAGTCGCGGAAAAGATAAAGGAGCTCGGTGCCGAGATGGCGGTTGTGGGTGATCCGGTAAACATGAACGGCACCTATGGCCCCAGGAGCGAGAAGTGCCGGGAATTCGCGGAGCTGCTGCGCGCAAGGCTCGACATACCGGTGCAGATGTGGGACGAACGCTCGTCCACGGTAACCGCTCACAACATAATGAACGAGCTGGACAGGCGCGGCAAAAAACGCAAGGCGGTCATAGACGCCGCAGCGGCAGCCGTTATACTTGAAAGTTATCTCGCGTACAGGAGAAACCACAATGTATAAAAAGAAATATGACAAGGAAGCCGCGGACAAGAAGCTGAAGCGCACGGTGATACGGAACTGGATACTCATGTTCGTGTCGCTCGGCCTGATAGTTGTCTGCTATTACTTTGTCAGATAGAACAACAGAACGGAAGGAAGACAAGTTATGTATATCTACAACAGTGCGTCCCGCAAGAAGGAGGAGCTCATTCCGCACACTGCCGGGAAGCTCAATATGTACACCTGCGGGCCTACGGTCTATCATTACGCACACATAGGCAATCTGCGCACCTACATCATGGAGGACGTGCTTGAAAAATACCTGCGCTTCTCCGGACTTGACGTTACCCGCGTAATGAACATCACCGATGTTGGACATCTCACCAGCGACGGCGATACCGGCGACGACAAGATGCTCAAGGGCGCAAAGCGCGAACACAAGACTGTCATGGAGATCGCGAAGTTCTACACCGACGCGTTCTTTGAGGACTGCAAGAAGCTGAATATCAAGACCCCCGATGTTGTCGAACCCGCAACTCACTGCATTGACGAGTTCATCAGGGTCATTTCTTCCCTGCTCGAAAAGGGCTATGCCTATGAAGCGGGCGGGAATATATACTTTGATACATCGAAGCTCGACAAATACTATATTTTCAACGACTTCAACGAGGAAGACCTGGCAGTCGGAGTCCGCGAGGGCGTTGAAGCCGACGGCAACAAGCGCAACAAGACGGACTTCGTGCTGTGGTTCACCAAGTCGAAGTTCGAGGATCAGGAGCTTAAATGGGAGAGCCCGTGGGGACTCGGCTATCCCGGCTGGCATATCGAGTGCAGCTGCATAAGCATGAAGCACCTCGGGGAATACCTCGATCTGCACTGCGGCGGCATTGACAACCAGTTCCCCCACCATACCAACGAGATCGCGCAGAGCGAGGCATACCTCGGTCATCCGTGGTGCAGGTACTGGTTCCATGTACATCACCTCAATACCGGCGACGGCAAGATGAGCAAGTCCAAGGGCGAGTTCCTTACCGTTTCGCTGCTGGAGAGCAAGGGCTATGATCCGCTGGCCTACCGTTTCTTCTGCTTACAGTCCCACTACCGCAAGACCCTCGAATTCTCTTGGGAGAATCTCGACAACGCTGCAGCCGCATACTCGAAGCTGGTAGCGAAGATCGCTCCGCTCTACGAGAACGTGACCGATGAGAAGACCGACGAAGCGGTGTTCAACGAGCTGCTGAAGGGCTTCAGAGAAGCGCTGGACAATGACCTCAACACGGCGCAGGCTACTACCGCTCTCTACGACGTGCTCAAGGCTGACGCTCCCGCGGCGGCGAAGCGCTGCGCTGTGGAGCACATCGACTATGTACTGTCCCTCGGACTTGCGGAAGCCGCGAAGAAGCTGCTTTCCGAAAAGGCGAAGGAAGGTGCGGATATACCCGCGGAGGTGCAGGAGCTTGCGGCTCAGCGCGCCGAAGCAAGAAAAGCAAAGGATTTTGCAAAGGCAGACGAACTGCGCGCTAAGATAACAGAGCTCGGATATATCGTGGAGGAAACACGGCAGGGCACCGTGATAAGAAAGGCATGACGGCAATGTTGAAAAAGATAGCGGCAGGTCTGCTCACGGCGGCGCTTGTATTCACGGCATCGGGCTGTGCGCTGTTCGGAGGCGGCAGCAACGAAGGTCTGAACGAAAACCCTCTGCGCACCTACGATTACAGCTCCATGAAGCTGGTACAGCTGGAAGGGCCGAAAGAAGGCCAGAAAACCGCGGTTATCGAGACCGACGCGGGGACTATAACGGCTGTGCTCTATCCCGAATACGCGCCCAACACGGTGCAGAATTTCATCAACCGTGCGAATGAGGGCTACTACAACGGCAAGGATATCTACTGCGTTCTGGAGAAGTCCATATTCATGGCAGGCGCGTATGACGAGAACAGGAATTCCGGCGCGACAGACGACGGACAGCCCATAGCAAATGAATATACGGTGGATCTGTGGCCGCTGAAAGGCGCGATCTGCTCGTTCAGCGGACGGATAGGCTACGGCGACAGCCGGTTTATGGTTATGAACAGCCGCGAGCTGTCGGACGAGTCCATGGATTCGCTGCGGGAATTCAGGAACAACAGCGATCAGGCGCTGCCGGAAGAGCTGCTGACTGCGTTCCGGGAGAAGGGCGTGGTCATCGACTTCGCCGGGGCATACACGGTGTTTGCGCAGACGATCGACGGCTTCGACGTTATAGATAAGATATGCGGATCGAATGTGACCGGTGATCTGAGCATACCGGATCCGCCCATATATATCAGAAATGTTACAATAGGCGAATATCATGCTTAAACTGACAAGAGGCTGAAAAATGAAATTTTTGAAGAAGGCAGCCGGGCTGCTCGCAGGTGTTATGCTGCTGATCTCGGCGGCGGCCTGCGGCGAAGACAAGACTGTGGGGAACCTCAGTGACGTGAAGCTTGAGGATAACGACATCTACGCCGAGATAAACATCATGGACTACGGAACTATCACGGCGAAGCTGTTTGAAAAGGCGGCGCCCGAGTCGGTCAAGCGGTTCGTGGAGTTCGCGGAGCTGGGTTATTACAACGGCACCACCATCCATCGCATCATAGACAACTATATGATACAGGGCGGTTCCCTCAACGGCGACGGCAGCGACGGCGAGATACCTCCGAACCAGTATGTGCCGATAGAAACGTCGAACGCCGCGTACAACTTCTACGGCGCCCTGTGCTTCGCTGCGTCCAAGAACGGCAGCTACGCGCAGTTCTACATAGTGGACAATCACACTCCCCAGGACATCGACGCGGTTATAACAAAGCTCACCGAACAGCTGGCAGACGAGACTATCACCTCGCGTATGCTGGATAAGGACAAGCAGTATTATCAGGAATATCTGGACAAGCTGAAAGCCATTCCACCGGAAGCCAAGGAGAAGTACGCCTCGGCAGGCGGCCTTTATGAGTTGGACGGCCAGAACACCGTGTTCGGGCAGGTCATTGACGGTTTCTCTGTGCTGAAGGCCGTGTCCGCAGTGGAAGTCGTATCGGGCAATCCGATAGACGACAAGGTCGGCACGCCCTCGAAACCAATAGAACCGATAACGATAGAGTCGATAAAGATAATCCGTATCGAACCGGAGGTCACCGAGGAAACAACAACCACCAAGAAGCCAAAGAATACCAAGGCCACCAAGGACGTGGTGAACGCAGAAACCCTCCCGACGCTCGAAACATCTTCCGAGACAGTTCCGGAGGCCGTTGAAAGCGAACCTGCCGCAGAAGATACCACGACTCCGGCAGACACTACAACGACGGCTGCGGAAACGGAGCCTCCGGCGGCCGCAGAGGGCGGTGCGGAGCAGACCACGACCCGCGAGACCAACGAAATTGAGGCTTTACAGGGGCTCGATGACGAGATAATCGAGATAGATGAAGGTTAGTTGTGCAAGTTTACATGACCGGAGAGCATCGGGGCATTTCCCCGCACGGCGCTCGAAAAAGCGCATTTCAGACGCTGTCCGAGCTGTTTTGGCTGTATATTGTGAACATTATTGTTAAAAATATATGTTGAAAATGTAGATTTTGCATAAAAACCCTTTATTTTTGCGCAAAGATATGCTATAATCTTAAAGCATCGTTTAAGAAGAACGATAATTGCCGAACGGAATCGCAGTTTTCTCCCGGGACGGGACATAAAAAACCGTACAAGAGGTTGAAAGTTTGGATAAATTTATTATAAACGGCGGAAAAAAGCTGCACGGTGAGGTAGAGATAAGCGGCGCTAAGAACGCTGCACTCGCCATAATACCTGCGGTCATGCTGTGTGACGAGCCCTGTGTGCTCGAGAATGTACCCGCCATAAACGACGTTTCAATCAGCCTGCAGATACTGCGTGAGCTGGGCGCGGACGTCAGGTTCATTGACAGAACTACCATTTCGATAGACCCCAGAATGATACAGGATATGCCGGTGCCTTATGAGCTGGCGCGCAAGATGAGAGCTTCCTACTACTTCCTTGCGACCCTGCTCAGCAGGTTCAAGCACGCGAGAGTCCCCATGCCCGGCGGCTGCGACCTCGGCGACAGGCCCATGGATCAGCATCTCAAATGCTTCCGTGAACTCAGCGCAAAGTGCAGCATAGAAAACGGCATCGTTGATGCGAGAGCCGATTTCCTGTTCGGAACGCAGATATACTTTGATAAAGTTTCGGTAGGCGCTACCATAAACGCCATGCTCGCCGCAGTCAAGGCAGAAGGACTCACGATCCTCGAGAACGCAGCCAAGGAGCCGCACATCGTAGATCTTGCCAACTTCCTCAACTCCATGGGCGCGGACATCATGGGCGCAGGTACCGATGTCATAAAGATCAAGGGCGTCAACAGGCTCCACGGAGCTGAATACGCCATAATCCCTGACCAGATCGAGGCCGGAACGTTCATGATAGCTGTTGCTGCCACAAAGGGCGACGCGCTCATAAAGAATGTTATCCCGAAACACCTTGAACCGATAACCTCCAAACTGCGCAAGATAGGCGTGGTAGTAATGGAGTACGACGACAGCGTAAGAGTCATCGGTCAGGAAACATACGAGAGAATAAATGTAAAGACCATGCCCCACCCGGGCTTCCCGACAGATATGCAGCCCCAGCTCGCAGCGCTCCTTGTGCTTGCGAAGGGTACCAGCATCATCAATGAGGGCATCTTCGACAATCGTTTCAGATATGCCGATGAACTGCGCAGAATGGGCGCAGACATCTCCGTTGACGGCAAGGTAGCTGTCATCGAGGGTGTAGATCACCTCACCGGAGCTCCCGTAAAGGCCACCGACCTGCGTGCAGGCGCCGCCTTGATAATCGCCGGCCTCAGCACTCACGGCATCACCGAGATCGAGGATATCCAGCACATCGAACGCGGCTACGACAACCTCGACGGCAAGCTCCGCGCTATGGGCGCCGACATTGTCAAGCGTACCGTCCCCGAAAGCATCAGACAGGCAATATGAGCCGCCGCTGGCGCTTGAGAGTTCGCTGACGCTTGAGTTTAGTCGCTGACGCTCGAGCCCGGGGGAAAACTTTTGTGAACAAAAGTTTTCCCCCGGACCCCCTTTCAAAAAACTTAAATCACTTCGTTATTAAACCCGTTATTTATCTGCTCCTTTTGGTAGTAAAAGGAGCAGATATTTTTATTTTTCAGTGCATTTTTCTTCGTAAAGGCGTACACATTACCGAATCTGGCGGGGTACCCGCGCTGTCAAACCGTCTGTTACATTCTGCTTTTTACATTCTCTGCCTCGAAGTCCGGAGTAAGCGTACTACCTACCGAATCTGCAAGGCGAAGCGATTTAAGTTTAGGCCAAGCCCTTTTTAAAGGGCGTCATTCTCGAGCGTTAGCGACTCTCTTCTCACTCGAGCGCAAGCGACTCTCTTCTCATTTGAGCGTTAGCGACTCTCTGCTACTTATGACGGCGGGGTCAGAATTTCGGCAGCCGGGAGTGAAATTGCACTTGAAATATTGTTATATTTATGATATAATCTAACTGTACGGCAAAGCCGGGAATAAACGGAAAGGAACATAATGCCATGAAAAAACTAAGAAAGCTGTTATGCGGATTACTTTCGGCCGCGCTGCTGATAACGGCTGCGGTACCCGCTTCGGCAGCTGATACCAAAACCGCAAAGGATACGCGCATAATCGTTTCGCTCGGAGACTCATACTCCGCAGGCGAGGGCATACCGCCCTTCGGAAACAGCAAGACCGACAAGAAAAAAGTCAAGGATCCCGACTGGCTCGCCCACAGATCAAACCTCGCGTGGGGCGGACAGCTTACCCTCAAAGGCGTTGACGGCACAATGGCCGATCACCGCGGAACGAACTGGTTCTTCGCCGCGGCTTCGGGCGCCGAGACAATGCACATAAACGGAAAATTCAAAAAAGCATACAACTATAACGGCCTTCAAGGATCAAAGTCTCTCGCTCCGCAGATAGATATATTCAAGGAAATAACCCCCGGCGACGTGGATTATGTTACACTGACACTTGGCGGCAACGACGTGGGCTTCGTGGATATAATGACCACAGCGCTTACGAATGCCAAAAAACTTGACCAGAAACTCGAAAGTGTCTGGGAAGAGTACGAAAAGCACATCAGAGCCGACCTCAAACAGGCGTACAAGGATATAGAAAAAGCTGCCGGCAAGCAGGCCGCGATAATCGTGGCGGCTTACCCGAGACTCTTCAATCCCGACGGCTTCACAGCGCTGGTCGGCATTGCCAAGGTCAAGGTCAAAGCCGAGGTCGTAAAGATAGTCAATGACGCCACAGACAAGCTCAATGCCGAGATAAGCGCACTGGTCGATGAGTGCCGCAAGGAAGGCATGAACATCTGGTTTGCGCCTGTACAGGACGAATTCGACGGTCACGAAGCCTACACCGACGACCCGTATATCAACGGCGTTATCATGGGCAGTCAGAGCGACGACCTTTTCAGCGGTGATAAGAACGTCAGCGCTTACTCGATCCACCCGAACGAAAAGGGCGCCAAGGCCTACGCAAAGGCAGTCCAGAAGGTCATCGACAAACTTGAAGCGGGCGGCGCTTCCACGATCCCGGAACTGAAAGCCACCGTAAAGAGCGGAAAAGTGACCCTCAAATGGAACGCCGTGGACGGAGCGACAAAGTATCAGGTCCTCCTGTACACCGATGGCAAGTATAAGTCAGTCAAGACCCTCACCAAGACTTCGCTGACGATCAGCGGCCTCAAGAGCGGCACAAAGTACAAGTACGCCGTGAGAGCCTATGTGGGCGGCAAATGGACGAAGGTAGCAAAACCCGCGATACTTACGATAAAAGCAAAGTAAACGTACTGAAAAAAGGACTCTTCGGAGTCCTTTTTGTTTCGATGCCGCCGCACGATCAAAAAATGTGCTCCGGCACTTGACTTGACGGCGCTTTTGTGATATAATATACCGGAAAAAACAGGAAACACGACTGTAAAGGAATGATAAGATTATGGAAATGCCGTTTGAACCGAATGAGGGCAAGAGCCTGACAATAGAGACAGATTTCGGTACTTATGCCCGCTATCCTATAAAAACACACGTCATCATGAAGGACGACGTTATGTTCGACGTACTCGACAAGTATGTTTGTCCGTATCTCAAAGAAGGCGACACGGTGATAATCTCCGAGAAGATCATCGCCATTACACAGGGCAGAGCCTTCCCGATAGATGAGATCAAGGTCTCCGGACTTGCGAACTTCCTCAGCAAGTTCGTTGTCAAGACCAACTACGGCATCGGACTCGGTATGCCCCAGACAATGGAGCTCTGCATACGCGAAGTAGGCCGTCCGAAGGTGCTCTGGGCATCTGCCTGCGCAGCTGTGGGCAAGGTGTTCGGCAAGAAGGGTGTATTCTATAACATCTGCGGTATGAAAGCCCGCGCCATTGACGGCCCCTGCGAATATACGCTGCCGCCTTACAACCACTATGCGAAAATGGCTCCGGACAAGCCCAATGAGGCTGCTGCCGAGCTTGCAAAACACTGCGGCTGTGACGTTATCATAATCGACGCCAACGATATCGCGGCTACTGTCCTCGGCAAGAGCAGACCCGATATGCCCGACGCGTTCGGCGAGCAGGTATTCCGCGACAATCCGCACGATCAGTGCGCACAGCAGACACCTATCTCGATAGTGAGAAAAATAGCATGACAAACAACTCCCGTATCGATCGGATACGGGAGTTTTTCGTTATTCTTCCTCCATTGAGGCTATCTCCTCCGGGATCTCCGGCGCAGGTGCGCCTTCCGGCTGCGCCATACCGGGCGGGTCGCTCCCGCCGTCTTCGGCAGTTCCGGAGCTTTTGTCCTCCTCGTCATCATCGAGGACGCTCTTGTGCTTCTCCGGATGATCGTTAGGCATACGCAGAAGTATAGCCTGTTTGAACATATCCGGCTCATGCTCTGCAAGATACTTCATATCCTTCATCGGCACGCTGTCTCCGCGCGATATCCTTGAAGCTATCGTCAGGCAGCGCGAGTATATTTTAAAGCTATCTCCCATGGCTTCCGCTTCCTTGTTCGAGTTTTCGAGCTCCTGCGTCAGCATCTCGATCTCGTTCTGCTTCTCGCGCATTTTCGCTTCCTGCTCCTGCTTGCGGCGCTCGGCTTCGGCGGCTTTGCGCTGCTCCGCTTCGAGCTTTTCCCGTTCCCGGAGTTCTTCGGGAGTCAGTTCCTCCTGCCCGTTTCCGACGGACGAAGCGAAGGGCTTCTCCGGCTCAGGCCTGCTTTGCCTGCGGTTCAGTTTTATCTGCGTGATGACCGGGCGATTGCCTCCGGCAGTTCTTATATCCATAAAATTATCCCTCCCCGGTGATATTATCTGTATATAATATCGTCGGAAGAGGGAAAAACTTTAGTATTATAACAGGAAAATCATATAACGGCTTCCTTGTGCCGTGTGACATGACAGCCTACATTTACAGCCACAGGCAGTCCGGCTATATGTGTCGGAGCCTGTTCGATGTTGACATACAGCGCTGTCACGGTGCCGCCGAAGCCCTGTGAACCTACGCCTGTCCTGTTTGCTTCGTCCAGCATACGCTGCTCCAGCTCGGCGTAGAACGGGTCGGGATTGCGCAGCCGCAGGTCACGGCAGAGCGCTTTCTTCGCCAGCAGTGCGCACTGCTCGAAGTCGCCGCCTATGCCCACGCCCAGGACTATGGGCGGGCAGGGATTGCTTCCTGCGACGCTTACGGTCTCGGTCACGAAGCCGACTATATCTTCGACGGACGCGGAGGGCGTGAACATCTTCATTCTGCTCATATTCTCGCTGCCGAAACCCTTCGGCGCAACCATTATGCGCACCTTGTCACCGTCTGTGATCGCAGTATGTATTATCGCAGGCGTATTATCGTTGGTATTTCCGCGGCGTATGGGATCCCGCACCACCGAAAGCCGCAGCTTCCCGCCGACGTAGCCCTTTGCAACGCCCCGGTTTATGGCTTCGTACAGGCTGCCTCCCGTGAAATGCACGTCCTGACCTATTTCAAGGAATATGACTGCCATTCCCGTATCCTGACAGATCGGCACGCCGAGTTCGGCGGCGCAGTCTATATTGCGCACGATATCGCCGAGTACTTCACGGCAGACGGGGCTTTCCTCCCGCGGAGCCGCCGCTTCTATTGTCTCGCGCATCTGCTCCGGCAGGCGCAGGTTCGCTTCCTCGCAGAGCCGTGCCACAGTCTCCGTGATAAGTGATACATCTATCTCACGCATTGTCGTTTTCCTCGCTTTCGTCCGGTTCGCCGTTCTCACCGGCGTCACCGCTCTCCGGGAGATCTGTACGGTCGTGTATCACCCGGTACAGCTCCTCGCGCAATATCTTTATTTTAGAACGGTCGAGTTCCACCAGATACAGGCAGATGAATACTCTCACAACACTTACGCACGCCGACAGCGCCAACCCGTTCCAAAGGTCGAAGCCCTGTACGAACAGCAGCGAGTAGGTGATGATGAGGAAATCGATGAACAGCGACGCTATCACGCCGATGAACACCGCCCATATAGCCGGGGGCTTGTGTATGAAGCCGTGCAGGCTGCACCGCTCCATGCCCTTTTCTATGTCCACGGTCATCATCGTGTCGCACATATCCTCGCGGTAGGAGTGGTAGTATTTCAGTTTGTAGCGGTCGTCGCCCGCCCGTGACCATAAGCACAGCGGCGAGCCTTTCAGCTTGTTCAGGTTCCGCCGGTACTGCTTATCTATCAGCGCGTCGAGTTTGCTCACAAGAGCGTCACGGCTCATCACCGCTTCTTCCTCCACGCGCATCTTTATAAACTTTTTTCTTCTTTTTTCAGCCATATTTTTTGTCGCTTCGCTCGAGACCGGGGGAAAACTTTTTGAAAAAAGTTTTCCCCCGGACCCCCTTTCAAAAACTTTTGACCGCTTCGCTGTTAAGCCCCGGAGTTTACAGCGTTTCGTCGAATATTCTGTAATTGCCGCTTTTGATAATTTCTATGAAATGCTTGATATCCCTGATCTCTTCGTCCGTTTCGATACCGGAGAGCCGCTGCTGGT
>JAEEJW010000011.1 GCA_016282095.1 Ruminiclostridium sp. | reverse complement strand
TGTATTTCCGATCCCGGTGAGGACCTTGTCCGTATCTGCGTTGAACGGGGCATAGAAGTAAATGTTGTTCCTTCCGCCACCGCCGCGATGTCCGCACTTGCGATATCAGGACTGCCCACGTCGAGGTTCTCTTTCGAGGGTTTTTTAAGCGTGACGGCAAAGCAGCGGAAAGCTCACCTTGATGAGATAAAGGATTACAGATATACGCTGATATTCTATGAAGCTCCGCACAAGCTGAAAACCACACTGAACGATCTGCTCGATGCTCTGGGTGACAGAAGGATTGCTTTATGCAGAGAAATGACGAAAATTCACGAAGAAGTCCTGCGCGGAACTATATCTGAAATGATTGCTTACTATGAACTGAACGCTCCTAAAGGCGAGTACGTCCTCGTAGTTGAGGGGAAAAAGGAAGAGGAGCAGAAGACCGAAGATATAAACGATGCTGCGGAATACGCAAAGCAGCTGATTTCGGACGGCAGAAAAGCCTCGGACGCCTGCAAGGAAGCCGCTAAAAAATACGGATTCCCGAAAAGTGAGATCTATTCTCTTATTACAAAACAACTGAAAGAATAAATCTTCTGATATATTTATCTGACCGGAAAGGATGATCTTATATGGTAGTCGATATCGGCGTACTGCCGAAATATATAAGATCGTTCTCTTTCTCACCGAAAGCAGTCCTGTCCGATGTAGGAAATACATACTACCTCATCGGAGCAAAAGAAGAAATATTCGGATTCGGCTGCATAGATAATGCGGAGAAGCTGGGCATTGATCTGTTCGACCTTGTGTTTGTAAATGAAAAACCTTTCTGCGACTGCTGCGGGAATTTTCTGGAAAAATGCCCGGAAGATAAAGCGGAAGTGATAAAGACAGCAATCATGCTGAAAAAGATACACCGTGGAGATATTGTGACCGTAGCCGATATAACCATAAAAGGCGATGTAGCACAGATCTCCGGACCGGAGCCCGTGTATATTGAAGGTATCGGAAGAAACATGAATAAAACAGTTCCGGAACTCAACAGACACGGAACGCTCATACTTGAATCCGTGCGTCTGGCGGCTCTGCGCTATACGATGAAAAGGTGCATGGAATACAAGGAGCTGGTGGATAAATACAATTACCGGCGTTTCAGCAGAAAACTGCGTCTGAATAACCGCCCCGCGGATATCGGAGAGATAAAAGCAGCTATGGCTGTGCGCAAGGACAGGCTGTTTGCCGATTTCTCCCGGGACAATATACGCATAAACTTCTCAATGCTATATGCCATAGCTTACGGCGGTTATACGATGGATGATATCTTCTCCAGGGAGAAAGTATTCGACAACAAGGGATATGAACGCGAAAAGCGGCTCTCCGATCTGTCGGGAGACCTGCTCACCATTCTGTATAACGCCAACGGTATCGAAATATCAGGTATGCTGATAAATCTGATAGTCAGCTTTACTCGCCTGAAACTCCCGGAGGTCGATCTTACAGACCTTGATATGATAATTGAAAATTACCCTGTCTATTACGCAATAGCAAATCTCGCTGCAATACTTGAAAGCATATTCAGCAGTGACAGCGGCAGAAAAGCAGAAATGAAACAGTATCTGAAACGCCATACCTTATATAATTACTGGACAGTGAATGACAGGCTCATGCTGATGAAGCAGTACTCGACAGTGGTGTCTTTCTGCTATAAGCTGGCGAATTTCGATGTTGAGCTGTACAGGGAAGACCCGGAGTATCAGGGTTCGGTGCTTTACGCATACGAAAGCGCGCAGAAGTTTTCAGAGGAGCTGAAACAGAATGAATGAATGCAGGCTTTGTCCGAGAATGTGCGGAACGGACAGAAGCGTAAAAACCGGAGCCTGTGGGTGCGGTGATAAGATCAAGATAGCAAAGTATATGAGACATTTCGGTGAAGAACCGTGCATATCCGGAAAAAACGGATGTGGAGCTGTGTTCTTTTCCGGGTGCAGTCTTAAATGCGTGTTCTGTCAGAATTATCCTATAAGCCACGGTCTTAAAGGTGAGGATATTTCCCCGGAAAGACTTGCGGAAATAATATTCAGGCTGCGGGACGAGGGTGCACACAATATCTCATTCATTACCGCCACACACTATGCCGACAAAGTTGCAGAGGTTCTGAAAAAATACAAGAATGATCTCGGCATACCGACAGTCTGGAACTGCGGCGGTTATGAGAATGTGGAAACTCTGAAAATGCTTGAAGGGCTGATAGATATTTACTTGCCTGATTTAAAGTATTACAGCACTGAATTATCGGCACGGTATTCGGGAGCGCCGGACTACTTTGAAAAGGCATTTCCGGCTTTGAAAGAAATGCTTCGGCAGCAGCCGGAAAACATAATTGACGCGGACGGCATAATGAGACGCGGAGTAATAGTCCGTCATCTTATACTGCCGAAAGCATATAAGGACAGTCTTCGGATAATAGATGAAATAGCCGCTCTGCCGGAACGTCCGCTTGTGAGTATTATGCGGCAGTATACGCCCTGTTACGGAGCGGAGAAGTATCCGGAGATAAACAGAAAGCTGACGAGCTTTGAATACAACAAAGTAGTTGACAGGTGCGCGGAGCTTGGACTTGAGGGGTTCATGCAGGAAAAGGGCTGCGATAACCTCGACATGACTCCGGATTTCTGATCTGGTTTAAGGAGGAAAAAAACATGGCTGATAAACTGACGGCACAGCAGATCGAGAATTTAAGAAAATACGAAGAAGATATTGAGAACGCGGCAAAAAGGGAAAAGTTTATGGAACCGATAAGAAAAGAAGGAGAAAGAAGAGACGCTGAAATATACGAGCTTAAACAAAAGATCTGCGAGATCGGCAAGAGGCTGTGGCAGCTCGGGTTTGTAGCAGGCAACGACGGAAATATTTCAGTGAAGTATGACAACGATACAATACTGACGACTCCGACGGGTGTAAGCAAAGGAGACATGATACCGGGGCGCTGTGAGCGCAATTCGATACTTGAGATATTTAATGACATAAATTACGATCCGAAGAATTATCTGATAAGACCGTCATCGGAGATCAAAATGCATCTGCGCTGTTATGAATTACGTTCGGATATAGGGGCTGTTGTTCATGCGCATCCGCCGTTTGCGACAGCTTTTGCTGCAGCGAATATTCCGCTGGACAATGATATCCTGACAGAAGCGGTCATGCTGCTGGGACCGGTACTTGTGGCTCCTTATGCTACACCCGGCTCGGATGATGTTCCCGAGGTGATCGCACCGTTTATCAAAGAGCACAATGCTGTGCTGCTTGCAAATCACGGGGCTCTGACTGTGGGGGCGGATCTTGATGAGGCTTATTACAGAATGGAAGTTCTGGAGCACGTTGCAAAGACAACGTTCATAACGAGACTTCTGGGCGGCGGGCAGGCTATACCTCCCGAGAAGGTAAGCGAACTTTCGGAGCTTGGAATGAACTTTACAATGAGGAAACTCTAAAAAGACAGATTTCTGTGCTCTGACGGAATCACAGTGATTATATGTAGGGCGGCGGGGTACCCCCGCAGTCAACCCGGCGGGGTACCCCCGCAGTCAACCCGGCGGGGTACCCCCGCAGTCAACCCGGCGGGGTACCCCCGCAGTCAACCCGTCTGTTACATTTTGCACGGACTGGTTTCAGCCTCGCAGTCCAGAGACTTTAAAATGAGTACTTATGACCGGATCTGCAAGGCGAAGCGATTTGTTTTAGGAGCCGGCCCTTTTTTAAAAGGGCTGGCCGCCGGAGGCAACTTGAGCGCAAGCGGCTTCTTGTTCTCGTTCTCAAGCGCAAGCGTTTTCTTGTTCTCATTCTCAATCGTAATCGAAAAAATGTTCCACGTGGAACATTACATAATGTATAAGACTGGAGAGTGTATTGCTATATATAGTATAGGAGAATACGATGTAGCTGTAATAGGGGCTGGGCACGCCGGTTGTGAGGCAGCACTTGCGGCAGCAAGACTCGGGATGAAAACCGTAGTTTTTGTGCTGTCGCTGGATACAATTGCAAATATGCCCTGTAATCCGTGTATCGGAGGCTCCGCAAAGGGACAGCTCGTCAGTGAGATAGATGCGCTGGGCGGCGAAATGGGAAAGGCTGCCGACGCGACCTTTATACAGTCACGAATACTGAACCGGGGCAAGGGCCCCGCAGTTCATTCTCTTCGTGTGCAGTCAGACAGAGTAAAATATCATTGTTATATGAAGCATACGCTTGAATGTGAGCCTATGCTTGATATAAAACAGGCAGAAGTAACGGAAGTCTGCGTTGAAAACGGAAAAGTAACCGGAGTAAAGACAAAGCTGGGTGCATTCTGCGCAGCTAAGGCTGTAATTATAACCACGGGCACTTATCTCGGCGGTGAAATATATATCGGTGACCAGTCTTACAAGAGCGGTCCGGATAATATAAACCCTTCGACAGAACTTACTGAAAATCTGCGTTCTCTCGGTATTTCCATAAGAAGATTCAAAACCGGTACTCCCGCGAGAGTTCACAGGCGTTCGATAAATTTCTCGGTTATGGAAGAACAGGACGGAGATGAATTTATCACACCTTTCTCATTTGATAATAAGCTGCCGCTGGAGAATAAAGTAAAATGTTATGTGACATATACAAACGAACGGACTCATAAGATAATACTTGATAATCTGGATCGTTCGGCCCTTTATGGAGGTAAGATCACGGGAACCGGCCCGCGTTACTGCCCGAGTATAGAAACAAAGCTGATGCGTTTCAAGGATAAAGAACGTCACCAGCTTTTCGTGGAACCTATGGGGCTCGATTGCGAAGAATATTATTTGCAGGGAATGTCAACTTCGCTGCCGGAAGATGTGCAGCTTGAATTTCTGCGCACAATTCGGGGGCTTGAAAATGTTGAGATAATGCGTCCGGCTTATGCGATAGAATATGACTGCTGTGATCCGCTGGAACTGTATGCAACTCTTGAAACTAAAAAAATTAAAGGACTCTACGGAGCCGGACAGTTCAATTCTACTTCCGGATACGAGGAAGCAGCGGCACAGGGACTTGTGGCAGGCATAAATGCTGCGCGTTCGATAGCAGGAAAAGAAAATATTATACTTGATCGTTCCAATTCCTATATCGGAACACTGATAGACGATCTTGTCACAAAGGGATGCACCGAACCGTACCGTATGATGACTTCTCGAAGTGAATACAGACTGATAATCAGACAGGACAATGCACCCGAGCGTCTTACGGAACTGGGTCATTCGATAGGCCTTATAAGTGACGAAAGATACGAAAACTTTCTCGGAATGAAACGCATTGTAGACGAAGAAACGGCAAGGATAAAAAAAGCAACGGTGAGACCTTCTCCGGAACTGAATGCCATGCTTGAAGAACGAGGGACTTCACCGATAGATCAGGGCGTGAAATTTATAGAACTTCTGAGACGTCCGCAGATATCATATTCCGATCTGATACGTTTTGATCCCGATGACCCTCATATCAGACAGGATCTTGCCGAGAAATTACAGGTAAACATCAAGTACGAAGGTTATATTAAAACCCAGCTCGAAAAAATAGAAGAAATGAAAAAGCTGGAAAAGAAACTTCTGCCTACGGATATCGACTACACATCTATTAAGGGTCTGAGACTCGAATCACAGGAAAAACTGAACGAACATAAACCGCTGAACATAGGACAGGCAAGCCGAATATCAGGAGTGAATCCCGCAGATGTATCGGTTCTGCTTATATGGCTGGCAGGTAAGAACGGGGGACATACGAATGATCGCTGAATTTGAAAAAGCAGGCATTACGATAACTTCCGGACAGTCTGAAATGCTTCAGAAGCTCGCGGATTACATGGTGGACTATAACAAGCACACGAATCTGACGAGAATTACCGAACCCGCAGAGATAATCGAAAAACATTATATCGACAGTATACTGCCGCTTACGATGGTAAATGTTCCACGTGGAACAAAATGTATCGACGTAGGAGCGGGAGCGGGGTTTCCGTCGCTGCCCATGAAGATATATCGTCCGGATCTGGAATTCACGCTGCTGGACAGCGGAAATAAGCGTATCGCGTACCTGGAAAGCGCCTGCGATTTGCTGGGCATAAACTGCGAGACTGTCCATGCCCGGGGCGAGGAGCTGGGACGTGACGCAAAATACCGTGAAAAGTACGGTGCAGCGACAGCAAGGGCTGTGGCGCAGCTGAATGTTCTCTGCGAATACTGCCTGCCATTTGTTAAAGTCGGCGGAGTGTTTCTTGCGCTGAAAGGGGAGAAGGACGAGACCGATAATGCAGGAAATTCGATAAAGACCCTCGGCGGTGAGATAGAAGATATAAAAAGATATGAGCTTCCGGGAGGAGATAAGCGCTGCCTTATTATAATAAGAAAAACAACAGCAACTCCGCAGCAGTATCCGAGAGTTTCGGCTAAAATAGCGAAGAAGCCTCTGTGATCTCTGCCGGGGCAGGTCTGAAAGTTCATATTCAATACCTGTATATGTGCAGACAGGAGATGAGATAAACGAAAAAGAAAAAAGGCCTGAAAAGGCTGATGAATACCATAGCAAACAACTGGCGCGTCGCTGTGGTGGTAACTATAATGATGGCGATATCCGGATATATACTTGCGGGGTACGGACTGAAAAAACATTTCATATCCACAGGCGAAATATATATCGAAAGTACAGACGGTACATTGTCCACGGATAAGGCCGCCATGGCAGCACTGCTTTTCAAGAGCCCGCGGATGTATGACGCGGTGAACGAAAATCTGCGGACAGCGTTCTCCTATGCCGAGTTCGATGAAATGATCTCGGTAGAGCAGAAGAACGGTACCCAGATAGTAAAAGCGTCTTTCGACTGCCCGACATCGGCGGAGGCTCTGAAAATAGCGGAGCTTTACCTCTCATTGATGCAGAAAGTGCTCAATGACTACGAAGCAGGGGCGCAGATAAAGATAGTATCACGCCCGGTGGAACCGCAGTTCCCGGACTATCCGGATGAGATGCTTTTCACGGTCATCGGCGCCTGTATGGGTTTCGTACTTTCGGCGGCAGGTATTATTGTGATATGGCGGCTGGATAATACTATCACATCCGCAGATGATATCGCCGAGGAATATCACGTTCCCGTGATCGGTGAGCTTACCGATCTTGATAATGAAATAGACTATCTCGGACGATGAGAAGAATTGAACAGTGAAAAATGAATAATAATAAACAGCAAGCAGTCGGGATTGCCGCCTGAGCGGCATTTCCGAATATCAAAAATGATATAACGATCCCGAATGATCAGAAGGAGTTTAAAAATGATAAGAAGTATGACAGGTTTCGGCAGAGACCACAGAATAATCGACGGCAGAGAATACCTTGTTGAGATACGCTCGGTGAATTCGAGATATTATGAATTCAATGCGAAGCTGCCGAGGGCGTACAACTACCTTGAAGAAAAACTGAAAACTCTGGTCAAGAGCAGAATGAGCCGCGGTAAAGTGGAAGTTTCCCTCTCCATATACAACATCACCGCCAACGAGACGGAGGTCTCCCTGAATGACGGAGTAGTGCAGAACTATCTTGAAGTCCTGCGCGCTGCGGGTCAGAAGTATTCGCTGACCGACGATCTTTCGGTATCTACCATATTCCGTATGCAGGACGCCTTCAACGTAGTCCGCGCCGAGGCAGATGAGGACAAGATATGGGAAGCTGTAAAGGAAACTGCCGAAGCGGCACTTGAACGTTTTGTTTCCATGCGTGAGACCGAGGGTCAGAAGATGAAGGAGGATATCCTTGAAAAACTTGCCAATGTGGAGGAGATGACTTTACAGGTCTGCGAGTATGCCCCCGAGACAGTGGCGGCGTACCGTGAGCGCCTGTTCGCAAAGATGAGCGAGATACTCGAGAACAAGCAGATAGATGAGCAGAGAATACTTCTCGAAGCAGGCCTGTTCGCGGAGAAGATCGCGGTTGACGAGGAAACTGTCAGACTGAAAAGCCATTTCGTGCAGTTCCGTGATATGATGAGCTCCGATGAGCCCATAGGCAGAAAGCTGGATTTCCTGGTGCAGGAGATCAACCGTGAGGTAAATACCACGGGCTCCAAGGCGCAGGACGTTCGCATCACGAAGCTGGTAGTGGATATGAAGAGCGAGATCGAGAAGATACGCGAGCAGATACAGAATATCGAATGACAGCGCGAAAAGTACAGAGTGATACTATAAGTCGAATAATTGTAGCGCTAAAAGTCGTAAAAAGTCGGATTGTGATACTATAAGTCGGAATCCGACTTTAGAATCGGTGGATTTGAGATGTATGTAGATTACAGGGAACTCGGAAAAAGGATAGCCGCCCGACGCAAGGAGCTGAAACTTACGCAGACTGAAGTAAGTGAAAAAGCCGGCCTCAGCGGAAAATATCTGTCGGGAATAGAACGTGCGGTATCGGTGCCGAGCATTGACGTGCTTATGAAGATATGCGCGGTGCTGAAGACTACACCGGACAAGCTGCTGCTCGGAACGGAAAACATCGAGCAGGTCGGGAATGTCGGCAGGGTAGCGGCAATGAAGGTAAACGGCATGACTCGCAGTCAGCAGATGCTCGCACTGAGCCTCCTCGACTGGATAGCCGAACAGAAGATATAAAACTGTCTGTTATTACCGGCATCAGCAGGGATAACAGGCAAGAAGGAATCAAGGAAATAAGAATGAAAATACTTGCAATTGAAAGCTCGTGCGACGAGACCGCTGCGGCAGTGGTCGAGGACGGGCGTAAAATACTGTCGAACATAATAGCCACACAGGTGGAGGAGCACAAGCTCTACGGCGGGGTCGTGCCGGAGATAGCCTCCCGGCGTCACTGCGAAAGCATCGTAGGAGTGGTGGACGAGGCTCTGACACAGGCAGGACTTACCCTCGCGGAAGTCGATGCTGTGGCTGTGACCTATGCTCCGGGACTTATCGGAGCGCTGCTGGTGGGCGTGAATTTTGCGAAAGGTCTCGCCTTCGCGGCAGGAAAGCCCCTTATTCCCGTGCATCACATCAAGGGTCATATAGCGGCGAACTACATCGCGCACCCGGAGCTGGAGCCGCCGTATATCTGCCTTGCGGCTTCCGGCGGACACTCGCAGATAATGAAAGTGGAGAGCTATACCCGCTATTCAACTGTGGGCAGAACTCTGGACGATGCTGCGGGCGAAGCATTCGATAAGGCGGCGCGCGCCATGGGATTTCCGTATCCGGGCGGGGTCTATATCGACAAAGCCTCGAAAACGGGTGACTGCAAAAAGTATAAACTTCCGCGTCCGCATACAGCCGGAATTTATGATTTCAGCTTTTCGGGACTGAAAACGAATGTGATAAATCTTGTCCACAACGCGTCACAGAAGGGCGAAGAGATAGACGTGGACTCGCTTGCCGCATCATTCCAGTATACGGTGTCGGATATACTTACATCGAAATTCGTTGCCGCGGCAGTCGATCTCGGATATAAGACGGCGGCGCTTGCAGGCGGTGTTGCGGCGAACTCGGGACTTCGCTCGATGCTGGAGGAACGGTGCGCGGAACACGGCATCAGGCTGTTCGTGCCTCCAATAGCTCTCTGCGGCGACAATGCCGCTATGATAGGAAGTCAGGCGTATTTCGAGTACACCGAAGCCGGGGCTTCCGCAGACCTGTCGCTGAACGCGGTCGCAAGTATGCCGCTGTGATTATCATGGAAAGGAAGAAGGCGAATCGCCTTGCTTTGCAGATCCGGTCAGCAGTACGCTTTTTACAGTAGAGTATATCGTTATATCATATAAAAAAAGGAAATAAAAAAGGGCATTTGTAACAAAATTGAATTTTCAATATTGACAGTCCGGAAAAATCACTATATAATAATAATGTATCATTTTGTAACAGGGAGGGTACTTGGACAATGTATGAAATTAAACTTGTCTGCGGAATATGCGGCGGAGAAATAAATCCTGATGAAACCGGTGCGGTCGGCACCTGCCGTATCTGCGGAAATACCGAAACATACCCGAGATCCGATATCAAGATCCTTAACAGGATAACATACCTCAGAAATATTTTCAGATTTGACGAAGCGGAAAAGCTTGCAAAGGGACTCATCGACAAGAACCCGGCCGACAGTTCTGCTTACTGGGCGAAAATGCTCTGCGAATACGGTATACAGTATGTGCGTGACGGCGCAAAGAGAATACCCGTTTGCAGAAAGGATATAAGCAAGCTGGCTGCTGTAAAGGAAAGCGACTCTTATAAGCGCACTCTTGACAACGCTTCCGCGGAGCAGCAGGTTAAATATGAAGCTCTTGCGGCTACGATCGAGGAGACCGTGAGCACCACTAAGACTATACTTGCGCAGGACAAGAACTATGATGTTTTCGTTCTTTCTCCCGAGAATATATCTGTTGACGACGATCTCGACGGCGACAAGATTTATCTGCGCTTCACATCCAACCTGAACTTCAACACATTCTACGCTCCCGAACTGCTGAAAGACTGCGGTGCGGTTGAGAAGGCTGCCGAGACGACTTTCGCGGTTAAGCATTCGAGGATAATGCTTCCGTCGTTCAGAACAAAGGCGAATTGCAGCGACGGTTATCTTGAATATATTTCGAAGCAGTTCTGTGAGGCAATGGAAACGGGGAAAGATAAGCTGATCTTCCCGATCTTTGATTCTTCGGCTGTCAAGTTCCAGCAGATACCGGAATGTCTCGTTTACTGCGACGATGTTTTCGACTGCTCTGAGGACGAGTTCATGAGAGAGATTTCGGACAAGGTAGAAGCTATACTGAAGCCCGAGGTCAATGCGATAGTTCCGGACGAGATCGTTACAGCGACTGCCGCGAATAAGGAAAACCTCATCAAGCGTGCTTATATGTTCCTTGAGGACGGCGAATTCGATACTGCG
>JAEEJW010000104.1 GCA_016282095.1 Ruminiclostridium sp. | reverse complement strand
CGACTCATAGCTGTGTCTGAACTGATCCAGAAGCTCCTCCGACGCATCGGCGAGCGTCACTGTACTGTAGCCCTGTCTGCGCAGCGTATCACACATTCGTCTGCCTGACTTTTCCATATAGGCGTCCCACCTGTCCCAAAGGTCGTCTCCGTAGCACCGGAAATTGTATTTCGTTCTTTGCTTTTTAAAATCCAGCTTTTCAAGTATGTGCATAAGCTCGGGAGCATACTCATGGGCATCGGAGAAAGATGCCGAGAGCGCATAGTCCGCTGTTCCGGAAGCCTCTCTGATAAGCGCCTGCGCCACTCCCGTTCCCCTGTACTCCGGCAAGGTAAGGACATATACTATAAACTCAAGACCATTCGACTTTGCTGCTGCCAGAAAACCGGCAGGCTTACCGTCAAGATACGCGATAAACGTTCTGACGGTATGCTCTTCTTTTTCGATCTGTCCTTTCGCATAAGCCGAAAGGTATTGACGGGAAAGCTCCAAAGCGCTCTCTGCCGCCGCTTCTTCAATTCTGATCATTTGATTATTCATTTTTCAACACGACCCATGATTTGTTTACAACGATCTCTGCTATATACTCCGTAACAGCGATCTTTATCAGTTCCGATCTTCAATTCCAGTCTTCGTAGCACTTAGTCCCTTCTATATAGTACTCAGACTTACACCAGTAGCCGCGTGCCCTGCTCCGTGCTTCGTCCCAGTAACACATATTGCATCCTATTTCATTCCCGTCGGGTGCGTTCTCGTTCCTCCACCAGCTGCCACCGGCTACATTCTCAAGATCGTCAAAGGACAGCTTTTCATCTGTCTCTGCGGCTTTGTCTCTTCTGTAAGCCTTCTCGGCTTCGATAATCTCTTCCATAGTGACATCATAGCCCGAATCTGTCGCTATTTTCAGCAGCTCCGCCGGGTCGGTGACACCTGCCACCTTTGCTTTGAGTTCTTCGTTTGTCTGAAGCTCCGCTATGAGCTTCTTTGCAATTTCTTTTGACATGATCTTAATTCCTTACTTTCATATATGTTGATTTTGGTGCATTATCGAATCGCCTGTACTGACAGCTTCTTTAAAAAGCTGATCAGAGAAAAACGCTTAGAATTCCGGGATCAAACTAAGCTTGTTTATGCGGTCACACTCATCGGAAAAAGAAGGATCTTGATAATCTTTGGAACACAGGTACATGCTCAGCTTGGTTCAGTCATACCTGTAATAGGAACTGTCGCGGTTCATATCGTGACAGTCGGGGTCAGTCTCCGCGAATGGGAGATCTTCTCCACCCGCAACTCCTTCAAGATCGTCAAAGGACAGCTTATCATTGGTCTCTGCCGCTTTTTCTCCTCTGCGCACTCTCTCGGCTTAGATAAGTTCCTCCATAGTGACATCATAGTCCGAACAAATCGCCCCAAATGTTTGCATCCGTGGAACTGTGGCATATAACCTTGTTGTCCGGTAAATAATGTTCTCTTGTACACCACACATTGTTTTCCTCGCAGTAACCGCGTGCATGATAAGAGATGGCACAAGCCATTTCATGACCATCCGGCGCTTCATCGCTGTACCAGTAGAGACCGCCGGCGACATCTTCAAGATCGTCAAATGAGAGCTTTTCATCTGTCTCTGCCGCTTTTTCTCTTCTGAGCGCTCTGTCGGCTTCGATAATCTCTTCCATAGTGACATCATAGCCCGAATCTACCGCTATTTTCAGCAGCTCCGCCGGGTCGTTGACACCCTGTACCTTTGCTTTGAGTTCTCCGTTTGTTTCAAGCTCGATTATGAGCTTCTTCGCGCTTTCTTTTGACATGGTTTATGTCCTCCTTTTAATTTTTTACGCTGATACCGTCAGTTCAGCCGATAAAACACGATCTGACCGCTGTCTTTGGGAAACAACCGATAATTACATTCGTAATCTTTAGCAGGTTTTACTTTTTAATCATTATCTGCATTTCGCAATTTTTACCATAGTAATAACGGGAGCACCAGACGTTGTTCTCTTCACTCCAGGCTCTCAAGTGATAGCTTATAGCACAGCCCATTTCATGACCGTCAGGTGCGTCATCACCATCCCCTAGAACTCCGCCTGCGACATCTTCAAGGTCGTCAAATGACAGCTTTTCGTCTGTCTCCTCGGCTTTGTCTCTTTTGTACGCTTTTTCGGCGTCTATGAGTTCTTCCAGAGTGACATCATAACCCGAATCTTTGGCTATTTTCAGCAGTTCTACCGGATCGGTTATGCCCTCGACCTTTGCTTTGAGTTCTTCGTTTGTCTGAAGCTCGATTATGAGCTTCTTCGCGCTTTCTTTTGACATTTGTTTATTCTCCTTCTGTTATTATTTTGCTTCTGCCGCAGCGTGAAAGCAATGCGGCAGAAGCAATCTTCTGACATTAAAGACCTCTCTGTTTTCAAACTTCCCAACTATTTCCCTTGCAGTCAGTACTATAAAGACTCTTCTGGCAATACCAATATTTAGTACACCATATATTATTTTCGATCTGCCAGTCCGTACCGTGGTAACTTATAGCACAACCCATTTCATGACCATCGGGCGCATCGTCACCCGTCCAGAGCCCACCGCCCGCGACACCTTCAAGGTCGTCAAATGACAGCTTTTCGTCTGTTTCCGCGGCTTTGTCTCTTTTGTACTCTCTTTCGGCTTCTGTAAGCTCTTCCATAGTGACATCATAGCCCGATTCATTGGCTATTTTCAGAAGTTCAGCGGGGTCGGTGATGCCTGCCACCTTTGCTTTAAGGTCTTCGTTTGTCTGAAGCTCTGCTATGAGCTTCTTTGCTGATTCTTTTGACATTGTTATGTCCTCCTTTTCTTATTTAAATGCCCTTACGGACATTCATTAACGGTGTTTGTTGTGTCGTCCGCCTTATCCTTTTTCTTCGGCGGGCAGCGCTTGATGTATTCCTCAAATGCGGGCTGTGCGGCGGCAGTTATGCGCTCCTCCCAGCCGTTCTCAAAGAAAGCACAGTTGTCCTGGTCGGGAGCGTAATAGTTATCGCTGTACATTACAGCGGTATTGCGGCAGCCTCCTGCGCAGCGGTCAATAAACTTGCAGTCCCGGCATTTTCCGCTCTTGTCACGTACCTCCGCCACCGTTGTATGGCAGAGCTTATTGAAATCAGACTCATACGCGATTATATCTTTGAGTGGAGTTTTGAACAGATTCGGGAAATTCACCGAATAATTGCAGTCCGCCATTCCCATGCAGGGACAAACCATTCCGTCAGCGCCGATATACATATTTTCCAGCAGGACTCCGCAGGCAGGAGCTTTCTGCTCTTTGTCGGCGGGAC
Source organism: Ruminiclostridium sp. (assembly GCA_016282095.1). GTDB lineage: Bacteria > Bacillota > Clostridia > Oscillospirales > Ruminococcaceae > Ruminiclostridium_E. Next base: position 21,899 of record JAEEJW010000104.1, on the reverse strand, counting down.
ATTCGCGCCTGTAATATATGCCCCATTTATCATCTCCGGGAGTGTACAGGAAAGCTCCCGACATCATTATAGAAAGCGGTGCGTTATCTTCAAAATACTCCGGGATATACTTTTCTATCATCTCAAAGTTTTCGTCCGGGGAAAGCTGGAGATCCGCCACCTCGGGATTTGTCCACTCACCGAGTTCCATCATTGCACCGAGCTTCATACTTCTTACGCCCAGAGAAGCCAAAAATTTCACCGATTCGCGCACGGTGTGCTTATTCTTTTTATGTACGCACATAGAGGCGGATACGCCTATCCCCCGCTCTTTGAGAAGCTTTAACGCTTTTATCGTTCTTTCCTCCGCTCCGGGAACTCCCCGGAGAAAATCGTGCATTCCGATACCGTCAAAGCTCAATTGGAAAGAAGGTTTCTGACCGCGTGCCTCAAGCTCGTCAAGCAGCTTCTCATCTACAAGCCATCCGTTGGTGTAGAGTGTAGTAACATTGATCCCGCGCTTTGTCAGCTCGCTGATTATATCCAGAAAATCATCCCGTATCAGCGGTTCGCCGCCTGTCAGACCCACATCATAAATGCCGCATTCCGCTAAGCTGTCAGCGATCTTTATTATCTGTTCGTGTGTGGGAGCGCCGTGCTTTGCGTGAGGTGCCGACATAAAACAGTGACGGCATTTAAGATTGCACGCCCCGGTTATCGACCAGTGTACGGACTGCTTATATTCTACCGGATAGGTGAAATATTCCTGTTCAGAGCTTAAAAAGTCGAGAAGTCCGGCTTTTCTTATGATGCCGTCTTTTTCAAAATCTCTCATAAATTCCTGCTGATATTCGTGCAGGCTTTCCACATCTATATCGTGAGCGCCATCGCATTTCATAAGCAGAATATAATAGTTCTTGTCTATGAACTTGACTGTTCTTTTTTCCGAATCGTACAAGCCTCCGAGTCTGTTCTTCCAGCCGCGGAGACGATATCTTCTGTTAAGAATGTAATACATATTATTTTTCCTTTCTCAATCCTGATTTTTTTCAAGCAACTTGCGCAGCACTTCAAGAGCTCTTTTTTGTCTGCTTACAACAGTGTTATAGGTAATACCCATTTGCTCCGATATCTTCACAAGCGTCCAGCCGCAGTAAAAACGAAGTACCAATATATCCCGCTGCTGTCTTGGAAGCTTTTCCAGCGCTGCGATAAGCTCTTCGGCTCTTTCAGTGTCCATCAAGATTTCCTCCGCTGAAGGAAGCACAGCTTCTCTTTCGGATAACTTGGAGAATTTGTGTGACCTGCGGTAATAGTCAATAACGGTATTGTGAGTAAGCCTATATAAAAGTGTGGAAGCGGCGGCATTTTCTCCGTCGAAAGTCTCAAGAGCTTTTAACAGCTTTACAAAGACTTCCTCGCACAGATCCTCGGCATCCTCCGGCGGTGATACTCTTGCGGAGATATACGAAAGGACGGTCTGCCTGTAATCTCTGTACAGCTTTTCATAAAGAAACGAAGAGATCATTTACTACCGCTCCCTTCGTTATCCGGCGGAGGCACATTGATCCCGCCCGCGGCAGTTTCAAGATCATTAGTGGACAGCCTGAGATCATCGTCATACCTGTTCAGTGTTTCATCTATAATATCTTGCAGTCCGGCGTTACGCTCAAATTGCTGAAACCCGAACAGCTCGGCAAGCAGTGTCTCCATATCCGGCATTTGCTTTACCTCCTTCCTTTTTATTCATTTCTATATATTTAAACGAATAAAAAGGAAAATTTGGCAGCAATTTTAGAATTTTGTATGAACTCATAAAATTGCTGCCATAGTTTTGGTTATTCTGCTGCAACATCAAGTCTCTGCCGCTCAACGAGCTCAGCGAAATATCCGCCGTTTGCAATAAGCTCATCGTAGCTTCCGTCCTCAATGATCCTGCCCTTGTCGAGGACCAGGATACGGTCGCAGTTCTTTATAGTAGAAAGTCTGTGCGCAATTACGATTCGCGTACAGCCCATTCTGTCAAGCGCTTCGGACACCTGCTTCTGTGTCTTGTTGTCAAGCGCGGATGTTGCCTCATCGAACATAAGCAGCTTAGGCTTCGGAGCAACTGCCCTCGCTATCATAAGGCGCTGTTTCTGACCGCCGGATATACCGCCCTGACCTTCGGAAACCATTGTCTGCATTCCCATAGGCATAGCACGTATGTCATCGGCTATACCCGCTATCTCGGCGGCTTCCCATGCGTCGTCCAGTGTAAGTTCGGGAGCCGATATAACGATGTTCGAGTATATGTCATTCTGGAACAGACCGCCGTTCTGCGTCACGGCACCGATCTTACGGCGCAGCGAGCACAGATCGAGACTTTTCATATCCTTGTTGTCATAGTATATCGCACCGCGCTCGGGCTTTTCAAATCCCAGCAGCAGACGCATGAGTGTTGACTTTCCGCAGCCTGTTCTGCCGACGATCGCTATATACTCGCCCGCTTTTATCTTAAGCGACATATCGTTTACTATGTACGGCATATTTTCACCGTAGCGGAAATAGACGTTGTTGAGTTCTATTGCTCCGGTTATTTTTGTGACTATCTCCTTGTTGTCGGCAGCCTCGGGTTCGGCTTTAAGGAAAGGCTCCGCCATTTCCAGTATCGGCTTTACATTCGCTGACTGGAGCGCTATATTGGCAAGCGCCATGAACGCACCCATAAGGCTTCCGTAAGCCGCGTTGAACGCAAGATAGCTCGATGCGTCAACACCGCTCTGTGCTGCAAGCCAATACAGCAGGATCGTTGATATGAGGGTTATCGCAAGATTTATGACAGTGTTTATTTTCAAGAAAAGCGGCGGGTCATATTTGAGCCGGGCACCCTCGGAATACAGTTTGAGCCATTTTGCGAAAATACGCTTCTCGGCACCCGAGAGCTTGAGCTTCTGCACGCCCGTTATCATCGAATACGCCATACCCGACTGCTTTGCTTCATGCTCCATGTGACGTTTGGATATCTTTGTCTGAGTAAGCGAAGCAGCAGCAGTAAATACAATGCTGACCAGTATCACCAACAGCGACGGAACGACGAGTGTCGGTGCGAAGCTGAATATCTGCGTAATGTACATCAAAGAGAAAACAGATGACAGACCGGTAGAGAATACCACGCTCATTATGACTGAACAGAGTGTGTTTATCGACTGCGAGCGCTTTGTAAGCTCACCGGCGCTGTACTGACGGAAGAACGGAGCGGGAAGTGTCAGTATGCGCATCATGAGCGCTGCCTCCACGCTTACCGATGTCTTAGTCTGTAAGCGCTGCATGAGCAGCCCCTTTACCGAGTTTATCAGATTTGAAGCTATCGCGATGCAGACGATACATATAGTTACACCTATCAGCGCGGACTGTTCGCCGTTCTGGAGCACCTGACCCGTAAGTCCCTTTGTGATGCGCGGGATCAGCATTCCGATAACGGTCGCCGCAAAGGTCGCGATAACAATTATCACTATATCGGATACCGACAGACAGTTCTTCATATATCCGATAAGATCGGGGATACCCAGCTTTTTCTGCGGAAGAGGTCTGTAGAAGCAGTATGCCTCACGCTCGAAAAGCGCCGCGTTTTTGGAATTGACGGTCACATTCCTGCCGGTCTTGCGGTCGGTATAGTAATAACCTATGATCTTCTTCGGCAGCAGCGCGACAGGTGTCCCGTCCTCCTTAAGATACGCGAGCAGGGGACCGTAGGAATCCCTGTACCAGCCCTCGTCAAGCTCGACCGTGCGGCGCATGATGCCGTGAGGACGCAGACTGTAATCGAGCTGCTCCTCATGATCCCTGACACCCTTCGGAAGTTCAACAGGCTTATAGTGGTAATATTTAAGGATATCCTCGATCGCCTGACTTGTGATGATGCGTTCATCGCTCATTTCCGATGCCGCGCGCTTGCCGAGAACGACCTCCGCGGCACGGAAGAAGGAGTCCTCAAAAAGCTGCTGGTCAAGATCTTCTCTTTGCTTTACTTGTTTTTCAAACCAACCCATTTGACACTCCCCCTTATTCGTTAGTTACAAGGTCGGTGTACGCACCGCCCTTTGCCATAAGTTCTTCGTGAGTTCCGCGTTCGATGACCTTTCCGCGTTCAAGAACGATTATCTCATCGCAGTCGCGGATAGTTGAAAGTCTGTGCGCTATGACTATGCAGGTGATACCTCTGTCCTTTATCGCCTTGACGACCTCGTATTCGGTCTTTGCGTCAAGTGCCGAGGTCGCCTCGTCGAGTATGATTATCGACGGATCCTGCGCAAGAACACGGGCGATCTCCATTCTCTGGCGCTGACCGCCGGACAGGTCGCGTCCGCCCGAGGTGAGCTTGTAATCATAGCCGCCCTCACGCTGCATGATATCCTCGTGAAGCTGCGCGTCACGGGCAGCGAGCACCATTTCAAAATCCTGTATCGAGTCGTCCCACATCTTGATATTGTTCGCTATCGTGTCCTCAAACAGTATGATATCCTGATCGACTACGGCTACCGAGCCGGTCATGATGCTGCGCGGTATCTCGCTGCGGTGCTTGCCGTCAAAGAGTATCTCGCCCTCCCACGGGTTGTACAGACCGGAGATCAGCTTTGAAAGCGTTGATTTTCCGCAGCCGGATGTCCCGACAAAAGCTACTCTGCTGCCCGGGGTGAGCGTCATCGAAAAGTCCTTTATCAGTGGTGCCGCGAGCTTTGAGTACCCGAAGGTTATGTTTTTCAGCTCGACATTTCCCTTGAGCTTCTTCAGCTTCACATCGTCGGAGACCTCGTTTGTAACATTGACATCGGACGGGTATTCCATTACATCATCGACGCGCTCCATCTGTGTACGCATTTCCTGAATGGTCTGTCCCGCCTGTATCAGCGTCATGGCAGGAGACATAAACGATGTAAGGAAGCCCTGAAACGCCATAACTCCGCCGAGGGTGAATTCACCTCGCATACAAAGCCACACGCCGAGTATAAGCACAGCGTAATTCGATATCTGCGCAAGAAACTGGGGAATAGAGCCGAGATACTGCTGTAACCGTGCGAACTTTACCTTCTGTGTGTTTACCGATGCCTGAAAGCCCGACCACTTGCGAAAGAAGCCGTTTTCCGCACCGCTCGCCTTGATCGTTTCGATCATTTCGACACCTGCGACAGTAGTTCCCGCGAGCTTGCCGGAATCACGCATCTGTATGCGGGTCAGGTTCATTCGCTTATCCGAGATAACTCTCGAAAGTATAAGGTTAAGTACAATGGACGAAATACCCACAAGCGTCAGTAAGATGCTGTATCTTACCATAACGACGAAATAGAATATCATCATTATCGTATTGAGCAGAAGCGGCGCAAATGTGTTTATCAGTGTACTCGCTATCGCCTCGTTCTGCGTCTGGCGCTGCTGTATATCACCCGCCATTCGCTGCGAGAAGAACTCCATAGGCATACGAAGCACCTTCCACATATATGTGGAGCTGCCGATAAGTGACATCTTACCGTTTATCTTGAGTGAATAGATCGTCTGCGCCCATGATGTTATGATCTGCAATGCCGCAAGCCCTACCATAACGGCAAGGAATCCGTTCAGCCAGTTCGCCGCATTCCCCGAGAGGATACGATCGAGGAACACGCGCGACATAATAGGATTTATCACTCCGAACGAATAGCTGATAATACTCGTAAGCATAACAAAAGCCACTGCGGCACCTGCCCCGATAAGACGCTTGCGGGCAAATTCCAGAGTGCTTTTCTTTTTGCCGGAGGGAACGAAATCCTTTCCGGGCTTTATTACGACAGTCACGCCGGTGAAAGCCTTGTCAAACTCATCCATAGGCACCTTGACAAAGCCCTTTGCCGGGTCGTTTATGTATGCGTATTTTCCCTTGAAGCCGTCAAGCACGACAAAGTGATTGAAGTTCCAGTGGATTATGCAGGGAAATTCTCCCTTTTCGCGTATTGTCTCCGGTGAACGGCGATATCCCTCCACCTGAAATCCGTAGCGCTGTGCGGCAAGCGCTACATTTTTCGCATTTGAGCCGTCGCGGGAAACACCGCAGTCCGAGCGCACCTGCTCAAGCGGTACCCATTTTCCGTAATATGCCATTACCATTGCAAGTGAAGCGGCTCCGCACTCCAGCGCTTCAAGCTGCATCACAACGGGTACCTTAGCAGCGCCCTTGGTAACGGTCGGCTTTATCCTGTATTTCTTTTCAGCCATTTTCCACCTCGTCACGCGGTAAGCAGGAAGCTTATCGGCGATACGCTTTCAACAACTATCTTTGCGTCGTAATTGCCGTTGGCGAGTGTAACGGGCGCATACGCTACCGTGCGTCCGAGCTCATCTTCATCGACCGTTGATACGGTAAACTCCTCTTTTCCCACACGAACGGTCATTCCGGAATTTACCTGTGCGCTGCTTAAAACGGTTATCTGCGCCGTGCCGTCCGTAACAGACGCTTTCGCGTCCGTTACCACTTCAAGCTGTCCTATGGTAGCCCAAGCGAAAAATCCCGCGAGCAGCAGTATTATCACCGCGAAAAGCACCCATATCCCGGGATTTGTCACATGAAGGTAATCCGTGAGCTGCTCGGGAGAAGCGATGCGGTCAAGGGTCTTTTGTCTGAATATCTGCTTTTTCTGTTCTTCAGCCATTTCCGTGTCCTCCCGTTACTCGATAACAAACGCGTCCGTAAATCCGGTCACATCGAATACATCTCTGACCGGATCCGTGATATTGCGGATGATAACACCTTCTTCATCGTCGATCTCCTGAGCGACGCCGACAAGGACGCGAAGACCTGCGCTGCTTATGTATTCAAGCTTGCCGAAATCGAAGACTACCTTCTCCATTCCGTCGAGTTCGTCCTCGAGCTTTTCCTCAAGCTCCGGAGAGGTCAGGGTGTCAAGTCTGCCCTCGACCGCTACATTGAGCTCCGTTCCGTTCTTTGTGATGCTGATGTTCATACCTATTCCTCCTGAATGATCTGTCATTGAAATTGATTTGTTTTATCGGGTATATTTACTGCCTTTTTCTCACGTTGAGAAACTCGGCAAAGCCGGTGACGCTGAATACTTCATAGACATCGTCGGAAACATTTATTATCTGTATCGGCTTATCTTTCGTCTGCTGCACCTTAAGAAGCATACGCAGTCCCGCACTCGATATATATGTCAGCTTTGAAGCGTCAAACACGATATTGTCTCCGCCGTATGCCTTTATAGCGTCGAATATCTCTCCTTCGAGCTGTACGGCATTGTTGGTATGGATCTTTCCCTCCGGAAAGAATGTGAGCTTATCGTTTTCTGCTACTGTTTTCAAGGTGTTATCCTCCTGTAAATTATTTTGCCGTTACGGGCGGCCGGGCATCCCGCCTTTTTTACGGGGCTTGCGTACACCTATGCCAAGACCCTGACTGTGATCCGCGTCGTCCTCCTCAGGCTCCTCATCGGGCAGATAAGCGGGATTAGCGAGACCACCCGATACCGCATCGAGATCGTCGAGATCGAGTCTCAGATCCTTTTCTTCCGGAGTGTTTTTCGTCTTTTTGCTCATGTTTTTTCCTCGTCTTTCTGAAAATTTGTTTATTCGGAAGTAACCGCAAGATGCCGGTCGATTTCCGTATTTTATCGTTCCTGTATCATTCCGTCAAGACCGGCTTTGCACATATATTTTATCCGCTCGGCGGTCGCCATTGCCTTGAAGCCGCCGGTCAGTGACCATTTCTCCAGACTGTACGCAGCGTTTTCCGTAAGCTCCGCTACCGCTTTACGAACCTTTCTCGGCAAGTCCTTTGTGTAGAATATGAGCCGTCCGCCGCTGCCCTCGATAATGCCCATGAACCGCAGGAACCACTCCGCTTTGTAGAAACCGAATGTGTCATATATCCCGATAAAGTCCGCCATTATCTCGTCGTGCAGGATATTGTTCGTTATCCCGTATGTCTGCTTGGTGAAATAGTGGGTACATTCATGATTCTGCCGCAGCAGCATCGACTTTTCGAGCCATTCGGCATCATCGGAAAGTCCGAGCTCGGAAGCGGGAACATTGCTGTACGGCTTCGCGGAAAGAATGATGAACCGCGTTGTCTTTCCGTGGATAAACGAAGCGCCTGTCGTAGAGATGTTATCGGGGCGGACGCCTTTGTAGGCGATGTTCGTCACGAGCTGCTCGAAATCCGCCGTATCACGGACATATATTATCGGGATCCTCCCCGCCGCGGAATCAAACATCTTTATTTTCAGCGTTTCCGGCGAGTTGAAGCTCACCGGGCGAGCGGCGCATATCTTGTCGTTTATCGCCTTATCGTCACCGAACATTTCCGCATAGTAAAGGATCTTATCCCACAGACCGAGGAACGAAGTGTCCGGGTCTTTGATCTCATTTGCTCCGGCAAAGCGGTTCAGCGTATATTCGTTGAAAATAAGCTGTTCTTCATCGTTGAGTCCGTATTTTGCGGATATATCTTGTAATGTCAGATACGATCCCCCCTCATAATGGAAAATATCACGCTCCTAAGACACGGATGTCGTAAGGAAGTTTTCCAAAGCGCCGCAAGGATGCGGCGCTTTGGAAAACTTCCGAAAGAAGCACACTATCCCGTAACACTTTATTATAGCACACCCACTATCACAGCAGTATCACAAAAAACGGCGTTTTTGGCACTTTTTCAAAAAAAGTCCGAAAATTCTGCGTATTGCACAATTTTCTGTAAGATCATTTGTACAGCATTAACAGCAGCAGCGTGATATAGTTGTCCTGTATGTATGTGGCGAATGTATATGTCAGCAGCGGGATCACCGGCTTTCCGTCAGTTTTATGGATCTGAGAATTATTATAGCATATAATTTTGAGTTTGTAAACAGAAAGATCAATTTTTGAAGACATAAAAAATGATCTCCCGAACAGAGCCTCGATCCGGCTCTATTCGGGATATTATTATTCAATATCATCATCCACCACAACAAACGACTGCTTCTTCGTCTTGACCTTGCCCGACATCGGCACTTTCATCTGCTGCGGCGGAGACGGCTCGGGTGTCGTTATCCCATACTTCGCCACGATAGCCTTCTCGACCTCCGCGACATCGCTGTAATACACCTTGCGCTCGGATTTTTCGGGAATGGAGTACGGCTCTTTCTCGAACACGATGCCCCATTTAAAGAACAGCTTCAACACCGTCTGCATCGGGTGACAGCCTGTTTTCATCACGACGAAGTGACCTTTCGGCATTGACTTCAGCTCGTCCACGGTCATGAGCGGTCGTTCGATCATCTGAAGCTGGCGATTGTTGCCGTCGCGCCCCGCCGATCTTGTCAGCGAACCGGAGAGAACGGTCTGCTTTCCGAGGTTTGCGGACATAGCCTCCGCGGTCTTGCTGTTGGGAGCGAACGAGCCAAACAGAGTGCATTGGCAGTTGTCCACGATGATCTCTGCGCCCTCTTTGCCGTAGGTTTTCTCAAACTGCGCAAGAGACTGAATTATCGCCACGATAGATATTTTACGGGAACGCGCTGCCGAGAATACCATTTCCAAGCCCTCTATCTTGGGCAAAGATAACGATAGGTAACTCTTTGATATAATCTCCGAGTTTTCCCCCGTTCCACACCGTACATGAGACTTTCATACTCATACGGCGTTCCATCAGTATTACAATTTCGTTAGATTGGTATTACTTTCAAAGGTTTCAAAACTTTTCAATCGCGGGATTACCCGCCAATATTCGGAATTTGTTGATTTTATCATGCTGAGATTTATTAGGCTTTAGCTTTTCAAGATATGCGTTTATTGTATCGCTTTTAACTGCGTGTATAAGTTTATGTACGTCTTTGTGGACTATTACAAGGTTTCTGTACTCATCTGTCCCGCCTTGACTTATCGGCTTTATGTGATGACAATGTAACTCGTCAATCCATAAGACCTTTCCAGTCACGGCGCATTTGCCGTATTGTGCGGCATAGAGCGAGACCCTGTTATCCATATACTCAATGCTTCGGTTTGGAATGTAAGCCTGTGCAAGCAGGTGAAGCACCGTCAATACACCTTCATCAAACCTGAGAGTTTTATGTATTTCTTCGCGTCCTTCGGGCGTATATTTGCATATCTTCGTCTTTTTATACATCGGGTTTTTAGTCTGAATATAACCAATAGGGCATATCGGCTCTTGACTGAGAAAGCGAATCATTTTACTTTGACCGTAGTTATCGGCAATGTATTTTCTTGTGACTGTACCAGTCTTTTTGAGCCTTTTGAGACGGTTATACATTACGCGGTTTATCCTAAACTGCATTTTCATACAATCATGATTTATCACTGTCGCGTATCTGTAATAATTGTGAATACCGAACACCATTGAATTATACTGCTTAACGTGCATAATCAAATCGGTATCGTTTTTACTATGCTGTATCAGTTTTATCTGCTTTATCAGCTTGTCCGTTTCACGTTCTGCCGCCTTATCAGACATATATGACCTTACCGCATATTTACCAGCCTTTTTGACTGCCTTGAGCTTGAACCCCAGAAATTCAGAGTAATGCTTTTTGAGATTTACAACCTTTGACTTTTCCTCGCTGATGTCAAGTTTAAGCCTTTCTTTAAGCCACTTTGTGACTGCAATAAATACCTTGTCTGCGTCGCTTCTTTTTCGGCAAAATATCTTGAAATCATCTGCGTACCGCACAATGTACATTTCTTTCAGAGAGGTTTTATTTTTGAATATTCAAAGCCGCAATAGAATCAATAACAAAAAGACCTAAGGTATAAAGATTCTGCTTTACTATACAGGAGTCCTGTGAGTATATTTCTGAAATAATCATCAACTGTGATAAAAACTAATCTTTTGGAGCAGCAAAAAAGCTGCTCCGTTCCTTTTTTACAGGTAATAATGTACAATGCAAATTGTAAAGGTTCAGCGCAAATCAGCCATTCGAAATGGGAGCGCAGCGAAATAAAGAACAGCTGATTTGCGACCTTAGGAAAAGCCCGCCGTACAAGCACGACTGGAGGTCGTTCGGAAGGTTTTCAAAACACCGCATGATTACTGAGATAGAAAACCTTCGATACAGCGGGCATTCTGCTATCATGAACCCTTCATTCCGATTTGCATGAGCCTTATGCCCAGTGCAAGTCCTTTTCCAAACTCATTGACAGCGTAGATGCTGTCGAGTATGGACTGCTTTTCCTGCCTTTCTTCCCAAAGCTCGCTCAGCCCCGGGTTGGCTTTCATAAGCTTATCCGTTACTGCAGCGAGCTCGTATTCGGCAGCTTTCATCTTTTCCGACAAAGCGCCGCATTCCTCACAAGGTCTGATCTCACCGTAATACAGGGATTCGATAATCTTTACTACATCTGCGCCGTTTGTAATTTTCAGTTCGTCCATATTCTTTTCCTGCCTTTCGTTTCATAATAGCGATATAACTCCTTTCATCAAATCATCGCTATACCTATTATGATAACGTCGGAAGAAAAATAGGATCACGCAGCCTCGTTCCCGTATTGGTCCACGGGATAACGCTTTGTTGCTTTCGGACAGGATATCGGCATTTTAACTGTGTGATTACTGCTAAAGGCTTTATCAGTCCTAAGAAAATATGTGTGGGTAAAGAGTCTGACGTCATCCCAGCACACATCTACGTTGTACCAGTCATCACCGATCTTCACCATATTCCAGGCATGATCATCGTTTATCGCTCTGTTATTTGCCTTCCCCCATACAACGATACAGTCTATGCCCGCAAGCTGGCAGACTACGCAGAAAGCGTCTGCATAACCGCTGCAATCGGCTTTACCTTCAATGAACGCCGATTCCATTTCTTTGTAGGACTCGTAGGTGATAAGATCACGCAGCTCGTCGTGAATGACCTTGATCTTATCAAACGTCCGGTCGTACATGCACGCTTTATCAGCTATAGCTTTTGCTGCCTTAAAGATTTTGTTCCGCTTCTTAGGAGTCATACTTGTAAGCTTGTTATCAATTTGATACTGGGTAGGATAAAGCTGCAAATGGGGATTCTCTCTTTGAAAAGCATAATAGGCAATGTCCTTATCTGTGGAAGAATAATTGGGCTCCGGACCGTTTATTGAATATCTTTTCTTGTTGAAACAGTACCTGTAATACGCTTTTTGAGTATCGGTAAGAGTGTTGTAGTAATACTTGTGGGTGTAATCGTCGATGAAAGCCTTTGAGCGTTTAACAGCATTCATTTTTTTAGCAGTAGTTTCCTTTGATTTTGTTATCGTGACCGACGTCGTTTTTCCGGTATTATAGTCACCACCCGGAGCGCAAAGCGGATCATTTATCTCCGTCAGCATAATTTCTTCCATTGTCAGATTACTGTTATGATGCGGCTCGCTGCACCCAGCGAGCAGGATGCAGGAGCACAATGCGATTATAAATATTCTATTATTTTTCATAATGATTTCTCCCTTCGTCAATAACTAATAGAAACACTTGTTTCTATAAGTTATTATAGCATACTTTTAGTTATAATTCAAGAGGGAAAATGAAAAAAAGACCGTAAGAATCGGTCTTTTCACAGAATTTTCAGTTTTATATGCAATTACTCCGCATGCTCGATAAGAGCCTCGACCACAGCGAATATCCTATCCTGTTCTTTTTTCGGGAGTGCATTTATTCTATCGAGCAGCAGCGAGCCTTTGATCTTGTAGTTGTCGTTCAGAACGCCATGCAGAAGCATATCCGCAGTAACACCGAGCGTATTTGCAATGTCCACGAGCATAGCAAGCGATGGGGCTTTATCGCCGCGTTCGAGTATTCCGATGTAGTTTGCGCTTACGCCGGTCTTTTCCGCAAGCTCGGATTGTTTAATTCCTTTTTCTATACGATATTTCTTTATGTTAGCACCGATAGATACAGCGTCCATTTTTCACGACCTCACTTTCGCTACTCTCGTTGTATCTATCATACCACAAATCCTGCTTTTTTTCAAGTATAAATATTGGCTGTTTGTAGTGAAAAATAGACTGATACCATAGGTAAAACTAACAGAATAACCACTTATATCTGTGTTCGAATCGTTACATACTTAATAATGTCAAGAAACAGTCAATTTTTATGCCGGAACGATAAAAAATAAACTGATGAAACTGGGGCTACTGTTAGTTTTTCCCGTTGGAACAGTCGCATTTATAAACAAGCGGCCTCGTACCTGAGTTTGTCTTATATTTAAAGCATTCTCGGCGCGGGTATCTTTTTTGTGCTGCCATTTCCTAATTATGACCTGTCCGTAATCATAATAGATACAAGAAAACTCATAAGGAGGACAAAGCTATGTCAAAACATAAGTCTTTAAGGAACCAGGTCAACACTATCATTTACAGCCAGCTTAGATTCGGACAATCGAAGTATCTGGCACGGCGTGAGGAATGCACGAAATACCCAAAAGGTATCTTTTCTCACCTGACATTTGAGACGTATATGCAGCAGTGCCATCAATTCGTGGATTGGCTTAAGAAAAATGAAGAAATACCGAAAGTCCGTCTGATACGCGATGCCAGGATATATGTAAAAGCATATCTGAACGAGTTGAAAGCAAAGGATTATTCTGCGTTCACGGTTCACACTGCCGCCGCTGCGCTGGCGAAACTGTTTGAGTGCAGAATGGAGAATTTCGGTGTCGATCTTGATAAGCGCGAGCGTAAGGTCATAAAGCGTTCCCGTCATGAACCCGACCCGGAGTATGAACGCAAGCATCACGATATTGTCGATTTCTACCGCGGCTGCGGACTTAGGCGCTGTGAAATGCTTCGTCTGAAGGGTGAAGATGTGTACAAGAATGAAAACGGCGATGTCATCGTTCACGTTCGTAAAGGAAAAGGCGGCAAGGAACGTTTTGTTACAGCACGAAAGCAATATGCAGATCATATCGAGAAAATGGCGGGCGCTGTCCAGCCAAAAGAGCATGTTTTTCTTACGCTGCCCGGTAAGCTGCAGAATCATCACTATCGCGGCGACTTTGCTAAAGGACTGTATTACGAGCTTGCGCGGCCCATTGAGGAGCTCGCTCCGGACGAGCTGTACATAATGCGTAAAGAACGTGCTGGCGAAAAATTTGACCGCGCCGCCATGCTCGAAGTGAGCCGCCAGCTCGGTCATAATCGTATCGGTATTATCGCGGAGAGTTATCTTTATAAGACCGTTCCTTCGCCCACCTGAGGTTGTTCACATTACAGTTTTTCTTGTTCCCGTCAATGAATACAACTCTTTTGTATCCATACGGGTTTGGAAGGAAAGTCTCGGCGACAAGCTGGTGAAGCTTTCTCTGAATTGGCTTGCCGTTAGTGGTTATCTTTACTCTGCCGTATGGATCCGGGATATATTCATGACCTTCCCGCCTTGTATCAATGACTCTTCCGTAATTTGATACATAAGCGAAGGTACCCGGGATACGGACAAGGCGTTCTCCCTTGTGCTTTCTTGGAAAATCCAGAAGATCATATACACTTAACGGATCACCGTCCCAGCGCCACACCTTCCAACCGGCACTTTTTCTCATATGGTTGCAGCATTCCCGGATATGATCTGCTTTTATGTTGTATTCTTTTGCCGCTGCGGAAGCCGAATCCCATTTTTTGACGAAATCTCCGTCCGGCGAGAATTCGCAGACAGTTTTTCCTTTGAATTGGTAGGACCTTGCATATCCGGCATATTTCAGATTATCCACGCGGTTGTTGTACGGGTCATAATCAACGTGTGAGAGGACATAACGCTTTGTTGGCGTACGAACATAGGCTTCATATACAAGCTTTTCCACCGCACATATCCTTGTGGAATGAGTCTTGGGGTTATATAACCTTACGCAAAGCTTTCTGTCCATAAACGTCGGACGAAGCACCTGAAGACTTCTGATGTTTCGCACCCAGCCGTCGTTTGACACTTCATAGGTGTTATAATCGCGGATAGCGCGCCATTTCACAGGCTTTGCTTCTTTGTCGGGCTGATACCATTCATAATTGTTCAGATTGTAATGATTCCAATTGCAGGATCTACATTTCAGCCTGTCGCCGATGTTGTGCCGAAGATAAGTTCGTGCAATCATCTCCGCCACTTTCACATATTGATTCGACGAGCCTGACCATATTTCGACAAACCAGACACTGCCAATCTTTATCGGGCTGATCAACTCGTCATACGGTTCGAAGTATACGCGGCCGTCCTTGCTGACCAGATACTCGGGGTAATCCTCGCAGACTTTGAAGTAGAGTTTCTTTTCCATTAGTTCCATAATAAAGCACCACCTTATTAATATTCCAGAAAGAGGAGACCCGCTCAACAACCGAGTCTCCTTTTCTATATTTATTATGATAGCGGCGAGGAAGCGATAAAGCGGTCGGAAACATCAGGTCAAACTATTAGTTTTTCGCACGAATTCAGTATGTAAAAATAAAGCTGCCCCTTATGCAGGAATACTTTTTATATAGGGCTCCTGAATAAGGGGCTTGTTTTTTTATGTCGGTATTTGTCGTTTTTTCTTTTAGGTATAGTTAGCCCGTGAAAAAACCGGTCTTTTTAAGACCTTTTCAACAGAAACGCTGCTGCTCCGCCAT
This sequence comes from Ruminiclostridium sp., assembly GCA_016282095.1. Classification (GTDB taxonomy): domain Bacteria; phylum Bacillota; class Clostridia; order Oscillospirales; family Ruminococcaceae; genus Ruminiclostridium_E. The sequence goes on along the minus strand of JAEEJW010000104.1, from coordinate 6,344 downwards.
ATGAAATTTTAATTCGTTGTTAAGTGCGTCCCCTTTGGAACGGCGTTTAGAGCTTGCGCGCCCCTGACGTGCGTCATGATAAATCCCATAAAAATCACCGCATTTCCTCGATTTTTTGGCAGATAAGTGGTTATGTCATCCGTATTCCGGACCACAGGCAGTGCGGATCATATTGCATTACGAACCGTACACCCGTATTTTTCCTGACATTCAGAAGTCCTTTCATCACATTTTATCCATCGGATCATGACAGCAAGCCTCGTTATCAAGATGCGCTCAGTAAAACAGATCTTATACCTGTTTCTTATTCACGGCGCAGTCCCTGATAATTTCAGCCCATGATGAAAACTCCAATCATCAATATATCTACATACTTATTATGATAGCGACGACATTCGGATAAGTCCGGGCTGAACATTTTGGGGAAGTGCTATGTGTTAAAAAAAGACGTTCGACATAAATCGAGCTTTTTCGCCGGTCAAATCCTGACGATTTTTATTTGAATGTGTCGGAAAATGTAGAAATCGGACGAAAAAAATCAGGTTCCACTTATACGAAGGAGTTGAAATTACCTCAACGGCGTTTTCCGTAATCATAATATATTCAGATTATGAAAACGGAGGCGATGATATGATAATCTTTTACGATATCAGAGGCAGACCATGTAACCGATGAAAAGATATTTCAAATCAAAGGAGGGATTTACATGGATCTGTTCAGATCAGTAAAACAGTCGGTCACGACAAGGCAGGCAGCAGAGCTGTACGGATCGACAGTAAGCAGATACGGTATGATGTGTTGTCCGTTCCACAATGACAGAAACCCGAGTATGAAGGTCGATGCGCGTTATCACTGCTTCGGCTGCGGCGAGGACGGAGATGTTATCGACTTTGTCGGCAAGCTGTTCGGATTATCTCCGAAAGATGCCGCATCCAAGTTAGCGTCCGACTTCGGTATCTCATACGAAGGCACGGGACAAGGAACCGCGCCAAGCATAATAGCCGAACGTCGAAAAAATGAAGAGCGTTTCAAAAAAGCTGAGCGCAGATGCTTCGATGTTCTTACCGACTATTATAAACTGCTCCGAAGCTGGAAACGCGACCTCGCCCCGCGTTCTCATGACGAGATCCCGGACCGGCGTTTCTTTGAAGCTCTGCTGAATATTGACTACATAGATTATCTTTGCGATGAGTTCATTTCCATGACAAACGAAGAAAAGGAAGAATTCATGGCAGATAACGCAAGGAAGGTGAAATCGCTTGAACAAAAGCTCAACCGAATCAAAGCAGGAAAAAGCTGAAATAAGGCAGGAAACTTACGGTTTTTTTACGAAAAATAAGAATACCGACGAAGTTCTTAAAAGAATAGGCAAAAAAGAGGGCGGCAGTCCCATAAGTTCTATTGAGAATTATCTAAAGATCCTGTGGTATGATACGCGAATCAAAGGAGCGATATGCTTTAATCTGCTCACTGAAAAGATCGATATAGTACGTCCGGTTGGCTGGTGCAGACAGTTATCGCAGCTCAATGACGTTGATATGTGTTATTTAAAGTATTACTTTGAAAAGATCTATGGACTTTCAAGCGAAAAGAAATTAGAGACTGCCGTTCAGATAATTGCTAATGATAACAAGTATCACCCTATCTGCGAATACCTGAGCAAGCTGGAGTGGGACGGCACCGAGCGAATACGTTTTGCACTTCACCGTTATCTCGGTGCGGAAGTGAACGCCTACACCTATGAGGTTATGAAGCTGTTTATGATGGGCGCGCTGAACAGAATATATGAGCCCGGCTGCAAGTTTGAGTATATGCTGTGTCTCGTCGGCGGACAGGGCGCGGGAAAGTCCTCATTCTTCCGGCTGCTTGCCATTAAGGACGACTGGTTCACCGATGACATCAGGCGGCTTGACGACGAGAACATCTATAGGAAGCTGCAGGGACACTGGATAATCGAGATGTCGGAGATGATCGCAACAGGAAATGCCAGAAGCATTGAAGAGATCAAGTCGTTTCTTTCAAAGCAGAAGGACACCTACAAGGTGCCGTATGAGATACACCCGCAGGACAGGCTTCGTCAGTGTGTTTTCGGCGGCACATCAAACGCGCTTGATTTTCTCCCGCTTGACCGCACGGGCAACAGGCGGTTTATCCCGATACCGGTACATCCGGAGCAGGCGGAGATGCATATTCTCGATGATGAAAAGGCATCGCGCGAATACATCGACCAGATGTGGGCGGAGGCCATGACGCTGTACAGAGCGCACGACTATAAGCTGACCTTGCCGAAGGAGCTGCAGGATTATGTGAAAAATCTCCAACAGAGCTTTATGCCCGAGGACACCAAGCTCGGCATGATACAGGAGTTTCTCGATACCTGCGGGCGGGACACGGTCTGCTCGAAGATGTTGTTTGCCGAGGCGCTCGGCCGCGGCTCAGAGGAACCGAGAAGGCTCGACATCAGGGAGATCAATGACATCATGAACAACAGCGTCACAGGCTGGCTGGCGTTCTCAAATCCCCGTCACTTCGAATACTACGGAAGACAGAAGGGCTGGGAAAGAGTCCGTGTTCCCGACAACGAACAGACGACAACGAATGTTCCGAACACCGAAAATACCGTTCACGCCCCGCCGGGAAATGATGACTATCCCTTCGATTGACCATTCGTTGCCTGGTATATTGTCAGTCCGTTGTCGGGTTCGTTGCCGGTAGATTTGGCTTTACAGAGCCTTTTACTCTTTTCTGACAACAAAAACAACTAAATAATATAAAAATATAAAAAGGCAAAGGAACAAAGATATAGGTCTTTTATTCAAGATTGTCGGGTTTTAGTTGTCAGGGACATAGAAACACCTATGCACCTATAAGGCGCTTATCGTTATCATAATATAGGTACAATAAATTAATAAATGGAGGTACTTCTTATGCATAAGAAAACAGAGATCATCGAACAGATCAAGATATTGCTCGCAATGCTTGAAAACACAATGACTGAGGAAATAAAGCCTGCGGTCACAGAACCGGCGATTCCGATACTGCTCACTATCCAGGAGTGTACGGAAATGATCGAGGGACTGAAACCCAACACGGTACGCCAGCTCGTTAAGCAGGACAAGATCAGGTACATACGAGCGGGCGAAGGCAGTAGAGGCAAGATACTCGTAAACAAAGACAGTCTGATCGGGTATCTTCAGTCGGTAATGCAGTATTGAGAGGAAATAGGCAGCCTCCGGCTTGACCAGCATAACGGAATGTGATATAATATTACCGGAGGTTGCTGTATTTTTTCCGGTCAGGAGGAAATATGGCATATATAAGAAAACGCGGCAACTCATACCAGATACGAGTAAGCTGCGGAATGGACGATAAAGGCAATCAGATTGAAAGAACCACTACATGGAAGCCCGATCCCACATTGTCCGACAGACAGGTCGAGAAGGAGCTTCAAAGGATAGCGACTGAATTTGAGGAACACTGCAAGAGCTGCTGGCGTTCCGCCAATATCAAGTTCAAGGCATTTGCCGAGGAATGGTTCAAGGAATACGCTGAGGTAAACCTGCGCAGCACATCGCTGGAAAGAATGAGAGGACTAACCAACCGCGTATATCCTGCATTAGGACACATCAGCCTTGGTAAAGTAACCGCGCTGCAGATACAGGAATTTATCAATGACCTCGCCCAGAACGGCAAAAACCTGAAAACCGGAAAGCCGTTGGCACGAAAGACAGTTGTACATCATCTCAGCCTCATATCCGATGTTTTCAGCTATGCTATCAGAATGGGCATGATCGATGACAATCCCTGCGCCCGTGTGAGAGTTCCGAAGGGCTACAAGCCCGAAAAGAAGATCTACACCATCGACGAGGTCAGGCAGATCATAGATTTGCTGAAAACGGCGCCCTTGAAGTATCGCGCATTCTTTATTCTTGCTGCAAGCAGCGGTTTCCGCCGCGGAGAGCTTCTCGGACTTGAATGGAAGGACATCGACTGGGAAACCCGTGTTATCAGTGTCCGCCGTACATCAAACTATACGGTCGCCCGCGGTATTTACACCGACACGACCAAGACAGAAAAGTCTAAGCGCTCACAGCAGTTCTCTGCCTCGGTTATTTCTCTTCTTAAGGAGTTCAAAGCCGAGCAGGACAAGGAACGTGAGAAATACGGCAGCAAGTGGGAGGATCACGACAGGCTCTTTGTGAAGTGGAACGGATCTCCGATGAACATCAGAACACCTGAGGACTGGTTCAGGAAGTTTTGTGAAAAGAACGGCATAGAGTTCCGGGGAATTCATTGTTTCCGCCATTTTTACGCTTCCGCCCTCATCAACGCAAATGTCGATGTGGCTACAGTATCATCGGTTTTAGGACACTCTTCGATAGGAACTACGACCGGGATATACTTGCACGCCTTTCAGGAGGCCAGTGCGCGGGCTGAATCGGTCATAAGCACAGTCCTTGAGCTTGACGGTGACAATCAGAAGGAAAGCACAGCGGCTCCAGCAGTCATTCCCGTGCCGGTCGAGGTTCACAAATCACCGGTAGTAAAGGGGGCGGAGACTTCTACAACAAGGAATGTCGTGAAGATCACAAGGAAGCGTCCCCGCGATAACGGAACACGAAGGACCCCGCGTCCATAAGAAACTACGGACAAAACTACGGACAAAAAACTTGTCCCCAAAAGAGCAAAGTCCGGGGAATCGCATAATAAAGGCATAAAATCGGCGGAGAAGCAGATTTGTCGCCCGGGAATTACGCTCCGGCAGAACGAAATATTACCGATTTTATTACACAAAGGCACAAATATTTAAAGAAAAATCATTTTTCCTCTCGTTTTGGAAGATAAAACAAGGTAAAAGAAGAAACAAAACGATATAAAACTTACGGCAAGTCCGCAGCTTAAAAAAAATTACGGACAAATTACGGACAAAAGCCGTATCTGAGAGAAAAAAAGAACTCCGGCTTTGGCTTAACAAAGCCAACCGGAGCCTAAACCTTATTGGTGTGCCACCCGGGATTCGAACCCGGGACACCCTGCTTAAAAGGCAGGTGCTCTGCCGCCTGAGCTAGTGGCACATACATATAACAGATAACATTATACCAAATAATAAAAGATTTGTCAATAGTTTAAGCAAAAAAACTCACCGCCGAAGCGGTGAGTTTTTGGTTTTGAGCTTATTTTTTCTTCTTGCGGGATTTGAACGCAAGTGCAAGTGAAGCGATAGCGGCAGCTCCGGCAGCCACAGGAGATGCAACTCCGGTAGCAGGGTTGTCAGAGGAAGCGATGTTCGGGAACTCTCCGAGAGGAGTCATGTTTTCATCAAAGTCGATGAATCCGAGAGGCGTCGGGTTTTCAGGGAATTCAATACCTTCATCATCATCGGAATTGTATGTGATCTCGGTAAGAATGAGATCATCATCGTCATCACTGTCTGTAGGGATGTCATCGTCATCCGTAGGAATGTCGTTGTCGTCCGTAGGAGTATCATCGTTTACCGGATCGGTATTTTCTGGAACATCATTGTTTTCCGCAGGAGTTGTGTATTCAGGCGGAGTTACGTTGTTGTCGGGAACATTGTCCGGTGTTTCGTTATCCTCGGAAGATGTTGTATCTGTAGGAACTGTATCATCATCTGCAGGAGTTCCTTCGGTTGTAGGAGCAGTTGTTTCCTGAGGAGTTTCTCCGACTGTGGGAGCTACATTGTTCTCATCGGGAGTAGCTGTTTCGCCATCAGGAGTACTTGTCTCGTCCGCAGGAGTTTCTGTTTCATCTGCCGGAGCAGTTGTTTCTTCAGCAGGAGCGGTGGTCTCGTCTGCGGGAGCAGTTGTCTCGTCTGCGGGAGTGGTGGTCTCGTCTGCGGGAGCAGTTGTCTCGTCTGCGGGAGTGGTGGTCTCGTCTGCGGGAGCAGTTGTCTCGTCAGCGGGAGCAGTTGTCTCGTCAGCGGGAGCAGTTGTCTCGTCAGCGGGAGCGGTTGTCTCGTCTGCAGGAGCGGTGGTCTCGTCTGCAGGAGCGGTTGTCTCGTCTGCGGGAGCAGTTGTCTCATCAGCAGGAGAGGTTGTCTCATCAGCAGGAGAGGTTGTCTCATCAGCAGGAGCACTTGTCTCGTCTGCGGGATCTGTTGTATTTTCGGAAGTTGTAGTGCCGGGATATTCCGGAGTTAAAACTTCGGGAGTGGTTGTCTCTTCAGCGGGAGCGGTTGTCTCATCAGCAGGAGCGGTTGTCTCGTCTGCGGGAGCGGTGGTCTCGTCTGCGGGAGCAGTTGTCTCGTCTGCGGGAGCGGTTGTCTCGTCTGCGGGAGCGGTTGTCTCGTCTGCGGGAGCGGTTGTCTCGTCTGCAGGAGCGGT